>NZ_JBWKNX010000009.1:0-158693 GCF_059415785.1 Brevundimonas sp. GW821-FHT10A07
ATCAGGCGGGCGTCCCGGATCAGGGGAAATCTAACCGATCAGCGACAAACAAGGACCGGCGGGAGCGTCAGCGAGCGCTAGGAGGGGGCGACTCGGTGTCAAAGCCGGCCCGGTCAGCCCCCCTGTCAGAGTCGCCCCCTCCTGGTCGCAAGCGCGACCTGTCCTCCCCCCGCGCCTTCGCGCACGGAGAGGTGACGCTGGCCCATTTCGTCATTCCGGGCGAAGCGCAGTGGAGACCCGGAACCCAGCGGCGCGCGAGAGCGCGACACGAAGGGCGTCGCGTAGGCCTGCGGCGGTCGGATTTCACCTTGGACGCGTTTGGCGCGGTTTTTTCGCGCCAGTAGCGCCAGAACGGGCGACCGGCGTTTCGGCGTTTGTCGGGCGTTAACCAGTGCGGCCACATCCTGCACAGCAAGTTCCGGGCCAGTTGGCGCGCCGGCAGGATTTTTCGAACGTGATCGGGCAACGTCTAGAGATCAGACAGGGGCAGGGGCTGGTCATCACGCCCCAGCTGCAGCAGGCGATCAAGCTGCTGCAACTGTCGAACCTCGAGCTCGAGGAGTTCGTCGAGGCCGAGCTGGAGCGCAATCCGCTGCTGCAACGCGACGAGCCCGAGGGCGAGGGCCCCGAGGCCCCGGTTTCGGTTTCCGACGCCGCCCCGGACGGTGAAATGTCCTTCGGCGACGGGGTCGGCCAGGATTCCGTGGCCTCGATGGACGCCGGGTCCGACGATGTCTACGGCGACGCCGCGCCCGGCGAACGCACCAGCGACCGCATGACGGACGAGGCCCAGCCGGGTCTGTCCGACTGGTCCAGCGCTGGCAAGGGCGGCCAGGTCTTCGAAGGCGACGGCGAACGCCCCGACGCCCATGAACTGACCCTGTGGGAGCATCTGCAGGCCCAGGCCTCCTCGGCCGGCCTTTCGGCCGCCGACCACGCCATCGCCCTGACCCTGATCGACGCCACCGACGAGGGCGGCTATCTGCGCGGCGAAATGGCCGAGTTCGCTGATCGCCTCGGCGTCAGCCTGGATCGGATCGAGGCCGTCGTCGCCGTCTGCCAGGGGTTCGAGCCGACCGGCGTCATGGCCCGTTCGGTGCCCGAATGCCTGAAGCTGCAGCTGATCGAGCGCAATCGCTTCGATCCGGCCATGGGCGCCCTGCTCGACCATCTGGACCTGCTGGCCCGGCGCGACCTGGCGGGCCTGAAGAAGATCTGCGGCGTCGACGGCGAGGATCTGGCCGAGATGATCGCCGAGCTGAAGGCCCTGACGCCGCGGCCCGGCGCCGGATTCGGCGGCGAACCGGCCCAGACCGTGGTGCCCGACGTCCATGTGCGGCCCGACCCGGCCGGCGGCTGGCGGGTCGAGCTGAACGCAGACACCCTGCCGCGCCTGTTGATCGACAAACGCTATCACGGCCTGGTTCAGGCCGGCGCCCGGTCCGACACCGAAAAGACCTTCGTCGCCGACTGCGCCGCCCAGGCCAGCTGGCTGGTCAAGTCGCTGGACCAGCGCGCCAAGACCATTCTGAAGGTCTCGTCCGAGATCGTGCGCCAGCAGGACGCCTTCCTGGCCTTCGGCGTCGAATTCCTGCGGCCGCTGAATCTCAAGACGGTCGCCGACGCCATCGGCATGCACGAATCGACGGTCAGCCGCGTCACCTCCAACAAATATGTCTCGACCCCGCGCGGGGTGTTCGAGCTGAAATTCTTCTTCACCGCCGCCATCCAGTCGGTGGACGGCGCCTCGACTCATTCGGCCGAGGCGGTCCGCCATCGGATAAAAACCATGATCGATGGGGAAGGGGTGGGGGGCGACGTTTTGTCCGATGATCGGATCGTCGAAATCCTTAAGGAGGCGGGCATAGATATAGCCCGTAGAACGGTCGCCAAGTATCGGGAAGCCTTGAGGATTCCGTCCTCCGTCGAGCGCCGCAGGATGCTTAAGACCGGCTGAAGCGTGACCACAAATCGGTGATCCCGATTGACACCAAATGCGGGCGGGAGCGTTCTATCCGTATGCAAGTCCAAGTCAGCGGCAAGCAAGTGGATGTCGGCGAAGCGTTAGGCTCGCGCATCTCCCAGGAACTCGAAGACGGGGTCGGAAAATACTTCGCCCGCGGCGGTGAAGACGCCGAGGTCGTGGTGTCCAAGGACGGCCACAACTTCAAGGTGGACTGTTGGGTCCGCCTCGCGTCGGGCCAGACTCTGGTGACGACGGGCATGGGCGGCGACGCCCATTCCGCCTTCACCGAGGCGCTGGATCGTCTCGAAAAGCGGGTCCGTCGCTACAAGCGCCGGCTCAAGGATCACCACATCGGGCCCAAGGGCCTGTCGCCTGAAAAAACCGAAAACGCCGCCCGCGAAGTCGCTCGCAGCATCGTGCTGCGGGATCCCGACAGCGTCGAGGACGACGTCTTCGGCGACACCGGCGAAAACGACGGCCCGCCGCCCGTGGGCATGGTCATCGCCGAGACCGAGCACGAGATCCGCTCCATCACGGTCGGTCGCGCGGTCCTGGAACTGGATATGACCGGCTATCCGGTGGTGCTGTTCCGCAATGCGGCGCACGGCGGCCTGTCCGTCGTCTATCGCCGCCCAGACGGCAATGTCGGCTGGATCGACCCCGAGCGCACGAAGAAGTCGAACGGGCATTAGACTTACGGCTTAGTTTGACTTTGCCGCGGGAGCCTCTAAAGGGGCGCCCGCGGCCGCCAGTCGCTTATCTAGAGTTGGGCTACCCATGGATATCGCAGATCTGCTCGCGCCGAACGGCGTGGTGCTGCGTGGCGGCGCCTCGTCGAAACGTCAGGCGCTTCATGCCGTGGCCGAGGCTGCGGCCCAGGCTCTGGGCGTGGACCAAGGCCGTATCTTCGAGGCCCTGCTGGAACGTGAAGCCCTGGGCTCCACCGGCCTGGGCTCCGGCGTGGCCGTGCCGCACGCCCGTCTGAAGGAGATCGACCGGGTCACGGCCGTCTTCGTGCGCCTGGATACGCCTGTGGCCTATGAAGCGGTCGATGATCGTCCGGTCGATCTGCTGCTGGCCCTGTTCGCCCCGCCCAAGGACGGCGCCGAACATCTGCGCGCCCTGGCGGCGGTCTCGCGCGCCCTGCGGTCGCCGGAACTGCGTGAGCAGCTGCGTCAGGCCCGGACGGTCGATGCGATCAAGGCCCTGTTCGTCAAGGACCAGGCGCCCGCCACGGCCGCCTGAGAGGCCGGCGGTCAAGGGCGGCGCCCGGCCGCCCTTTCCCTTGTTCAGTGAACCGAGACCGGCTCCAGCTCGTGCGCCACAGCGGCGGCGAAGGCGGTGTCGCGGTCCAGCATGACGGCCAGCCGTTCCCCGTCCGCGCTGTGAACGGCGTAGAGGGACTGATTCGGGTCGAAGGCGATGTCCTTCATCTCGACCGCCTCTTCCAGCAGGTCGGACGCCTTCACCTCGCGCACATAGACGAGATCGGGGGCGCCCAGTCCGGCGAAATCTTCCTTGGTCATCATCATCGGCGTCATAGGACCGCCTCCTTCGCTTTGACAACGCCCGGATCGCCGGGCGGTTCGAACGGCTGCGCTTTTCAGCCGGCCGTGATGGGAATGCGCCGCACCTGGCGCTCGGCCTCGGGCCGGATCAGATCGACATGCAGCAGGCCGTGTTCCAGCCGCGCGCCCTCGATCTCCAGCCCGTCGGCCAGGACGAAGCTGCGTACAAAGCCTCGCGCCGCGATGCCGCGATGCAGGAAGGCCTGTTCGCTCTTGCCCGCGTCGTCGCGCTTGCCGGCGATGGTCAGCTGCCGCCCTTCCAGGGTGATGGCCAGTTCGTCAGGAGCGAACCCGGCCACAGCCAGGCTGATCCGGACCCCCGCCTCGCCGATCTGTTCGACGTTATAGGGCGGATAGCTCTCGGCCGCCGCCTTGGCGGCGCGGTCGATCAGGGCGCGGGTGTGGTCGAAGCCCAGCAGGAACGGGCTGTCGAACAGGATGGTGCGGGTCGTCGTCATCTGGGTCCTCGGAAAAGCGACCGACCGTGGGCCTCCCGCAATCGGCAAGGCTCCCGGTCACAGATGAAGATGGGGGCGGACAGGGGCGGGATCAACCGTCCCTGTCTGTGACCTCAGTGGATGGCTTCGCCATGCTGGGTATAGTCCAGCCCCTCGACCTCTTCGTCCTTGGTGACGCGCAGGCCCGTGGTGAATTTGCAGATCATCAGGACGACGAAGGTGCCGACCGCGCTCCAGACGATGGCCCCGCCCAGGCCGAGCGCCTGTTTCCACACCGTCGCGCCCTCGGACAGGGCGTTGATGCTGGTGGTGGCGAAGACCCCGGTCAGCAGGGCGCCGACGATGCCGCCGATCCCGTGCACGCCGAAGGCGTCCAGGCTGTCGTCGTACTTCAGCGCATGCTTCAGCCAGACGGCCCCGGCGTAGCAGGCCGGACCCGCGATCAGTCCGATGAAGAAGGCGCCCTTGGGATCGACGAAGCCGGCGGCGGGGGTGATGGCGACCAGGCCGCCGACGATGCCCGACAGCAGGCCCAGCAGGGTCGGGCGCTTGCGGTCGAACCATTCGATGGTCATCCAGCCCAGGGCCGCGGCGGCGGCGGCCAGGATGGTGTTGAAGGCGGCGGTGGCGGCCAGGGCGTCGGCGGCGCCCGCCGATCCGGCGTTGAAGCCGATCCAGCCGACCAGCAGCAGGCCGGTGCCGATGGCGCTGTAGACCAGGTTGGCGGGGGCCATGTTGTCGCGGCCGAAGCCGTGGCGCGGCCCCAGCACCAGGGCGCAGACCAGGCCGGCGACGCCCGCATTGACGTGGACCACCGCCCCGCCCGCGAAGTCGAGCACGCCCAGGCTCCCCAGATAGCCGCCGCCCCAGACCTGGTGACAGATCGGCGCATAGACGATCAGGTGCCACAGGGCGAAGAACAGCAGGCTGGCCGAGAATTTCATCCGCTCGGCGAAGGCGCCGGCGATCAGGGCCGGGGTGATGATGGCGAAGGTCATCTGGAAGCTGACGAACAGCAGTTCCGGCAGGCCGGGCAGCAGGCTGTGCGCCGTCTGCATCGTCACCCCGTTCAGGAAGGCCGCCTGGACCCCGCCGATCAGGCCGTTCACCGCATCCGGCCCCTTGCCGAACGACAGGCTGTAGCCGACCAGGAACCACAGCACCGAGACGATGGCGAAGGCCGCCGCCGACTGGGCGATGACGCTGATGATGTTCTTCTTGCGCACCATGCCGCCGTAGAACAGCGCCAGACCCGGCAGGGTCATCAGCAGCACCAGGGCGGTGGACGTCAGGATCCAGGCCGTCGCCGCATTGTCGATGACCAGGGGCGCCTGATGGGCCAGCAGGGCGGGGGCCGCCGCCAGGGCCGGAGAGGCGAGCGACGCCGCCCCGGCAACAGCGATGGCGGACAGGGCGGCGTGTCGGGTCATTTCATGCGTCTCGGGGAGGAGAGGAAGGAACGGCTCAGGCCAGGGTCTCAGGCCGAAGTCTTAAGCCGTTCCTCCGTTCTGACAATGTCCGTAAGCGGCAGGATACGCACGAAACGGTCAAGCGTGTTGTCCCAGTCGCCCAGCAGTCGGCGGGCCAGCGGCGAACCGGTCGCCGCCAGGTGGGCCTCGACCAGTCCGCGCAGCCGTTCGGCCGCCGCTTCGTCGATGTCGGCCACGCCCGCCAGGTCGCCGTTCAGGGCGCGTTCGGCGTAACCTGGCTGGTCCAGCACGAACAGCTCGCCGCCGCTCATGCCCGCCGCCAGATTCCATCCGACTCCGCCCAGCACGACCACCCGGCCGCCGGTCATATACTCACAGCCATGCGCGCCCAGACCCTCGACGACGGCCTCGGCGCCCGAGTTGCGCACCGCGAACCGCTCGCCCGCCGCACCGGCCACGAACAGCCGGCCCGAGGTCGCGCCATACAGGGTGGTGTTGCCGCAGATCAGCTGGTCCTCGCGCCATTCCGGCGTGCGGATCGAGATTTCGGCGCCCGACAGGCCCTTGCCGACATAGTCGTTGGCCTCGCCCGTCAGGTGCAACTCCAGCCCCTTGGCGGCGAAGGCGCCGAAGCTCTGGCCGGCGATGCCTTCCAGACGCAGCTTCAGCCGACCGGCCGGCCCCTGCGCCCCGAACCGCCGCACGATGGCGGACGACACGGCGGCGCCCACCGTGCGCTGGGTGTTGTTCAGCGGATAGGACAGCTCCAGCGTCTGGCCGCGATCCAGGAAGCGGACCGCGTCCTTCAGCACTCGGGCGTCCAGGCTGTCGGCGATGGGCTTGCGGCCCTTGTCCGCCCATTTGCCCGCCGCGCCCTCGTCCACCCGAACCAGCAGGGGGTTCAGGTCCAGGTCGTCCAGGTGCGATCCGCCGCGCCGGACCTGACGCAACAGGTCGGTGCGGCCGATGATCTCGTCCATCGTCCGGGCGCCGATCGAGGCCAGGATCTCGCGCGTCTCCTCGGCGATGAAGGTGAACAGGTTCACGACCTTGTCCGGGGTGCCGGTGAACTTCTCGCGCAGCCGCTCGTCCTGCGAACAGACGCCGACGGGGCAGGTGTTCGAATGGCACTGGCGCACCATCAGACAGCCCATGGCGATCAGGGCGGCGGTGCCCACGCCGTATTCCTCGGCGCCCAGCATGGCGGCGATGACCACGTCGCGGCCGGTGCGGACCCCGCCGTCGGTCCGCAGCGTCACGGTGCCGCGCAGATTGTTCAGCGTCAGCACCTGATGGGCTTCGGCCAGGCCGATCTCCCACGGCAGGCCAGCGTGCTTGATCGAGGTCTGGGGCGAGGCGCCGGTGCCGCCATTGTGGCCGGCGATCAGGATGGCGTCGGCGTTGGCCTTGGCCACCCCGGACGCAATGGCCCCGATGCCCGAGGCGGACACCAGTTTCACCGTCACCTTGGCGTCGGGATTGATGGCCTTCAGATCATAGATCAGCTGGGCCAAGTCCTCGATCGAATAGATGTCGTGGTGCGGCGGCGGGCTGATCAGGGTGGTGCCGGGCACGGCGTGGCGCATCCGGGCGATGAACTCGGTGACCTTGAAGCCGGGCAGTTGCCCGCCCTCGCCGGGCTTGGCGCCCTGGGCCACCTTGATCTCGATCTCGCGGCACTGGTTCAGATATTCGGCCGTGACGCCGAACCGGCCCGAGGCCACCTGTTTGACGGCCGAGTTGGCGTCGTCGCCATTGGCGCGCGGGTGATAGCGTTCCGGATCCTCGCCGCCCTCGCCCGAGACCGAGCGGGCGCCGATGCGGTTCATGGCGATGTTCAGCGTCTCGTGCGCCTCGGGGCCCAAAGCGCCCAGGGACATGGCCTGGGTCAGGAAGCGGCGGCGGATGTCGGACACGCTCTCGACCTGATCGACCGGGATGGCGACGCCCTCGCGGAAGTCCAGCAGGTCGCGCAATGACAGGTCCGGCTGGTTTCTGACGGCCTCCGAGAACTGCTTGAACCGGCGATAGTCGCCGCGGTTGCAGGCGTCCTGCAGCAGGTGGATGGTCTTGGCCTCGTGGGCGTGGGCCTCGCCGCCCGAGCGGATCTTGAAGAAGCCGCCGATGGCGGGCGAGGGCCGGGCCTCGCCCCAGGCGACCGTGTGCCGCTTCATCGCCGCCTGTTCCAGACCGGCCAGGCCGATGCCGGAGATGCGCGACGGGGCGCCGGGGAAGAATTCGGCCGTCAGGGCGCGCGACAGGCCCAAGACCTCGAACTCGCAGCCGCCGCGATAGGCGGAGATGACGCTGATCCCCTTGCGCGCCAGGGTCTTCAGCAGACCCGCCTCGATGCCCTTCTTGTAGTTCAGGCAGGCGTCGCGCAGCGTCAGGCCGGGATACAGACCCCGGTCCAGACGCTCCTGGAACAGGTCCTGGGCCAGCCAGGCGTTGACGGTGGTCGCGCCGACCCCGACCAGGACCGCGAACCCGTGCGGGTCCAGGGTCTCGGCCGTGCGGACCACGATGGAGCAATAGGAGCGCAGACCCGCCTGGGTCAGGCGGCCGTGAACCCCGGCCGTGGCCAGGATCATCGGCGCGGCCAGACGCCCCGCCGACCCCTGCTGATCCGTCAGCACGATCAGGGCCGCGCCGTCACGGGCGGCGGCCTCGGCCTCGTCCATGATCCGGTCCAGCGCCGCGCGCAGGCCGGCGCCGGGCCGCGCGTCCTCGGACGGGGTGTCATAGCTGCAGTCGATGACCACGGTCGAACCGGCCCCGACCGTCTCGATCATCCGCTCGTACATGCCGTTGGTCAGCACCGGGCTGTCCAGCACGAAGACGTCGGTCTGGGCCGCTTCCTGGGCCAGGATATTGCCCAGGTTCTTGAACCGGGTCTTCAGGCTCATGGCCCCGGCTTCGCGCAGCGGGTCGATGGGCGGATTGGTGACCTGGCTGAAGTTCTGGCGGAAATAGTGGCTCAGCGGGCGCGGCAGGGCCGACAGCACCGCCGGCGGGGCGTCGTCGCCCATTGAGCCGACCGCTTCCTTGCCGTCGCGCACCAGGGCGTCCAGCAGCAGGTCCAGGTCCTCGCGGCTGTAGCCGGCGGCGATCTGGCGGCGCGTCAGGTCTTCGCCCGAGGTCGAGCGCGGCTCGGGTCCGGGGCCGATGATCGGCTCCAGATCCACCATATTGTCCAGCCACTCGGTATAGGGGTGGGCGGCGGCCAGGGCGTCGATGGCCTCATGCTCGTCGTACAGACGGCCATGCTTCATATCGACAGCGATCAGCTTGCCTGGGCCGATGTGCAGACGGCGCTTCACCCGGCTTTCGGGGATGGGCACTAGGCCGGCTTCCGACCCGGCCATCAGCAGGCCGTCGACGGTCTCGACGGCGCGCAGGGGGCGCAGGCCGTTGCGGTCCTTGCCCGCCACGATCCAGCGGCCGTCGGCGGCGCAGATGGCGGCCGGGCCGTCCCACGGCTCCATGACCGCGTTGCAATAGGCGTAGAAGGCCCGGTGTTCGGGCGGCATGACCACGTCGTCCTTGGCCCAGGCTTCGGGGATCAGCAGCGCCTTGGCCATGGGGGCGGGGCGCCCGGCGTGGACCAGCACCTCCATGACATTGTCCAGCGCGGCCGAGTCCGATCCGCCCGGCTGGACCACCGGCTTCACCTCGCGGTCACGGTCGCCGAAGGCCTGGGCGGCCATGCGGATCTCGTGCGACTTCATCCAGTTGAGGTTGCCTTTCAGCGTGTTGATCTCGCCGTTGTGGGCCATCATGCGGAAGGGCTGGGCCAGCTTCCATTCGGGGAAGGTGTTGGTCGAATAGCGCTGGTGGAAGACGGCGTAGGCCGAGACGAAACGCGGATCCTCCAGGTCGGGATACAGGTTCCCCAGCAGTTCGGCCCGCACCATCCCCTTGTAGGCGATGGAGCGCGCGGACAGGGTGCAGATATAGACGGCGGCCAGGTTCTCGGTCTTGACCGTCTTCTCGATGCGGCGGCGGCACAGATACAGTTCGCGCTCCAGCGCCTCGCCGTCCAGCGGCTGTCCGGCGTCGTCCAAGGGCGGGGCCAGCATGATCTGTTCGATCTCGGGCCGGGTCGCCCCGGCCTTGGTCCCGACCACCGACAGGTCGATGGGCGTCTGACGCCAGCCATAGATCCAGAAGCCGGCGCGCAGGGCCTCGGTCTCGACGATGGCGCGGGCGCGGTCCTGGGCGCCCAGGTCGGTGCGCGGCAGGAAGACCTGGCCGACGCAGATCGGGCCGGGACGCAGGGACTGGCCGATGGAGGCCACCTGTTCGGCGAAGAAGCCCTGGGGCAGTTCGGCCATGATGCCGGCCCCGTCGCCCGACAGGCCGTCGGGATCGACCGCGCCGCGGTGAGCCACGGCCTTCAGGCTGCGGATCGCATATTCCACCACGTCGCGACGCGGGCTGCCGTCGATGGAGCAGACCAGGCCCACGCCGCAGGCGTCGCGCTCGGAGGCGCGGTCATAGGCGTGGCCGGCTTCCAGGCGGTCGCGGGTCTCTTCGTACTTGTTCAGCCAATCGGTCATGCCGCGACCTCCTCGGTGCGGGTCTTGAAGTAACGGTCGATTTCGGCGGCGGCGTCCTGGCCCTCGCGCACGGCCCAGACGACCAGTGAGGCGCCGCGCACCGCGTCGCCGGCGGCGAAGACGCCGGGCAGGCTGGTGGCGAAGCTGACGGATCCGACCTTGATGGTGCCGTCGTCACGCAGACGCAGATCGGGCTCATGCGCCGCGAACGGCTCGGGCGAGAAGCCCAGGGCCTCGATGACGATGTCGGCCGGAATGTCGAAGTCGGCGCCGGGGACGGGCACGATATCGCGACGCTGTCCGGGGGCCGCCTCGGTCAGCTGCATCCGCGCGGCGCGCACGCCGGTGACGCGGTCGCCCTGGGACAGCAGGGCCTTGGGCGCGCCCAGCCATTCGAAGACGACGCCTTCCTCCTCGGCGTTGACAACTTCGCGGGCCGAGCCGGGCATGTTCTCGCGATCGCGCCGATACAGGCAGGTGACGGACGCCGCGCCCTGGCGAACGGCGGTGCGGACGCAGTCCATGGCGGTGTCGCCGCCGCCGATGACCACCACCCGCTTGCCGCGCGCCTCGTGCCAGCCGTCTTCCTCGGCGTCGCCCAGGTCGCGTCGGTTCTGGTGCGTCAGATAGGACAGGGCCGCGACGGTCGAATCCGGACCCCGGCCCGGCGCCGACAGGATGCGCGGCTGATAGACCCCCATGGCCAGCAGGACCACGTCATGACGCTCGCGCAGTTCGGCCAGGGTCACGTCCTTGCCGATCTCGCAGCCCAGGACGAACTGGACGCCGCCGTCGATCAGACGGTCCACGCGGCGCTGGACCACGTGCTTCTCCAGCTTGAAGCCGGGGATGCCGTAGATCAGCAGGCCCCCGGCCCGGTCATGCCGATCATACACCGTGACCTGATAGCCCTCGCTGCGCAGACGGTCGGCGGCGGCCATGCCGGCCGGCCCCGCGCCGACGATGCCGACGCTCTCGCCGCGTTCGGCGGCCGGGCGGATCGGTTCGACCCAGCCGTTGGCGAAGGCCTGATCGCCCAGCCAGGCCTCGACCGAGCCGATGGTCACCGCGTCCCAGCCGGACTGGTTCAGGGTGCAGGCGCCCTCGCACAGCCGGTCCTGCGGACAGATGCGGCCGCAGATCTCGGGCATGGTCGAGGTCAGCGACGCGACGCGCCAGGCCTCGCGCGGCTCGTTCTCGGCCGACAGGCGCAGCCAGTCGGGAATATTGTTCTGAAGCGGACAGGCGTTCTGGCAGAACGGCACGCCGCAGTCGGTGCAGCGCGACGCCTGTTTCTCGGCCGTCTCGGTCGAGGGCGGAATCGTGATCTCGCCGAACCCGCGTGCGCGCAGTTCGGCTGTGGCCTTCGAGAGGCGGCGTGGTTCGACGACGAAAGTCCCGCCTTGCTTCAGGGTCTTGTGCATGACGCGCTTATGCCGCGAATGGTCCGGCCTAGGCAAATATTATTGCTGAGACCCGTTCGCGGCTGCTCAAGTTGCAATAGGCATCCTGATATGTCGAAATTCGAGACAGCAAATTGCGCTATCGGCGAGGTTGGGGAAACAGGTTTCAGGCGTCTCCAATCTTTGCCGGAACCTCCCCGGCTCGCGGTCGTTGGCTTTCCATTCTAATTTCTCAAGGGAACCGCCATGCCGCGATGGACCACGCCGAGCGGATGGGGTGGGTGGTTGACCCTCCTCCTGGGTGTTTTGATTTTTCTGATCGGCGGGATCCTCGCCGTCGGCGGCGTTCAGCTCCTGAGCCTGGGCGGTTCCTGGTACTATCTGGTCGTGGGCCTGATGCTGATCGTCGCCGGCGCCCTGCTGGTGTTGCGGGACGTCAGGGGCGTGTGGGTCTATGGCGCCGCCTTCCTCTTCACCCTCGTGTGGGCCTTGTGGGAGACGGGTCTGGACGGCTGGGCCCTGGTGCCCCGGCTGGTGGGGCCTCTGGTCTTGATGGTCCTGGTTCTGGCGACCCTGCCCGTGCTGAAGCCGCACGGCGGCAAGCGGTTGGCCGGGGGCGGCGCCCTGGGGCTGGCGGTTCTGACCGTGGTGTTCGGGTTTGTCGTCGCCCAGGCCAACCAGGCCGGCGTCGAGAACCGGCTGCCCGGACCGCGCGGCGCCTATAATGATCCGGCCCTGCTGAAAACCGGCGCCGACTGGCCCGCCTGGGGCGGCACCGACAGCGCCCAGCGTTATTCCCCGCTGACCCAGATCAACAAGGACAATGTCGGCCGGCTGGAACGCGCCTGGACCTTCCGCACCGGCGATCTGCCGGAGGAGCGTTGGGGCGCCGAGACCACGCCGCTGAAGATCGGGAACACCGTCTATCTCTGTTCCGCGCGCAACAAGCTGTTCGCGCTGGACGCCGCGACCGGCCAGCAGAAATGGGCCTATGATCCCCAGGTCGCGGACGAGAACATCCCCTATACGGCCGCCTGCCGCGGCGTGACCTATCATGTGCGCGCCGACGCCCAGCCGGCCCAGCCCTGCGCCACCAAGATCATCGAAGGCACCCTGGACGGCCGCATCATCGCCGTCGACGCCCAGACGGGCCGGCCTTGCCCGGCCTTCGGTCAGAACGGCGCCGTGGACATCAAGCGCGGCATGGGCGACCCCTATCCCGGCATGGTGTCGATCACCTCGCCCCCCGTCATCGTGCGCGGCGTGATCGTGACCGGGCATCAGGTGCTGGACGGCCAGAAACGATGGAACGCCTCAGGCGTGATCCAGGGCTTTGACGTCGAGACCGGCGAACTCCGCTTCGCCTGGGACATGATGCGCCCCGACCGCACCGGCCTGCCGCCCGAGGGCGAGACCTATACGCCCGGCACGCCCAATATGTGGACCACGGCCACGGGGGATGAGGCCCTGGGTCTGGTCTATCTGCCCATGGGCAATTCGGCGGCCGACTACTGGTCCAGTTCGCGTCGCCCGCAGGAGAATGAATACTCCACCGCCCTGGTCGCGCTCGATGTGACGACGGGCAAGCCGCGTTGGCATTTCCAGACGGTTCACAAGGATGTCTGGGACTTCGACCTGGGCTCGCAGGCGACCCTGATCGACTATCCCACGGGGGGCGGCGTCGTGCCGGCCCTGCTGCTGCCCACCAAACAGGGCGACATGTATGTGTTCAACCGCGCCACCGGCCAGATGCTGCACGGGATGGAGGAACGCCCGGTCCCGACCACGGGCGGAACCGAACAGGGCCAGCGCGCCCCGACCCAGCCGTTCTCGCTGTTCGCCACCCTGCGCAAGCCGAACCTCGAAGAGCGCGACATGTGGGGCATGTCCCCCATCGACCAGATGATGTGCCGCATCAACTTCAAGAAGGCGAACTACCAAGGCTACTACACCCCGCCCTCGACCAATCACTACATCAACTATCCGGGCTACAACGGCGGTTCGGACTGGGGCGGCGTGGCGGTCGATCCGGTGCGCGGCGTGATCATCGCCAACTATAACGACATGCCGAACTACAACCGGCTGGTGCCGCGCGAAGAGGCCAACGAGAAGGGCTGGTTCCCGCGCGACGACCCCCGCTACATCGCCCAGCAGGAGGAAGCGACCGTGCGCGGCGGCAGCCTGTCCAAGGGCGAAGGCGCCGGCGATCCGCAGATCGGCGTGCCCTACGCGATCGACGTCAACGCCGGCTGGCGCGTGAAGTGGACGGGCCTGCTGTGCAAGGAGCCTCCCTACGGCGGCATCACGGCCATCGACCTGCGCTCGGGTCAGACCCTGTGGGACCGGCCGTTCGGCACGGCGCGCAAGAACGGGCCGTGGGGCATCCCCTCGCACCTGCCGCTGGAGATCGGCACGCCGAACAACGGCGGGTCGGTCGTCACGGCCGGCGGCCTGATCTTCATCGCCGCCGCCACCGACGACCTGATCCGCGCCATCGACATCGAGACGGGCGAGACGGTCTGGTCGGACGTGCTGCCGGCCGGCGGCCAGGCCAATCCGATGATCTATGAGCAGAACGGCCGCCAGTATCTCGTCATCATGGCGGGCGGCCACCACTTCATGGAGACGCCGCGGGGCGACTACGTCATCGCCTATGCCCTGCCGCAACGCGGCTGAGGCGTTTTCTCCCTCCCCCTGCGGGGGAGGGAGGTCGCGCCAGCGACCGGGTGGGGGCGGCTCGGAATCGAGCCGCCTTTTCGTTCAGGGATGCTTTGCTGGGCCGCCCCCACCCGGCTTCGCCTGCGGCTCAGCCACCCTCCCCGGACGGGGAGGGAGAAGGTCAGGGTCTGATCTGGCCCTGGCCGCGCACGACGTATTTGTAGGTGGTCAGCTGTTCGGCCCCCACCGGGCCGCGGGCGTGCAGGCGGGCGGTGGAGATGCCGATCTCGCCGCCGAAGCCGAACTCGCCCCCGTCGGCGAACTGGGTCGAGGCGTTGATCAGGACGATGGCGCTGTCCACCCGCGCCGCGAACCGTTCGGCGGCGTCGGCGTCCGTCGTGAGGATCGCCTCGGTGTGGCCCGAGCCGTAGCGGGCGATATGGTCGGTGGCGGCGTCCAGATCATCGACGATCCGCACCGCCAGGATGGGCGCCAGATATTCGGTGGTCCAGTCGGCCTCCGTCGCCGGGGTCATGGCGGGGACCAGGGCGCAAGCCTCGGCGTCGCCGCGCAGTTCGCATCCGGCGGCGATCAGGTCGGCGGCGACGGGGGGCAGCAGGCGCGCCGCCCCCACCCGATCCACCAGCAGGGTCTCGGTCGCGCCGCAGACCGACACCCGCCGCATCTTGGCGTTCACCACTACGCCCCGCGCCACCGCCAGATCGGCGGCTTCGTGCAGATAGGTGTGGTTCAGCCCCTCCAGATGGCTGAGCACCGCCACCCTGGCCTCGGCCTGGACGCGGGCGACGAGGCTCTTGCCGCCGCGCGGGATGATGACATCGATAGCGCCGTCCAGTCCGGTCAGCATCAGGCCCACCGCCGCGCGGTCAGGCGTGTCCACCAGCTGCACAGCATCGGCCGGCAAGCCGGCCTCGTCCAGCGCCTGGGCGATCAGGCCCGCGATGGCCAGCGACGACTGCAGACAGTCCGAGCCGCAGCGCAGGATGACCGCATTGCCCGAACGGATGCACAGGGCGGCGGCGTCGGCGGTGACATTGGGTCGGCTCTCATAGATGACGCCCAGCACGCCGATAGGGGTGCGGACCCGGGCGATGTCCAGGCCGTTGGCAGGGGTCCAGCGTTCGGTCTCCACGCCCAGGGGATCGGCCACGGCGGCGATGGTGGCCACGGCCTGGGCCATGCCGGCGACGCGGGCGGACGTCAGGGCCAGCCGGTCGATCAGGGCCTCGCTCATGCCATTGGCGCGGGCGGCGTCCACGTCGCGGGCGTTGGCGGCCAGGATCTGGGCCTCGGCCGCCGTCAGCTTTTGCGCCAGCGCCTCCAGCGCGCGTGTGCGGGCGCCGGCCGGCGCTTCACGCAGAGCGACAGCGGCGGCGCGGGCGCGGCGGCCCAGGTCCAGCATTCGGGTCTCAAGATCGGTCATCGGTCGTCCAGAACCATGTCGTCGCGGTGGATCAGAACCGAGGCGCCCCGATAGCCGAGGATGGCCTCGATCTCGTCCGAGCGGCGGCCCCGGATGCGGGCGGCCTCGTCGGCGGCGTAGGCGGCCAGGCCCACGCCCACGGCCCGGCCCTCGGGGTCGGTCAGACGCACGCAGTCGCCCTTTTCGAAATCGCCGCTGACGGCCGTGACCCCGGCGGGCAGCAGGCTCTTGCCCGCCTTCAGCGCGGTCACGGCGCCCCCGTCCAGCGTCAGGGATCCGGCCGGCGACAGACTGCCGGCGATCCACTGTTTGTAGGCGGCCATGGGGCCGTCGGGCGCGGCGATCAGGGTGGCGCGGGCGCCCGCCCGGACGGCGCTGAGCGGCGACAGCGCCTGGCCCGAGGCGATGATGGTGGCGCACCCGGCCGAGCGGGCGATCTGGGCCGCCGCCAGCTTGGTCGCCATGCCGCCGGTTCCGACCCCGGCCTGGGCGTTGGCGCCCTCGCCCATGGCCAGGATGTCGGGGCTCAGGGTCTCGATCAGGGGCAGGTGGGCGGCGGCCGGATCACGGCGCGGATCGGCGGTGTAGAGGCCGTCCACGTCCGACAGCAGGATCAGCAGATCCGCCCGCGCCAGCTGGGCCGTCCGCGCCGCCAGCCGGTCGTTGTCGCCATAGCGGATCTCTTCGGTGGCGACGGTGTCGTTCTCGTTGACGACGGGGATGACCCCGTGCCCCAGCAGGGCCTCGACCGTGGCGCGGGCGTTCAGCCAGCGGCGGCGCCGTTCGGTGTCGTCGCGCGTCAGCAGCACCTGGCCGACCACCAGGTCGTGGGGCGCCAGGGCCTCGGACCAGGCGGCCATCAGCAGCGACTGCCCGACCGAGGCCGCCGCCTGCTTGTCCTCCAGCCGCGCCCCCAGTTTCGGCAGACGCCCCCGCCCCAGGGCGATGGAGCCGGACGAGACCACGATGACCTCGCGCCCCTCGGCCTTCAGCGCGGCCAGATCCGACGCCACGGCCGCCAGCCAGTCGCGCGTCGGCCGCCGCGTTTCGGCGTCGATCAGCAGCGAGGATCCGATCTTGACCACGATGCGCCGCGCCGCCCTCAGGGCCGACGCGGCGCTGGTGGCGGAGTCTGGGCGCGGGGGGAGGGCGGCGGCCTGGGACATGAAGGTTTCTCTAACGCGACTGTTCGGGCTTGTCTCTTGCCGTATCCACCGCCACAGCAGGCGGATGATGGAATCCCTTTCCCCGATCGCGGCCGGCGCCCTGGGCAGTCTGGCGGCGGGCATGATGACGGCGGTCGGCGCGGCGCCCATGCTGTTCGTCAAACGGCCGGGACAACAGACCCAGAGCGTCCTGCTGGGCTTCGCCGCCGGGGTGATGCTGGCGGCCTCCTTCTTCTCGCTGATCATTCCGGGCGTCGACGTGCTTCAGGCCGGGGGCGCGTCTCAGGGCTGGGCGGCGGGGACCATGGCGGCGGCGGTGCTGATCGGGGCCACGGTGATCGGCCTGATGAACCGGTTCGCGCCCGTGGACATGCTGGCCATCGGTCCGGCCCAGTCCAAGCATCTCGCCCGTCGCATCTGGCTGTTCATCATCGCCATCACCCTGCACAACTTCCCCGAAGGCGCGGCCGTCGGCGTCAGTTTCGGCGGCGGCGACATGCACCAGGGCCTGGCCACCGCCCTGGGCATCGGCATCCAGAACATGCCCGAAGGCCTGGCCGTCTCGGCCGCCATGGCCTCGCTGGGCTATGGTCGCGGCGCCGCCTTCCTGGCCGCGCTGGCTTCGGGTCTGGTCGAGCCTGTCGGCGGTCTGATCGGGGCCGGAGTCGTGGGAGCGTCGCCCGGCGCCCTGCCGTGGGGCCTGGGTCTGGCGGCGGGCGCCATGATCTATGTCGTCACCGCCGAGATCATTCCCCAGACCCGCGAACAGTCCAAGGGGGACGGCTCGATGATCGGTCTGATGATCGGCCTGGTGGGCATGATGTTCCTGGACATCGCCCTGGGTTGACGGGCGCGCGGTGGTCGCCGACGTGTCAGTTACATCATTTACATCCGGCGCGGGTCTGGACGGGGGCATGCGCCAGAGGTTAGGCCACATGCCTCCCCGGCCTGATCGCACGATCTCGCCGCCGATCTTCCGCCCGACCTTCCGAAGGAGCGCCCCATGAAGACGCGACCTGTAAAACCTTCGGCTTCCCGTCGAAACTTCTTGTCTGGCCTCGGGCTTCTCGCCCTGATGGGCGCCGGAGTCTTCCCCATGCCTGCTACCGCCGAAACCGCCCGCGCCGTTCAGCGTCACCGCCAGCGGATCGAAGATCTGATCGCGGCCATGACCGTGGAGGAGAAGGCGGGCCAGTTGAACCTGCTCGCCGACCCGTTCCGCTGGATGCCCACGGCGGTCAATCCGCTGGACGGCACGGGGGACCCCGCGCGCGTCACCGCCCTGATCCGCGAAGGCAAGGTCGGCAGCCTGTTCAACGGCATCGGCGCCGAGACCGGCCGCCGCATCCAGCAGGTGGCGATGGAGGAAAGCCGGCTGAAGATCCCGCTGCTGTTCGCGGCGGACGTGATCCACGGCCTGTCCACCATCTTCCCCGTGCCCCTGGCCGAGGCCGCGGCCTTCGACACCCATCTGGCCTATCGCACCGCCCGCGCCGCTGCGGTCGAGACGGCCGCCTCGGCCGTGCACCAGACCTACGCCCCCATGGTGGACGTGGCCCGCGACCAGCGCTGGGGCCGCAATGTCGAGGGCGCCGGCGAGGACGTGCTGCTGAACAATCTGCTGGCCGCCGCCCGGGTGCGCGGCTTCCAGGGCGAAAAGGGTCTGGACGACCGCGACGCCGTCCTGGCCACCGCCAAACACATGGCCGCCTATTCGGGCGCCATCGGCGGGGTCGAGTACAACACCACCGACATGAGCGAACAGACGCTGCGCGGGGTCTATCTGCCGCCGTTCAAGGCGGCGGTGGACGCCGGCGCCCTGTCGATCATGAGCGCCTTCAACGACGTCAATGGCGTGCCCGCCTCGGGCAGCCGCAAACTGCTGACCGACATCCTGCGCGGCGAATGGGGCTTCGAGGGCTTCGTCGTCTCCGACTACACCTCCGAACAGGAACTGGTCGCCCACGGCTTCGCCGAGGACGGCCGCGACGCCGCTCGCCTCGCCTTCAACGCCGGGGTGGACGTGTCCATGGTCTCGGGCCTGTATCTGGAACACCTGCCCAGCCTGGTGGCGAGCGGCGAGGTGTCGATGGCCCGGTTGGACGAGGCGGTGCGCCGCCTGTTGACCACCAAGGCGGCCCTGGGCCTGTTCGACGACCCCTATCGCGGCACGGACCCGGTGCGTGAAAAGGCCGTCGTCGGTTCGCGCGAACACATCGCCCTGTCGCGCGAGGCGGGCCGCAAGTCGGTGGTCCTGCTGAAGAACGACAATCAGCTTTTGCCGCTGAACAAGAGCCAGAAGATCGCCCTGGTCGGCCCGTTCGCCGACGATGTGGACAATGTCTGGGGACCGTGGACCATCTGGGGCGCGCCCGAGCGCCGCGTCTCGCTGGAAGCCGGCTTCCGCGCCGCGATGACCGATCCGCAAGCCCTGACCGTCGCGCGCGGCTCGGGCGTCGAGACCCCGCTGGACGGCGGCATCGAAGAGGCCATTCGCGCCGCCGCAAACGCCGACGTCATCGTCCTGGCCATCGGCGAAAGCCAGAAGATGTCGGGCGAGGCCCAGTCGCGCACCGAGATCGTCGTCCCGGCCCCGCAACAGGCCCTGGTCGACGCCATGGCCGCCACGGGCAAGCCCATGGTCATCCTGCTGCGCAACGGCCGGGCCCTGGCGCTGGAAGGCAATGTCAAGAACGCCCAGGCCATCGTCGTCACCTGGTTCCTGGGCGAGCAGATGGGCAACGCCGTCGCCGACGTCATCTTCGGCGACCACGGACCCTCGGCGCGTCTGCCGGTCAGCTTCCCGCACAAGTCGGGCCAGCAGCCCTATTCCTACGACCACAAGAACACCGGCCGTCCGGCCAATCCGGACCTGCCGATCGAGGAATACAAGGCCCGCTATCGCGAGACGACCAATACGGCCCTGTATCCGTTCGGCTACGGCCTGACCTATGGCGAGGTCGCCTATGGTCCGGTCGAGATGGAGAGCGACCAACTGGCCTGGGCCGGCACGCTGGACGTGGCCGTGACCGTCACCAACCAGGGCGCCCATGTCGCCGAGGAACTGGTCCAGCTCTATATCCACGACCGGGTCGCCAGCCTGACCCAGCCGGGGCGGCTGCTGAAGGACTTCAAGCGGGTGACGCTGCGGCCGGGCCAGAGCGAGACGGTGCGCTTCACCCTGAACGCCCGCCAGCTGGGCTTCATCGGCGAGGACAATACGTATCGGATTGAGCCGGGCCTGTTCGATCTCTGGCTGGCGCCCCATGCCCAGGGCGGTTCGGCGGCCCAGTTCCGTCTGGTCGGCCCGGCGTAGAATGCGGATGGTCGTTGACCCGGCGCACGGCAGGGCTTAACGACCCCGCCGTTTGTCTTCCGCCTCCATATGGGCGGGATTCGTGTGTAGGAGCGCGCCCATGACGACCAAGATTCTTCCGGGCGCAACTGGCGTCCTCGCGCTCGCCGACGGCACGGTCCTGCAGGGGATCGGCGTGGGCGCTGTCGGATCGGCCCTGGGCGAGGTGGTCTTCAACACCGCCATGACCGGCTATCAGGAAATCCTGACCGACCCGTCCTACATGAGCCAGATCCTGGCCTTCACCTTCCCGCACGTCGGCAACACCGGCACCAATGTCGAAGACATCGAGCAGATGGGCGGCGGTTCGGACACTTCGGCGCGAGGCGCCATCTTCCGTGACGTGCCGACCGATCCGGCCAATTATCGGTCAGACGCCAGTTTCGACGACTGGATGAAGCGGCGCGGCGTTGTCGGTCTGGCCGGCGTGGACACCCGCGCCCTGACCAAGATTATCCGCGACAAGGGCGCGCCCCACGCGGTCATCGCCCATAATCCGGACGGCCAGTTCGACCTGGACGCCCTGATCGCCCAGGCCCGCGCCTGGACCGGCCTGGTCGGCCTGGATCTGGCCAAGCCCGCCTCGACGCTGCAAGCGTTTGAATGGGACGAAGGCCTGTGGGAATGGCCGGAAGGCCACCCGAAGACGCAAGGTCGCAAGGACGTGGTCGTCATCGACTATGGGGTGAAGCGCAACATCCTACGCGCCCTGGCCTCGACCGGCGCCCGGATCACCGTGGTCCCGGCGACGACGACGGCGGAAGAGGTTCTGGCCCGCAATCCCGACGGCGTCGTCCTGTCGAACGGTCCGGGTGATCCGGCCGCGACCGGCGAATACGCCGTGCCTGAAATCCAGAAACTGGTCGCCAGCGGCAAGCCCCTGATGGGCATCTGCCTGGGCCACCAGATGCTGGCCCTGGCCCTGGGCGCCAGGACGGTGAAGATGGAACAGGGCCACCATGGCGCCAACCATCCGGTCAAGGATCTGACCACCGGCAAGGTCGAGATCGTGTCGATGAACCACGGCTTCACCGTGGATCGCGACAGCCTGCCCGACGCCGTGACCGAAACCCACGTCAGCCTGTTCGACGGCACCAACTGCGGCATCGCGGTCAAGGACAAGCCGATCTTCAGCGTCCAGCACCACCCCGAGGCTTCGCCCGGACCGGCCGACAGCCTGTATCTGTTTGACCGGTTCGCCGACCTGATGGGTCCGCGCTGACGCCATGAAGCTGATGTCATGAGACGGGGGGCGGTCCGGTCGCACTATCTGGACTGGCTGGCCCAGGCGCTGGAGGTCGGACGCCGGACCGAACCCCTGCCTGACGGGGATGCGGTGGTCGGCTACGCCACCGGCTATGACGCCGCCGACATCGCCCCCTTCGTCCTGTCCCTGCGGGCGGTGTTCGACGGCCCGGTCGCCCTGGTGGTCGACGCCGACCCCGACCTGCGCGCCTTCCTGGCCCAGAATGACGTGACCGCCGTCGATGCGCCGGTGTGGCGGGGCTGGGCGCCCCATCCGGTGATGCAGAGGTTCGTCGCCTTCGCCGGCCTGCTGGGCGAGCGGCCCGGCGCGGGCCTGGCCTGCGACGTGCGCGACGTCATCTTCCAGGCCGCGCCCTTTCCGCCCGCGCCGCTGGGTCTGGAAGCCTTCATCGAGGCCGAGACGCCCCTGGCCGACCACGGCTTCAACATGAAATATCTGCGCGCCCTGTTCGGCGAGGCACAGGCCGGGCAACTGGGCGACAAACCCTGTCTGTGCGTCGGGACGGTGCTGGGGCCGCGGGCCGAGGTCGCGCGTCTGTCGCGCCTGGTCCTGTCATTGGCCGCCACGCCCCGCTCCGAGATCGGCGGGGCCTTCGGCGCCGACCAGGCGGCCTTCAACATGGCGATCCATCAGGGCCTGACCGCCACGACCCTCCGGCCCAACTACGGCCGCGTGGCCACCCTGGGCCTGACGCCCGGCGAGGCTCTGAGCTTCCGCGACGGACAGGTGGTCAATCCGGACGGGACGATCAGCCCCATCGTCCACCAGCATGACCGCCACCCCCATCTGGACACGGCCGTCCACGACCGCTGGGGCGGCGGGCTGGAACATCGAAAACGGGTCCGCCCCAAGTCGGCCGGCCAGAAGCTGGCCAAGCTGACGGCCTCGCTGCGGCGGCGGACGCCGGAACTGCGTTAAAAGCGGCGCTGCTCCCTCAACCCGTCACCCTCGGGCTAGTCCCGAGGGGCCACGGTTCTGCAGACTCCGCACCCAATCGGGGCGCTGACTGTGAATCCCGGCTCAGGTCAGCACGTGCATTTGACGTGGGCCCTCGGGACAAGCCCGAGGGTGACGAGCGAGGAGGGCGGAAAAATCTAGGGAAGAGGCGCGAAACTCTTGTCCTCGCGCAGGGCGCTGGCCTTCTGCACCGCCATGGGGGCGGCGTGCAGCCAGTAGTCGGCGTCGTCGAGCCTTTGCTCGCGGCGGCGTTCCTGGCCGCGCATCCGTCTCAGGGCGGCGTTTTCCAGAAGGCGCGCGTGCAGGGCGCGGGGTGTCGGTTCGGGGATGGCGGAAGAGCCGGGGACAGCGACGAGATCGGGGCCTTGGGGCTCCACCGCCGGGCGGGCGATGGCGATGAACATGAACCACTCTTGGGATGGGGAGAGGGGGTGCTTCTGCACCAAGCGACCGTGGATGAACCGCAGTCGCTGTGGATAGTTCCCGAGCGTGTCCGAAAAAAGGTCCGCGAATCGAAAGGCTTGCTGCCTCAATCCGGCCAAATGGGTTGTGGATTGATTAACCGTGGTCGGAGGAATGCCGGGTCGGGCTGTCACGCCTTGCGATCCGCCGCCTTGAGTTTCCGCTGCCGGACAAGGTCCAGCATCGTCGTGCGAAGCCTGTCGTACAGGCCCTTGGGTATGAGGCCGTAAGCCCACTGTACGCCCGGCTTTACGGGAACAATGCCGGGATCGTCCCATGAGACGCTGTTGGCCTCGCTGGCGATGATATAGCTGCGCGCGTCATCCAGGCCGAGGTGCTGCCCAACCCGGTGCGGGATCTCGATGGCGACCGTGCCGGCCATCGGCGGGGAATGGGTGATCGGCGCGACCAGAATGTCCGTACCGCCCGTCGCCTTGCGAATGACGGCGATGACGATCACGCAGGGCCGGGTCTTGGCGCCGTCCGCATAGCCCTTCTCGCGCTCGTGCGACCACAGGAAGTCGTAGCGGATAACCAGGCCGACGGTCGGTTCCGGCTTCTTCACGCGCGGTCTATTTGATCAGGGTCTCGAGCTTCGGATCGGCCTCGCCGTAGTCCGCCGCCTCAAGGGCCGCGGCCCATTCGTCAGGAAGGTCTTGCGTCGCATAGGCCTGGCGCGTGTCGCGCGCCTTCAGCCGCTCGTATTCTTCGATATCGAGCAGCACCCGCGCGGGGCGGCGATGCTTGGTGATGAGCACCGGCTCTTTGCCGGACTGCTCGATATAGAGCCCCGCCCGCGTCTGGAATTCCGTCGCACTGACTTCTCGCACGAATTCCTCCTGGGGGCGGCTGAGATGTCCCGATATTAGCTATTTTACTGATAATGGCAAATCTTTACCGAGCAGCGCGGTCTGGCTTCGCCGTTTTGATATGTTGGTAGGCAAGGTGGCGGCGGCGCACTCGCCTGCAAACGCCTAAAATCCGGTGGCAGTCCCTAGGGGAGTCGAACCCCTCTTTTCAGGTTGAAAACCTGACGTCCTAACCGATAGACGAAGGGACCGCGGCCGGGGCGGCGCATTTGCCCCGGTTCGGCCCCCTCTGCAAGCAAAAAATCAGGCGGCCTCGGCCTTGGCCGGGATGACGGCGTCCAGGGCCGGGAACAGGTCGGCGATCAGGTCCTCGACATGTTCCAGCCCGACCGACAGCCGCACCAGGCCGTCGCTTATGCCGGCGGTCGCGCGCTGTTCGGGCGTCATGGCGGCGTGGGTCATGGTGGCGGGGTGGGCGATCAGGCTTTCGACCCCGCCCAGGGATTCGGCCAGGGTGAAGATCTCCAGCGTCTCGACCAGGTCGCGCACGGCCTCGGTCCCGCCTTCCAGCTCGAAGCTGAGCATGGCGCCCGGTCCCGCCTGTTGCGCGGCGACCAGGGCGTGGTTGGGGTGGGACGCCAGGCCGGGATAATGCACGACCTTGACCGCCGGGTGGGCGGCCAGCCGTTCGGCGATCTTGCCCGCCGTGGCCTGCTGCCGCTCGATCCGGGCGAACAGGGTCCGCACCCCGCGCAGGGTCAGATAGGCGTCGAACGGCGAGCCGGTCACGCCGGTGCAGTTGGCCCACCAAGCCAGGGTCTGATGATCCTCGGCGTCGGCCGAGATCACGGCGCCGCCGACCACGTCGGAATGGCCGTTGATGAACTTGGTCGTCGAGTGAACGACGAAGTCGGCGCCCAGCTTGATCGGGTTCTGCAGCGCCGGCGACAGGAAGGTGTTGTCGCACACCACCTTGGCCCCGGCCGCATGGGCGCGGGCGCAGATGTCGGCCACGTCCACCAGCCGCAGCAGGGGGTTGGACGGGGTCTCGACCAGGACCAGTTTGGGCTTCAGCGCCAGGGCGGCCTCGAAGGCGACAGGATCGCCCTGATCGACCAGCAGCAGGTCGAAATGGCCCTTCTTGGCGCGGGCGTTCAGCAGGCGGCAGGTGCCGCCGTAGCAGTCGTGCGGAGCGATCAGCAGGTCGCCGGG
The DNA here is from genome assembly GCF_059415785.1 of Brevundimonas sp. GW821-FHT10A07. NCBI lineage: Bacteria > Pseudomonadati > Pseudomonadota > Alphaproteobacteria > Caulobacterales > Caulobacteraceae > Brevundimonas > Brevundimonas sp. GW821-FHT10A07. The sequence continues at coordinate 24,715 of NZ_JBWKNX010000009.1, forward strand.
CTCCAGCAGGGCCAGGGGCAGATCGACCGCCGCCATGCCGGTGGCGGTGATGACGCAGCCGGCGCCGCTTTCCAGCTCGGCCAGGGTCTCGGCCAGGACGTCGCGGGTCGGATTGCCCGACCGGCTGTAGTCATATTTCCGCTTCTGCTCGAAACCGGCGAAGGAATAGTTGGACGACAGATAGAGCGGCGGCATGACTGCGCCGTGGGCCGTGTCCGTATCCACGCCCGTGCGGGCGGCGATGGTGTGCGGGTCGGCAGGGCGGCGGGCAGTCATGCTTTAATGTCCTTGAAAGCGGCGCGGAGGATGTCGCCGACGAAGGCGTCCTCCTTCAGAAAGGCGTCGTGGCCATACAGGGAGGGAGCTTCGACGAAGCGCCACAGGGTCGGCAGCCGCGCGGCCAGTTCGCGGATGTCGTCGATCGGCACCAGCCGGTCGGAAGTGAAACCGATCAGGGTGACGGGGGTGGTGATGGCCTCGGGCGTCACGCTGTGGCGGTCCAGGGAATCGGACATCGACAGCCAGCGCGCCGGGGTGGTGTGGGTGCGATAGGCCTGGCCCCGCGCCGTCAGATAGTCGCAGACGGGATAGGCGCCGCCGACCGCGTCGGGCGCGGTGGTGTCGAACCGGTCGTTGAACTCCTCGGCCGTACGATAGGTGGTCATGGCCAGTTCGCGGGCCAAGGCGACGCCTTCTTCGGGCCGACCGGCGGCGACGGCGAACTGAAGGATGCGGCGCTGGATGCCGCGCCAGGCGGTGGCCTGGGGGTGGGCGCGGTGGGCGGCCGAGACGACGATCAGCTGCTCGGCCCAGTCGGGGTACAGCTCGGCGAAGGCCAGGCCGACCATGCCGCCGTAAGAACAGCCGACGAAGGCGGCGACCCGCTCGATCTTCAGGTGGTTCAGCACCAGGGCCAGCAGGCGGGCCTGGTCGTGGGTGGTGATGGTGACGGGGGTGTCGGAGAACTCGGCGCCGGGCGCGAAATCGACGGCCAGGACCTGCAGGCGGGACAGGTCGATGGGGCCGCGCACCGACACGGCGCCCGACCACCAGCCCAGGCCGTTGGTCTCTGTGCGGTGGACGAAGCGGCCGGCCGAGATGCCGCCGGCGACGACGACGACCGGGGCGCCGGCGCGGCCGTGGATGCGGCCCACGATATTGGGCTGGTTCAGTTTTTCGCCCGAGGCCAGGCGGAAGTCGGCGGGAATGGAGACGATGACGTCGCGGGCGCCGCCGCGTTCACGAACGGGCGCAGCCGAGGGCGTGGGCCGACAGGCGGGCTCTTCAAGCAGGGATGTTTCAGCCAGGGTCATCAATCGTCTTCCGCATCGGTCTCGCCTCAGCAAGGCTCGATGCGGTGACAGATCGTGGAGCGTCGTCTCGCCGATGCTCCACTCATCTCTCGCGATCCCGAAGGATCCCGCAGGAGTTGGCACCGTTTCGAGCTGTGAGACCCGATGGTTGCCCCAGCGTCAAAGGGCCTAATCCCTCGGCTGGTCTTGATGAGTGACTTTACGTTGATCAAACCCACGGCGCCGGTCAAGCGAAAAATTCGACCCCGGCCGCGACGGACGTTGCGGATGCCGGGCTTGAATCGGACCAAAAACCGTCTGTCGTGAAAAAATCATCCAATGCGACTTGACAGTGTGGGGGCGCCCCGACCACCCTAGGCGCAGATTTCAACCGGACCAGCCCTGTGCAACAGCGCTTCCTCATCGCCGAACTTTCGACCGTCGCCGGCCTCGCCGCGACGGGCTTCGGCATGATTACCACCGGCGGAACCACCACCATCACCATGCCCTCACGGGCGGGACGAGTTTAGCGCGCCGAACCCCGGCAACCGCAGAACCCGAACCCCGCCCGGTCCGCCTGGCGGGGTTTTTCTATTCACCCCCCCCTTCCGAACATTCCCGAGAAACCCCAATGTCCGCCTCCCTCGCCGTCGTAGAGAAATCCGAGAACGCCGATCCCAGCAGTCGGCCCGCCGCAGCCGCCGCCGAAGTGGTGGTGCTGAAGTTCGGCTCGTCGATCCTGCGCAGCCCGGCGGAGGCGCCGCTGGTGGCCTCGGCCGTCTATGGCCATGTGCGGGCGGGGCGGAAGGTGGTGGCGGTGGTCTCGGCCTTCGGCGGGGCGACGGACCAGATGCTGGGCGAGGCGCGGGCCCTGGGCCTGGCCCATTCCAACGACCTGCTGCCCGGCTATGTGGCCCTGGGGGAGGAGAAGTCGGCGGCCCTGGTGGCCATCGCCTGCGACCGGATCGGCCTGGACGCCTGCGCCCTGTCGGTGCGGGAACTGGGCATCGTCGCCGAGGGCGAGCCGGAGCATTCGCGCCCCTGCGGCCTGCGGCCCGACCATCTGAAACAGGCGCTGGACCGGCACGAGGTGGTGGTGGTGCCGGGCTTCGGCGCGGTGCGGCCGGACGGGCGGATCGCCCTGTTGGGCCGGGGCGGTTCGGACCTGACGGCGGTCTTCCTGGCGGCGGAACTGGGCCTGAAGAAGGTGCGTCTGGTGAAGGATGTCGACGGCCTGTACGACCATGATCCGAACGACCGGACGGCCCCGGCCCTGCGCTATCGCCGGGCGTCCTGGGACGTGGCGCGCAAGCTGGGCGGCGCCCTGGTCCAGCACGACGCCATCGATCTGGGCGAGAGCCGGGGCGTGGAGATCGAGGTCGCGGCTCTGGATCGGGCCGACGGCACGGTCATCGGCAAGAAGTCGGCCCCGCCCGGACCGGCCCCGGCCCTGCCGCCGCTGAAGGTGGCGGTCGCCGGCTGCGGCGTGGTGGGCGGCGGGGTACTGGCCCGGCTGCTCAGCGACCCGCGCTATGACGTGGTCGGGGTGCTGGTGCGCGATCCGAAGAAGGTCCGCGACGTCGCCTGTCCCCAGTCCCTGTTCACCGCCGATCCGGCCGTCCTCTGGGCCAAGAAGCCGGACATCGTGCTGGAGGCCCTGTCGGAAGGCGAGGCGGGCCATGCGGTCATCCGCGCCGCGCTGGAGGCCGGCTGCGACGTGGCCAGCGCCAACAAACAGGCGGTCAGCCGCGATCCCGGCGGCCTGCAGGACCTGGCCAAGGCCCATGGCCGGCGGATCTTCTGGTCGGCCTCGGTCGGGGGCGGCGCGCCGATGATCGAGACGGTGCGGGCCGCCCGCGCCGCCGGCGAGGTGGTCGGGTTCGAGGCGGTGCTGAACGGCACGGTCAACTTCATGCTGGAGCGGCTGGGCGACGGCGCGGCCTTCGCCGAGGCCCTGGCTGACGCCCGGGCGGCGGGCTTCGCCGAGGAGGATCCGTCGGCGGATCTGGAGGGGCTGGACGCCGCCGCCAAGGTGCGGCTGCTGTGCCACGAGGCCTTCGGCCGCTCGCCCGACGGCGAGGTTCCGCGCGACCACCTGAGCGAGGCCACATCGGCCGACGGCGGGGTGCGCCAGATCGGCGCCGCCCATCTGAAGGACGGGGTCATCGCGCCATCGGTCAGGCTGACGGGCGAACACGGCGACCCGCTGTTCTCCAGCCTGCGCGGCGAGGGCAATGCGCTGAAGGTTTACGGCGCCGACGGTCGGGTGTGGCGTTGCCGGGGCCGGGGCGCCGGCCGCTGGTCCACGACCGAGAGCATCATGGCCGACCTGGCCGAGATCGTGCGCGCCCGCCGCGCCGACGCGGGCCTGAACTAGGCCATGGCCGTCTTCACCCCCGTTTCGCTGGACGAGGCCAGGCGGTTCCTGGCCGGCTACGACCTGGGCGAGGTGGTCGAACTGACCGCCATCGCCGAGGGGGTGGAGAACACCAATTACCGGCTGGAGACCCGGCAGGGGGCCGCCCGCCGGCGGTTCGTCCTGACCCTGTTCGAGGCGCGGACGGACGAGGCGTCGCTGCCGTTTTGCCTTGGGCTGACGGCCCATCTGGCGGGGCGGGGCTTTCCTTGTCCGACCCCGATCGAGGACCGGTCCGGCGGCTGGCTGGGGCGGCTGAACGGCCGGGCGGCGGCGGTGATCGAGTGGAAGACCGGCGCCTGGCTGAGGAACCCGTCAGAGGCCGATCAGGCGGCGGCGGGGGCGGTGCTCGCCCGGCTGCACCAGACGGCGGCCGGGTTCGCCGGGCGGCGGGAGAACCCTGTCGGGCCGGCCATGTGGCGGCGGCTGGCGGACCGGTGCGCGGCGGGCGCCTCGGGCGAGGACCGGCTGCTGCTGGACCAGGTCGAGGCGGCGCTGGCGCGGCAGGGTGATCCGTTTGCGGATGATCTTCCGGTCGGGCCGATCCATGCCGACTATTTCCCCGACAATATCCTGTTCGAAGAGGGGGCCGTGTCGGCGGTGATCGACTTCTATTTCGGCTGCACCGGCCCCCTGGTTTACGACCTGGCCATCGCCCTGTCGGCCTGGGGCTTCGACGCCGAGGGGCGGGCGATGCCCGAGGCCCTGGCCGCTTTCCAGCGCGGCTATGAGGCGGTGCGGCCGCTGAGCGAAGCCGAACGCGCGGCCCTGCCGCGACTGGGCGAGGCGGCGGCCCTGAGGTTCACCGTCACCCGCCTGCACGACCGCATCTTCCACGACCCGTCCAAACTGGTCACGCCCAAGGATCCGGCGGTCTTCCTGCGCCGCATGGACCACTGGCGTGCGCTGGAAAATGCATGATTAGACTCCGAAAAAATGGAGTCTATTTTCGTCTATTCTCGGGCGCGGCGGTGAAATTGCACTGTGCGGAAAACAGGGTGCAATGTGCAAAAGAGTGCAATTTCGCCGGGGCGGCTGGGGTTCAGTTTTCAAAGACCGGGCAGCCAGTATGGCACGGTTTTGAGGGGCGCTAGATAGAGGGGCGTTTGCGGGCCCAGGGGCTTGAAAAGGCGCGGGTTTGGTTACGAAATTAGGATGGCAAGCGGCCTTCATCCTGTTCCCGCTTAGGCTTTCAGTCTTTCTACTCCCCACCTGCGGGGAGGGGGACCCAGAAAGCGTGGAGGGGCTTTTCCCGCCCCACCGAATCCGGGTCAAGAGCCCCTCCGTCACGGCGCCGAAGAGGCGCCGCGCCACCTCCCCCCACGACGTGGGGAGGAGACCTTGGAAGAGGGTCACCCTTGTCCGGGATTGGGCAGGCAGGCGGGGTCGACGATGTCCTGGTCCTGGACGCGATAACCGCCCAGATCGTCACGGACGATCAACAGGGCTTTTTGAGTCCTGTAGCTCCCGCCATTCAGCGCCTGATCATAGAAGCAGGCGATGACGCCGTCGGGCGTCGATCGCAATATTTTCAGGCCGAGCCGCCATCTGTTGCCCGTCCGCTGCAAGCTGGCGACATCGTCTTCCACCGTAAGATTCGAGAAGGACCAGTCGGCGGGACGTCGCAGGCCTTCCGCTCGGGCTGGGCCGGTCGAGTTCCGGAAGGACGTCAGGTCCAAGCCTTGAAGAACCTCGGCCGCAGAAGGCGCGGCCTGAACAGAGATGAAGGCCGCTAGGGCGGCGGGGAACAACATGGCCAAGGTTCCTGATCGCCGCGAACAGGCGGCTTTGCATGTTGTCCGATCTGCCGGATTTGACAAGGTCGATGAACTTGGCGGTCCGGGCTCGCGTCGGGCTTTACGCCCCCCACTCGGGCTTCGCTTCGCTGCGCCCTCCCTCCCTCCCCATGAAGGGGAGGGAGAGGGGGCGGTAAATTTGTCGCTGGAACGGAAGCGGGTTCCGGGATTTTCATGGTCACGCGGCCATGAGGGCCGTGCTCCCCGAGGATGAGAGACATGACCGACGAACGGATCGAGGGCGCCGCGTATGAGGCGACCGGTAAGACGAAAAAGGGTTTCGGCAAGCTGGTCGGCGACCAGAAGCTACAGGTCGAAGGGGCGTTCGAGGACGCCAAGGGCCGGTCGCTGGACACCTTCGGCAAGGCGATGGACGCCGTGGATCGGCTGGTCGAGAAGGCCCCGGTCGATTATCGCGACAAGGCGCGGGCCGTGGCCGGCGAGGCGCGCAAGCGGCCGCTGGTGACGACCCTGTCGGTGGCGGGCGTGGGGTTGATGCTGGTCGGGATGCTGACGCGGCGTCGGTAGGTAATAAAACGCTCTCCCTCCCCCTGCGGGGGAGGGGGCGAAGCGACGCGGAGCCGGGTGGGGCGGGCAAGGCAAGGGCCCACAGATATCTGTTAGATTGGGTCGGTGCGTTGTCGCCCTGCCGCCCCACCCCGTCGCTGTGCGACGCCCCTCCCCCGCAGGGGGAGGGAGATTTATGGGTCAGCGCGCGCGGATCGCGGCCAGGGCTGCGTCCATCGTGCCGTCGATGATCGTCATCCGCTCCGCCTGGTCGCCTAGGGCGGCGATGACCGGCGCGGGTTCGGGTTCGAAGCCGAGGACGGCGGAGACGAAGGCGCCGAACTTGGACGGGTGGGCGGTGGACAGGGCGACGACCGGGCCGGTCGAGCGATCGACGCGGCGGGCGGCGGCCAGCGCAACAGCCGTATGCGGGCAGACGACGCGGCCCCAGGTCTCGTGGGCGTGGGCGATCTCGGCGCGGGTTTCCATCTCATCGACGGAGACGGCCGAGACGGCGGCGCGCAGGGCGGTCAGCAGATCCGGATCGAAGGCGACGGCGCCGTCGCGGGCGAAGGTTTCGAACACCGCGCGGGTGCGTTCGCCGTCACGGCCGGTCGCCTCATAGACCAGGCGTTCGAAGTTGGACGGGGCCTGGACGTCCATGGAGACGCTGCCGCTTTCGACCGCAGGACGGCGGGAATAGATCCCGTCGTTGATGGCGCGGGCCAGGGCGTCGTTCTGGTTCACCGCAGCTACAAAGCCGTTGCACGGCAGACCCATTTTTGTGGCGGCTATGCCGGCGAAGGCGTCGCCGAAATTGCCGGTCGGGACGACGAAGGTCGCCGGGCCGCCCAACTGAGCCGTGGCCGAGACATAATAGGGGATCTGGCCCGCCAGCCGCGCCCAGTTGATCGAATTGACCGAGGACAGACGGCCGCGTTCACGCAGGGATTCCTCGGCCAGCAGCCCCTTCACCAGACGCTGGCAGTCGTCGAAATCGCCACGCACGGCCAGGTTCAGCACATTGTCGGCCTGGACCGTCGTCATCTGCTTGCGCTGAACCGGCGAGACCCGGTCCAGCGGGTGCAGCACGACCAGATCGACCGACTGGGCGCCGGCGAAGGCGCGGACGGCGGCGGCGCCGGTGTCGCCCGAGGTGGCGGTCAGGATGGTCAGGCGCTCGCCCGAGGCGGCCAGGGCCTCGTCCGTCAGGGCGGCGACCAGTTGCATCGCCAGGTCCTTGAAGGCGGCGGTGGGGCCGTGGAACAGCTCGAGCACGAACAGGCCGGGCTCAAGCTCGACCAGAGGGGTGACGGCCGGGTGGGCGAAGCCGGCGGCCAGGCGGTCCAGGGCGCGGTCGAGCGCGCCGGCGGGCAGGGCGTCGCCGATGAAGGGGGCGACGGCGGCCAGGGCGATGGACTTGTAGTCGGCGGTCGCGTCCCAGGCCGAGGGCGACAGGGTGGGCCAGGCGGTCGGTATATAGAGGCCGCCGTCGGGGGCGATGCCGCGCAGCAGGGCGTCGGCGAAGTCGGTCTCGGGGGCCTGACCGCGGGTGGAGACGTAACGGGCGCTGGAGGTGCTCATGGTGGTGTGGTCGTACCCAGCCAGGGCGGCGTCGTCACCCGGTTTCTGGTCGTTCGGGGGAGGAAATTGTCGGGTGGGCGGCGAAGATGCGCCCGTGCGACAAATTCATGCCGCCTGGGCGCTCGGGCGCGCGCCTGCGACCATCGTCCCCGCTGGCGCCCGAGCGCCGGACGGTCCATGTCTGGGGGATGAGACGACGCGATCTTCTGATCCGGCTGGGCCTGGTCGCCGGCGCCGTGGGCGGGGCCTGGTGGCTGCGCGACCATGTGTTGTGGAAGGCGCCGGGCGTCGGGTTTCCGGCGGACGGCGCGTCGGGCTGGCTGGATTACGCCGCACGCCGCGCCGTCACCCCGACGGTCGCCGTGACGGTCAACGGAACCCCGGTGCGGGCCCTGGTCGATTCCGGGGCCCAGTATTCGGTGATCGACCGGTCGCTGGTGCAGACCCTGGGGCTGACCGATGTCTTCAATATTCCGATGGTGGCCTACGGCGTCGGGGGCGAGCCGCAGATGGGGCGGGGCGCGGCCCTGAACGTCGAGGTCGGGCGGCTGAGGCTGGACGGGTTGCGGGCGGCGATCCTGGACCTGGGGCCGCTGGCGGGCGATCAGGGGCTGGGCGCGCCGCTGATCCTGGGTCAGGACGTGCTGCGCGAACTGGTGCTGGAGCTGGACACCGGGCGACGGCGGATGCGGTTCCTGAAGCACGATGTCTGGACGCCGGCCCCGGATATGGCCGCCGTCGCCGTGACCCGGGCGGGCAAGGCCTTGCAGGCGGGGATCACGGTCGAGGGGGCGACGGTGGAGGCGGTGATCGACACCGGCGCCTCGGCCGTTCTGGCCGTGACGCGCGAGACGGCCCAGGCGGCGGGCCTGCTGGACGGGCGTGAACGGCGGCCGGGGCAGAGCCTGGTGCTGGGCGGAGTGGTGCGGGCCGAGGCGGTGACGGTCCGTACGCTGACGTTCGCCGACGAGCTGTACCGCAATGCGGAGGTGGCCATCTATGACGACGTGCCCGTGCCGGGCTTTCCCAAGGCCCTGATCGGCATGGGGGCGTTCGAGGATCGGCGGCTGGCGCTGGACCTGGGCGGGCCGCGGCTGTTCATGTCGCGGCCGCTGGAGATCACGGTGGGAGAGTAGACGGCCTCTCCCTCCCCCTGCGGGGGAGGGTCGCGCCAGCGACGGGGTGGGGGCGGCAGGGCGCGGGCGCACCTGTTTTTGCAAGCCTGTGATGCGTCGCCCGGCCCTTCCCACCCGGCTTCGGCTCCGCCTCCGCCCCCCCTCCCCCGCAGGGGGAGGGAGAGGCCTCAGCCGTTCAGCATCTCGAACACGGCTTCGTAGCCGTTGACCTCGGCGAAGCGCAGGGGCTTGACCCGCTCGACCAGGATTTCGCCGCGCGGGGTGTCTCCGCGCTCGATCAGGCCGATCACCTCTGCCGTGTAGTCGGCCAGGGGCATGGAGGCGGGGTTCTCGGCGTGGCCCGGCATCAGGTCGGTGGCGACGGCGGGCGGGGCCAGTTCCAGCACCTCGATCGCCGTGTCCCGCAGCTGATGACGCAGGGACTCGGTCCAGGAGTGGATGGCCGCCTTGGTGGCGTTGTAGGTCGGGGTCGCCGCCAGGGGGATGAAGGCCAGGCCGGAGGTGACGGTCATGATCGTTGCGGCGGGCTGGGCCTGGAGGTGGGGCAACAGGGCGGCGGTCAGGCGGATCGGGCCCAGCAGATTGGTGGCGATGGTCGCCTCGACCGTGGCGAAGTCGAAGGGGCGGGCCTTCAGGTCCTCGACCTTCATGATCCCGGCGTTCAGGATGACCGCGTTCAGGGCCGGGTGATCCCTGACCACCTGTTCGCCGAAGGCGGCGACGGCGGCGGGATCGGCGACGTCCAGGGCGGCCCAGGCCATGCCGGGATTGGCGGCGGCGACGTCCTTCAGCACGTCTTCGCGACGGCCGGTGATGATGATCTGATTGCCGCGGGCGTGCAGGGCCTCGGCCAGGGCGCGGCCGATGCCGGCGCCGCCGCCGGTGATCAGGATGGTGTTTCCGCTGATGTTCATGGGGCTCTCCTCAAGGGGTGCGTCAGTGCGGAAGCTCAGGTATGACGGTCACTCTCCATTGGAAAGTAGGCACCGAAAGCCGCCATACTTACCGAGAAGGAAGAAATGGATATGACGGCTGTTCCGCCCGCAAGAATTTCACACCCCGAGACCGGCGAGGTCGCCGATCCGCGCGTCGAGGCCCTGGTCAACGAGGTGATCGGCCGGGTGGCCGACAAGTGGACCATGCTGATCCTGGAGGTCCTGGCCGAACACGGCGAGACCCGGTTCACGCGCGTGGGCGAACTGGTCGGCGGCATCAGCCAGAAGATGCTGACCCAGACCCTGCGTCAGATGGAGCGCGACGGCCTGGTGGTGCGCACGGTCCATCCGGTGATCCCGCCCAAGGTCGAATACCGGCTGACCGATCTGGGCTTCACCCTGGCCGAGGCCTTCTGCGGGGTGTGGACCTGGGCGGAGAAGAACATCGACCGGATCGAGGCGGCGCGGGCGGCGTTCGACGCGCGGAAGGGATAGGCGCCGATCCAGAGCGGGCGACGCAAGGTCCGAGAGGGGGCTGTCCACCCCCATCTGCTCACAACTCTGAACTTGACGCTCGCATGATCTTTTCGAACTGAAAAGCGTCCCCGTCTCCGGGAAGATCGTCTTGCGCCTCAGGATTGTTAGGGTCGGAGTGATATTTGTTGAAGAACTCGATGATCCTGAAGCCGCACTTGTTGACGTAGAAGTGGATGTTTCGCTTCTCGAAATACGGCGTGTGCGTCTGCCAGGCGATCGTCTCGGGAAAACGGTCCTCGATGGCGCGCCAGGCCTTGAGGCCGAGCCCCCGACCCTCCTCGCCGACCTTCAGAAAAAAGAGGTCGAGAGAGTTGCGGTGGGTCACGGGGTCGATTGTGACGACGGCGCCGCCGACCTTCCGGCCATCGCACAATATGCGCAGCGCCACCGCGCCAGGGGATTTGACGGCGCCGTCCAACACCTCGTCCGAGGGGATCGGCCCGTCTGGAAGGTCGCCGAACTCATCGACGACCGCCACTGCGAACGCGTCCTGCAGCTCTTTCTTGAAGATCGCGAACTCGGCGGGATCGGCTTCGGCGAGGGTGACTGTTTCGCTGGTCATTCGGAGGCCTTACACCGCAATCGCATGCAAATTGAGTCTGCCAGGGGGTCGGTTTATGAAACAGGCGCCCGCCATAGAACCAGACCCTCGCGACCGCTGAGGAGAAAGCGGCCGGGTGATTTCGCGCCTTACCCCTGCACCTTCTCGGTGATGAAATGCCGGCCCTGGCGGTCTTCGATCTCGACCACCCAGAGGTCGGGGTCGTAGCCGCGCTGGCGGGCGATATAGGCGTCCAGTTCGGCTTCGCTGTCGCTGGTCACTGGCTGGATCCACAGGGGTTCGCCGTCGTTCCCGAAGGCCTCGGTGTAGAGTTTGGCGGTGCGGGTCGAGGTGTCGTAGGCCTTGACGATGACCGAGCCGGCGCGGTCGTCGCCCTTCCTGACCACGGTGGCGTAGGCGCCCTCGAGCTCGGCGCGGCGGATCAGGGCGCTGACCCACAGGTCGCTGGATAGAAGCAATTCGCTAACCCTGTACGGAAACCAGACCCAAAGGCGGGACGTGCCAGGGTCAGGGGATGAGAATAGGCTCTTCCACCCGGCGAACCCAAGCCCTGATCGCCGCCGCCCTGATCGCCGCCCCGGTCGCGGCGGGTCCGGGCATGGCGGGCGCGGCGCCGACGGATCGATACTATGAGCGCAGCTTCGTCCTGGCCGCCAACGCCCGCTGCGGTCTGTTCCAGCCGCAACTGACCGCCGCCCTGACCGCCGCCGCCTGGCAGGCGCGGGGCGCGGCCCTGCGCGCAGGCGGCAATGACCGAGACCTGGCCGAGACGGCGGCGCGGGCGCGGGCGCGGGCGGCGGCGACCCGGTGCGACTCCGCAGATCTGAAGACGGTCAGCGGCCGGGTGCGCGACGCCTTCTCCGGCTGGTCGCGGATGGCGCGGATGAATTTTCCCGGCGAACGGGCCGGCTGGAGCGCCGACCGCGCCGCCTACGCCCGGCCCACCTGGCGGCTGATGCAGGCGACGCGGACCGGCGCCTCGCCGGTGCGGTTCGGCATGGTCGGCGGGATGGGACGGTCGGACCAGCTGGCGGCCGTGGTGTCCTGGCAGGGCCGGTCACGGCCGACCGGGGTGCGGATCGTCATGCGCGACGCGACCGTGGCGCCGCGGCCCTGGCTGGCGCGCGAACTGCCGCCCCAGACCCAGCGCCGCGCCGTCTGGGCCTCGGGCGTCTCGGCGGCGGACGCCGGTCTGCTGGTCGAGGGGCGAGAGGCGGGCCAGATGTGGGTCTTCCCGACCTCGGCGGCCGACGCCCTGTCGGCCCTGGATCCACGCGAGATCTTCACCGTCGAATTCCTGTTCCGCGACGGCAGCGTGGCCCGCTCGACCTTCGAGACCGGCGACTTCGCCGCCGGCCGCGCCTTCCTGTCGATGGGGCAGACCTAGACGGTCAGGACGCGACGGGGTCTTCGACCGGCGCCTCGCCCCGCGCCTCGCCCCGCGCCTCGTCCCGCGTCTCGACCGGTTCGATGGGGATGACCGGCAGCCGCACCATCACGGCCGTGCCTTCGCCCAGGGTGCTGTCGATGCTCATTCGGCCGCCGTGCAGTTCGGTCAGGGACCGGACCAGCGACAGGCCCAGGCCGGTGCCCTGGGCCTTCTGGTCGGCGCCCCCGGCCTGTTCGAACGGACGGCCGACCCGTCGCAGATCCTCCGGCGCGATGCCGACGCCGGTGTCCGACACCACCAGCTCCAGATAGGGGCCGACCCCGTCCAGGGTCAGGGTGACGGACCCGCCGGTCGGGGTGAATTTGACCGCATTCGACAACAGGTTCAGCGCCATCTGCTTCAGGGCGCGGGCGTCCGCCTGGACCGTCAGGGGAATGGACGGCAGGACCGGCGCCAGATCGACCCCCTTGTCGTCGGCCTGGACGCGGACCAGGGCGACGGCGGCCGACACGGGGTCGCGCGCGTCCAGGGACTCCAGGGCCAGTTCGTAGCGTTCGGCCTCGATCTTCGACAGGTCCAGCACGTCGTTGATCAGGTCCAGCAGATGGCCGCCCGCCTGATGGATCGAGTCGGCGTAGCCGGCGTAGCGGTCGGGCAGGGGGCCGAACAGGCGCTGACGCATGATGTCGGCGAAGCCGATCACGGCGTTCAGCGGGGTGCGCAGCTCGTGGCTCATATTGGCCAGGAAGCGGGTCTTGCCGGCGCTCTGGGCCTCGGCCTCGGCGCGGGCGCTCTCCAGGCCCAGTTCACGGGCGAACTGGGCGGTGCCGTCGAAGGCCTGGGCGATCAGGCGCGGCGGGTCGCCTCCGGAATCGCCCCCGGAATCCTGGCCGTGGTCGAACCGCCGCAGGATCATGACGACGCGCCGGTCCAGGGCCAGGCGCGGGCTGAACAGGATCTCGGCCGTCTGGCCGGCGGCGGCCCGCTGAAGCGCGGCGGCGACGGCGGGGCGGTCGGGGGCGTGGACGGCGGCGATCAGGCCCTGGTTCACCAGGGCGTCGATGGAGACCGACGGCGGCGGCGCGCCCCAGGCGGCGACGGCGCGGCCGGCCGGATCGAGCAGCAGGGTCAGGCCGGGCTGGGCGTTCAGCACCGCCTCGACCCGGCGGCTGTTCGCCTCGGCGAGGGTCAGGCGCTTGCGGCGTTCGTTCCAGGTCAGGCCGATGGCCGAGGCGGTGGCCGCCACGGCCAGCAGGCCGGAGACGGCGGCCAGGACCGGCGGCTGGGCCTCGGCGCCGTTCAGCAGCGACGAGATCAGGCCCGAGACCAGCGGCAGGACCAGGGCGGCGATCCCCAGCCGGGTCAGACGGTCGTCGCCGATCCGCGGGTGGTCCAGCACGATGCCCGCGGCCAGGGGCATGACCAGCAGGCCGGGCACCGCCCCGGTCGCCCCGCCGGTCAGGCCGGCCGCCGCCACCGACGCCAGCAGCCAGCTTCCCATCAGGACGAATCTCAGGCCGATGGAATCTCGCACCATCAGCATCACCCCGCCGATGCCGGGCAGGGCCGTCAGCAGCAGGGCGGCCAGCACATTGTCCGGCAGTCCGCCGAGGCTCTGGGCCGCAAAGGCGGTCACGCTGGCCGCCACCGCCCAGCAGGCGTGCCACAGGGCCAACAGCGATGACGGGACCGCTGTCGCCGAACGCGCGGCGTTCGTCGTGGAGGGGGTCTGCCGTGACTGTGGCGGGTGGACGTACAAGCGTTCTGGCCGTTGTTGCTCGTCTGGAGCCTAAACCGGCCGCCGAGTCGGTGCGAGGCCGCTCCCGTTCCAGGCGATATCCAAACCCGCGTTCACCATGAATATCGGGGGACAAAACAGCCGGTTGTCGTTAACGGCCGCGCGGCCTATCTGGCGGCCATGACCCAGCGCACGCCCCCGACCGACAGTCTTGACCAGACCCTGGCCGAACTGGCCGAGGATTTCGACCTGCTGGGCGACTGGGAGCAGCGGATCGAATATGTGATCGAACTGGGCAAGGGCCTGGCCCCGCTGGACCCGGCCGACTGTATCGAGGCCAACCAGGTGCCCGGATGCGCCGCCCGGGTCTGGCTGGCGACCCAGGTCGAGGGCGACCGCCTGTGGTTCGCCGCCGACAGCGACAGCGCCCTGTCCAAGGGCAATATCGCCCTGCTGCTCAAACTCTATTCCGGCCGCACCCCGGCCGAGATCCTGGCCTTCGACGCCAAGGCCGCCCTGGACCGTCTGGGCCTGCCCTCGGCCCTGACGCGCCAGCGCGCCAACGGCCTGAACAGCATGGTCGGCCGGATTCGAGAGGCGGCCCAGATCGCGAACGGGGCGGCGGGGTGAGGCCGCGCGGATTTATTTCGCCCCACGCCTCGTTCTCGACGCCTTTCCTAAGGTAAAGCTTGATCGAGAGCGTCCAGGAATGTCGGGCCGGAACCAGAATGCGCGTGATTTCAGAACACTACCGGTCGGCCGCCCCGCCGCCTCAAGCCGGCTGAGGATCGCATCATGTTCGACCTGTGGCGTTCCGGTTTCATCCGACGTCCCCTGGCCGATGTCGTGGATCGCCCGCCCCGCCCGGACGAGATCGTCTGGCTGCCGGATGTCGGCCCCTACGCCTATCTGGCCGATCCGTTCGCGATCCAGCGGGACGGCGGGCTGACCGTCTTCGTCGAGGCGTTCGACTATCACCTCCGTCGCGGCCGGATCCGCTTCTATCGGTACGACGCCGATGACCGTCTGGTGGACCAGGGCCTGGCCCTGTCGGAGCCCTGGCACCTGTCCTATCCGACCCTGATCCAGGACGGAGACGCCCTCTATATGCTGCCTGAGGGCTACAAGAGCGGCGGCCTGATCCTGTATCGCTGCGTCCGGTTTCCCGATCAGTGGCAGGCCGTCGCGCGCCTGGGTGAGGCGGCGGCCATCGACCCGACCGTGGTTCGCCACGACGGCCGGTGGTGGCTGTTCTACGCCCTGGCCGGGCCGGACGACCGGGCGATGCGTGAACTCCATGCGGCCTGGGCCGAGACCCTGACCGGTCCCTGGACGCCCCATCCCGGCAATCCGGTGATGCGCGGCCTGGACGTCTCGCGTCCGGGCGGCACGGCCTTCGTGCAGGACGGCGCCGTCCATCTGCCGGTTCAGGATTGCGCCGCCGCCTATGGCGTGGCGATCAATCTGCTGCGGATCGACGCCCTGTCGCCCCAGACGTTCGCGGCCTCGACGGTGCGGCGGTTCGAGCCGGGCGATCTGTCGCCGGGCTTCTCCGGCGGGCTGCACACCCTGTCCGGCCTGGGCGGCGTCACCTGTATCGACGTCAAGGCCGAGCGCCGGTCCGCCGTCGAGCCCTGGCTGAAGGCCAGTTTCAAGCTGCGGCGTCTGTTGGGCCTGAACGGCCCGCGCGGGCGGCGCGCCACGGGGGCTGTCGCCTACCCCGAGATGTTCACGGCGTCCCCTGGTCGGAAGGAAGACTGAGGCCATGCGTATCGCCGTCATCCTGCCGCGAGGCTGCGACTTCTGCCCTGAGAAGGGCAATTCGATGGAAACCGTGGTCCGCACCCTGTCGGGCCACAGCCGGCTTCAGGCGGCCGTGACCCTGATCTGCGACGCGGGCGGCCCGACGCCGGCGGGCATTCACACCCTGACCGTTCCGGCGGGCCTGGGGCGGAAGGCGCGCAATGCCGCGGTGGGGCGGATTCTGACGACCCTGAACCCGGCCGTCGTCGAATACCACCAGCAGCTCAAGGCGGCGTCCGAAATGACCCGCAGCCTGCCCCAGGCGACCCATGTCCTGTACCGCCACACGCGGATCCGACCCGCGTACAATCCGATCGACGCCTGGCGCTACGGCCGTCGGCTGGCCCGTTTCGACCGTCTGGTCTTCGTCAGCGAGGCCGCGGGTCAGGAGTTCGCGGCCGACTATCCCCGCCTAGCGGACCGGGTGGCGGTCGTGTCCAATCCCATCGACGTCGAGGCCTGGCGGGCCGATCCCGAGACGCGCGAGAAACTGATCCTGTTCTGCGGCCGCGCCCTGCCGGAAAAGGGGCTGGACCTGTTCTGCCAGGCTCTGGCCGAGACGCTGGACCGTCATCCCGACTGGCGCGGCGCCCTGGTGCTGGGCGAATGGGACCGGAACAGCGACTGGGCCGAGCCCCATGTGCGGCTGCTGGACCGGTTCGGCGATCGGGTCGAGATCCACAAGTCGGCGTCGCTGGTCCAGGTGCAGGCCGTGACGCGCCGCGCCGCCATCGCCGCCACGCCGTCGCGCGTCCGCGAGGCCATGGGGCTGACCGCGCTCGAGGCGCACGCGGCCGGGGCGGCCCTGATTTCGTCGGGACGCGGCGGCCTGCGTGAGGCCAGCGGCGACCACGCGGTCTATGTCGGGGTCGAGGACGCCCGGTCCCTGGCCGACGCCATGAACCGGCTGATCGAGGACCCGCAGGCGCGTCTGGCCCTGGCGCGCGGCGGCCAGGCCTTCGTCGAACAGGTCCATTCTCCGGCCGCCCGTGCGGCGGAACTGGACGCCCTGCGCGAAACCCTGGCGGACCGGTCCGGCGCCGGCCAGCCCCGGAGGCGGCGGTTCTGGCCGTCGGCGCTGCCCGGGTTGGGCGTGTCGCGCAGGGGCCGCTCCTTCCCCTGACGCCGGATCAGGCGCGGCGGATCAGACTGTCGTAGACGTGGGTCACGGCGTCGAACCCCACCCGCGTCGGCCGATCGCCCAGGGGGGCGGGGGCGAAGGCGGGGGCGGTCAGGCCCGCCGCCACCGGGTCGTCGATCTTGTCGGTGTTCCAGCCCAGCAACAGCCGCCCGCCGGGACGCAAGACCGCCGCCAGGGCCGCCAGGGCCCGCTGCTGCTGCTCGGGGCTGTCCACCCCATAGCCCAGCACCCCGTTGCAGACGACGGCGTCGAACGTCAGGTCGCCGAACAGGGCGTCGGCCTCGCAGACGTCGCCGGTGCGGTGGCGGCCCTTGCGGCCCCAGCGTTCGGCGGACGGGTCGATATCGGTGGTCCAGACCTCGCCGCCGTTCGCCTCCAGCGCCGCATAGTCGTCCAGCGTATATTCGCGACACCCGACCCACAGGATGCGTCCGCCGTCGGCGGCCAGGGCGGGCACATAGCTTTCGGCCATCACACGCCGATCCGGCAGGCCGCGAATCCGCCGCGCCTTGGCGGAGCGCGCCCCATTGGGGGCGGCCCCGGGGGCCAGTCTGGACATCACGCCCTTGATGTAGCGTCCCAATCCCACACGCGTCTCCCCTCGATCCAAGACCGCCGTGTTATCGGGACGGCGCGCGTCTGCCAATCGTTCCGACCCGCGCCCCCGCCCGTCAGAGTGCGATCCGCAGCGAGGCGCGCAGGCTGCGGGGGGCGCCGGGGAAGATCCAAAGGGCGCTGTAGGAGCTGGCGGCGTAGCGTTCGTCGAACAGATTATCGACCTCGACCCGCGCCGTAACCTGGGGCGTCACCCCGTATTCGACCGCCGCCTTGGCCTTCCAGTAGGCGGGCAGGCGCACCCCGTCGGTGGTCAGGGTCGCGGCCCGGTCGCCGACATAGGCGGCGCCGGCCGTCATCGACCAGTCCGTGCCGTGGGTCGTGGCGAAACGACCGACCACGAACAGCGAGCCCGAGTGTTCCGGCACGTTCAGCACATTGTCGGTGGCGAAGGCCTTGTCGTCGGCCTTGGCGTCGGTCCAGCCGTAGTTGGCGACCACCTGCCACGCCTCGCCGATCCGCACCGACCCGTCCAGCTCGATCCCGCGCGAGGTCAGCTTGCCGACCGGCGCCAGATAATTGGCGTCCACCGGGTCGCTGGTCAGGATATTGGTCTTCTCGATGTCGAAGACGGTGGCGGCCAGGTCGATCCCCTCCCAGGCGCCGGACAGGCCGATCTCATAGCCCTTGCCTTCTTCCGGGGCGAAGCCGGCGCCGGTCCGGCCCGTGCCGGAGTTCAGCACGAAGGACTGGCCATAGCTGGCGTGGGCGGTCAGGGCGTCGGTCAGGCGATAGCGGGCGGCGAAACGATAATCGACCGGGCTGTCCTTGGTCTCGCCCACGGCGCCGGTGCGGTTGTTGCGGATGGTCTGGCTGTAGTCGTCCCAGCGCAGGCCCGCGACCAGGCTCAGCCGGTCGTTCACCTCCCACAGGTCCTGGGCGTAGAGGGTGACGACCTCGCGCGTCTCCAGATTGTCGGTGAAGGGCAGGGGCGTGGGGCTGGGGACCGCGCCATAGACGGGATTGAACAGGTCGATCGGATAGGGATTGGCCGCCGTCGGATTGATCCGCAGCCATTTCTCGCCATAGGTCAGCTGATAGGCCTTCACCCCGAAGCCCAGAGTGTGCACGCCCAGGCCGGTCGCCACCACGCCGTTCAGCTCCAGCCGGGCCGACAGGTCCTCGACGGTGAAGTCGCGACCCCGGCGCTGGCGCCACAGCGTCTCGCCGACCAGGCGCGAATGGTCGCTGGACAGGCCGCGCAGCGAACCGCCGCGCCAGGCCACGCCGCCGTTCAGGCTCCAGTTGTCGCTGATCTGGTATTCGCCGGTGATCTGGTGCCGTTCGTTGCGGAACCGCGTCGGGCCGTCGCTGGGCTCGCCATAGTAGTTCGACTCCGGCAGGGCCAGGGCGTCGCCGTTCACGGCGGGCATGCCTCGGTCGAACAGGGTCGAGAAGACGGTGAACTCGCCCACATAGGTCAGGCGCAGGGCGTCATTGGGCCGCCAGGTCAGGGACGGGGCGACCGAGGTGCGATCCATCCCGACATGGTCGCGCCAGCCGCTGCTGGTCTCGCCCGCCAGCACCAGCCGCCCGGCCAGGCTGTCCGAGATCGGCCCGGTCACGTCCAGTTCGCCTCGCCGCACGCCGAAGGAGCCGACCGTGCCCGTGAAGACGGCGTCGGGGGTGAAACGCGGGGTCTTTGAGACGATATTGATCCGGCCCGCCGGGTCGATGTCGCCGAACAGGGCGCCGGCCGGCCCCTTCAGCACCTCGATCCGCTCGGCCGTGGCCGGGTCGCGCGGCGGCGCCATGCCCCGGTTGGCCAGGAAGCCGTCGACGTAATATTCGGCTCCGCCGTCGGGCGTGCCCAGGAAGCCGCGGACGGCGAAATTGTCCATCACCCCGCCGCGGTTGTTCTGCTGGCTGACGCCGCTGACCAGCTCCAGCGCGTCGGACAGGCGTGTGGCGCCGACGGCGTCCAGCAGGTCGCTTTCGATCGAGCGGCTGGACGGCGACATCCGCTCGGTCACGGCGCCGACGCCCAGGGTCCGGTCATGCGGCGACGCCCGACGGCCCAGAACCACGATCTCGCCCACCGTCGTGGCTTCTGCTGGTTCCGGCGCCGCTTCCCGAACAGGGGCGGCTTCGGCGTTGGCGGCGGCCAGAAGGCACAGGCTGGCGCAGCTCGAAAGCAGGGACACGTGATACTCCGTTGAAGCGTTATAAAGTATCGGCTATCCGCTTCCGCCTGATGATGTCAACCGCCGCAACGCTTGCGCCCGCTTCCGTCGCCCCGCCCGAACAGGTCCATTCGGGCGGCCGTATCCGTTCCATCGACGCCCTGCGCGGCCTGGTCATCCTGCTGATGCTGGTGGACCATGCGCGGGAGTTCTTCTTCATCCACGCCCAGGTCTCGGACCCGATGAACCTGGAGACGACGTCTCCGGCCCTGTTCTTCACCCGGCTGTCGGCCCATCTGTGCGCACCGGTGTTCATCGCCCTGACGGGACTGGGCGCCTGGCTGTACGGCAACGGCCGAGGGGGAGGGGCGGTCGGCGCACGGGCGGCGTCCGACTTCCTGCTGAAACGCGGCCTGTTTCTGGTGGTGCTGGAGCTGACGCTGGTCGGCTTCGGCTGGAGTTTCTCCTTCACGCCCCAGATCATCTATCTTCAGGTCATCTGGGCCATCGGCCTGTCGATGATCGCCCTGGCCGCCCTGGTGCGTCTGCCGCGTCCGGCCCTGATCGCCGTCGGCCTGATCATCGTCCTGGGCCACAATCTGCTGGATCCCATCACGATCGCAGCGGGCCAGCCGGGTCATGTCCTGTGGGCGGTGCTGCACGACCGCACCCTGATCGACCTGCCCTGGGGCGGTCAGGTGCGGACCTCCTATCCCCTGCTGCCCTGGATCGGGGTGGCGGCCCTGGGGTACGGGATCGGACCGTGGTTCGTCGGGGATGCGTCGCAGCGTTTGCGGCGGCTGGTCCTGACCGGCTTGACCGCCCTGACGCTGCTGATCGTGCTCCGGGGCCTCAATGTCTACGGCGACCCGACGCCCTGGGCCGTCCAGGCCACGCCGCTGCACACCGTCATGAGCGTGCTGAACCTGACCAAATATCCGCCGTCGGCCGATTTCATCCTGCTGACGCTGGGCCTCGGCGCCCTGCTTCTCGCAGGCCTGGAACAGGCGCCGTCCCGATTGACGGGCGTTCTGGCCGTGTTCGGCGGGGCGCCGCTGTTCTTCTATCTGATCCACATCTACGGGCTGCACCTGGTCTATCTGTCGGCCCTGGCCCTGTTCGGCGCCAATCAAGGCGACAGCTTCGGCGTGCCGAACGTCGCCTGGCTGTGGCTGTTGGCCGCCGGGGTCGCCGTGCCCTGCTGGTACGCCTGCCGCTGGTTCGCCGGCGTCAAACGGCGCAGCCCGCACGCCTGGATGAAATACCTGTGACCTCAACCGATCCCATAGTGGTCCGCCAGGGCCTGTAGCGCCTGTTTCAGCAGGGTCTTGCCCTGGCGGCGGCGCAGGCCCAGGCCGGTTTCGGCCAGTTTCAGACTGTCGCCGTGAACACAGATCCGCGTCAGCATGGGGCGCAGGCGCGGGCCGACGGCGGTCAGGGCCTCTTCGACGCGACGGCCGGCCGACAGGGCGCGGTCGCCGGGCTCGATCCGCGCCGCAGAACCGGCCCCGGCGCGCGGCAGGGCGTCCCAGCGCATGGTCAGGGACGGGCCGGCGCGGGCCTGTTCCACCTCGGTGCGCAGGCGTTCGCCGGCGGCGGCCTCGGCCGGGGTCAGCCAGGGTCGGCCGGCCGCGTCCCGGCGGCGCGCCAGCCAGGCGATGGGGCTTTCGCCCAGGTTGGCGGCGTGACGGATCATGCGGCCCTCTGCGTCGATCAGGGTGCGCTGGCCGTCGATGACGCCGGGTCGGCCCGGCGGGGCGGAGGGGCCCTCACAACCCGATGGACGCGCGACCCAGCCGCCCTGAGGGCGACGGCGCAGGCCGGGCCGGTCGATCAGGGCGCGGAACTCGGGCTCGGCCAGGGTCAGGCTGACGCGGCCGCGCCGGTCGGCGCCCAGCCGCAGCGCATAGACCCCGTGTTCGGCCGACAGCCAGGCGCCGGACCGGACCAGCAGGTCGCGGGCGCGTTCGACGGCGCGGCTCATTGCGGCATCTCCCAGCGCGGCGCGTCGTACAGGCCCGCGATACAGGCCTCCAGCTGTTCCAGCAGGTCGTCGATGGCGCGGCTGTCGCGTTCGTCCTCCACCCAGCGGCAGGCCGCACTGACCGTCGTGCGGTTCATGCCGAACACATGGCCGACCCGTTCCAGCGTCCAGCCGAAGGCGATATGGGACAGGTACATGGCCAGCCAGCGCGCGCGTGAACTGAGCGGGTCGAGCCGTCCGCGCGCCGTCATCCGGTCGGGCAGGGCGCCGGTGCGCGCCGCCACCAGATGCACCGCCAGCCCGGCCTTGGTCCGGTCCTCCTCGCCGACCGGCGCCCTGTAATCCTCCAGCATCACTCTCTCCCATCACAAACCTGATGCGCCATCCTAGATCGACGCGGCGCCTGTGATAGGAATATAATCCTATTCAACGTCAGAAGCGGACGTGAAGCCAGGACCGCCTTGGGGTTGTGATCGGCCCAGTCGGCGACCTGGGCCTCGGAGCCGCGAATGCGAACCCGGGGCCGGCGCGGGGGGGGGGGAGGGAAACATGGTTAATTAATTTCGAATCGTTGACTCCAGACTCTCGACGGCGATTCGCAAATCAGCTTAGGAACGACTCAATGGCTCGGCGTTAACCCTTCTTAAGGTTTTCGGGTCTTAACCTGCGAACAAGGTTACCCAACCGTGTGGCTGGGTGGTTACCGCAAAGCTTTTGCCTGGAGGGGCACGAATGCGCGTCCTGTTGATTGAAGACGATCACGCAACTGCCCAAAGCATCGAATTGATGCTCAAGTCGGAAGGCTTCAATGTCTATACGACCGATCTGGGTGAAGAAGGCATCGATCTGG
The DNA here is from genome assembly GCF_059415785.1 of Brevundimonas sp. GW821-FHT10A07. Taxonomy (NCBI): domain Bacteria; kingdom Pseudomonadati; phylum Pseudomonadota; class Alphaproteobacteria; order Caulobacterales; family Caulobacteraceae; genus Brevundimonas; species Brevundimonas sp. GW821-FHT10A07. The sequence goes on from NZ_JBWKNX010000009.1 coordinate 47,124, forward strand.
GTAAGATCTATGACTACGACCTCATTCTGCTTGACCTGAACCTGCCCGACATGAGCGGTCTGGAGGTCCTGCGCCAGCTTCGCGTCGGCAAGATCAATACGCCGGTCATGATCCTGTCGGGCAGCCATGAGATCGAGACCAAGGTCAAGACCTTCGGCGGCGGCGCCGACGACTATCTGACCAAGCCCTTCCACAAGGACGAGCTGATCGCGCGCACCCACGCCGTGGTCCGTCGCTCCAAGGGTCACGCCCAGGCGATCATCCACACCGGCGAGATCGCCGTGAACCTGGACGCCAAGACGGTCGAGGTGAACGGTCACCGCGTCCACCTGACGGGCAAGGAATACCAGATGCTGGAGCTGCTCTCGCTCCGCAAGGGCACCACCCTGACCAAGGAAATGTTCCTGAACCACCTGTACGGCGGCATGGACGAGCCCGAGCTGAAGATCATCGACGTCTTCATCTGCAAGCTGCGCAAGAAGCTGGCCACCGCCGCCGACGGCAAACACTATATCGAGACCGTCTGGGGCCGCGGCTATGTGCTGCGCGACCCGGCCGAAGGCGCCAACAGCGTCGCCGCCTGAAAAGCCGCCGACACCTGATCCTGAAACGCCCGCCGGAAACGGCGGGCGTTTTGCGTCAGGGGGCGTCGAACGCCACGACCGCCTCCAGGCCGCCGTCCCCGGCGTTGGCCAGGGTCAGCCGCCCGCCCGCGACTTCCGCCATGCGCCGGGCGATGGTCAGGCCCAGGCCCGTGCCGCCGCTGTCGCGCGACCGGGACGGGTCCAGCCGGTAGAAGGGTTCGAACAGGGCCTCCAGCCGATCCTCGGGCACGCCCGGCCCGTGGTCGCGCACCGCCAGCCGGGTCGTCGTCCCTTCGACCGTCGCCGAGACCGTCGCGCCCCCGCCGTGGCGCACTGCGTTGTCGATCAGATTGGTCAGGCAGCGGCGCAGGGCCTGGGGGCGGGTGGACAGGACGGCGCCGCACCCCTGGGCGAAGACGACCGGCTGACCGGCGTCGGCCGCATCCTCGCACAGGGCCGACAGCAGGGCGTCCAGATCGACGGGAACCACCGGTTCGGGCGTCGTCTCGATCCGCGCCAGGTCCAGCCCCTCGCGCACCAGATGCTGCATCGCCGCCAGGTCCGCGATCAACTGGGCCTGCAGGCCCTCGTCGACGATCTTCTCGACCCTCAGCCGCATCCGGGTCAGCGGGGTCTGCAGGTCATGGGCCACCGCGGCCAGGACCCGGGTGCGCTCGGCGATCATGGCCCGCAGCCGGGTCTGCATGACGTTCAGGGCCGCCGCCGCCTGGCGCACCTCGCGGGCGCCTTCCTCGACCAGGGGCGGCTGGTCCAGGTCGCGGCCCAGGGCCAGGGCGCCGGCCGACAGCCGCGCCAGCGGGGCGGCGGCGCGGCGCGAGGCCAGCCAGGCCGTGGCGATCACCGCCGCCAGACCGGCGGCCAGCAGGGCGGCGCTCTCGCGGCCCAGGCTCCAGGGGCGCGGCGCGGCCGGCAGGCTGACGGCCACGGGGGCCATGGCCGGGCCGCCGTCGGGCGTCAGGGTCAATATGCGGCAGCGCAGCCGCTCGCCCGGATCGGCCCCGCAGGCGGCGTCCGCCGCCTCATAGGCCCGCACGGTCACGCCGCTGACGCCGCGCCGGTCCAGCGCCGCCGCCACCGCCTGGGTCAGGGCCGCGTCGGGCGGTCCCAGCCTCTGGCCCCGCGCCGGGGGCAGGCCGGCGGCCACGCCCGCGGCCGGATCGTCGTCCGCCTGGGCCAGGTCGCCGATCCGCTCGGCCGTGGTGAAGTCGTGCGCCCGCTTCAGTCCACGATGGTGGCCGATCTGAAGCGCCAGAAACGTGACCGCCGCCGCCGCCATCGCCCCCACCAGCAGCAGCAGGAACAGCCGCACGGTCGATCCGTCGGCGGCGCGGCCCACGTCGCGTTTCAGGCGCGCCATGTCACCGGTCCCGACAGCATATAGCCCAGGCTGCGCACCGTGCGGATCAGGGCCGGGTTGCGGGCGTCGTCGCCCAGTTTCTGACGCAGGCGGCTGACCCTCAGGTCGATGGCGCGGTCGTCGGCGTCGGCCACGGTGGACAGGGCGCGGATCCGCTCGCGCGACAGCGGCCGACCGCCGTTGCGCACCAGGGCGTGCAGCAGGTCGAAATCGGCGCTGGACAGGGGCGCCAGTCGCCCGTCGGGCGCCGTCAGGGCGCGCGCGGCGATGTCCAGCGACCAACCGGAGAAGTCCGCGTGGCGGCCTTCGATCCTGTCCCGGTCAGGGCCGGCGCGGCGCAGGACCGTGCGGATGCGCGCCACCAGTTCGCGCGGCTCGAACGGCTTGGCCATATAGTCGTCGGCGCCCATCTCCAGCCCGACGATCCGGTCGATCGAATCGCCGCGCGCGGTCAGCATGATGACCGGGGTGCGCGACGTGGCGCGGATGGCGCGGCACAGGCTCAGCCCGTCTTCGTCGGGCAGGTTCAGGTCCAGCACCACCAGATCCACCGGCCCGGCCTCCAGCGCGGCCCGCATCGCCCGTCCGTCGGCCGCCTTCACCGTGCGAAACCCGTGCTGTTCCAGATGTTCCGATAACAGATTGCGGATGTCGCGGTCGTCGTCGACGACCAGCAGGACGGGAAAGACGGCGGTCTGGGACATGGGCGTTCGGCGCAGGAAAGGACGGGGATCTGTCGTCCCGGCTCGTGGCCAAAGCGCGGCGGATACAGTCGGACACAAATCTGTTCGCCGACGACATGCGGCGACACCGAACGGACGCGAACCCGCCCGGGGGCGGCGCGAAACAGTGACTGTCCGACACGAGGCCGGACGTTCTCAACCAGAGAGACCTGAAATGAAATCCTTCCGCACCCCCGCCATCCTGGGCGCCGTCGCCACCGTCCTGCTGACCAGCGGCGCCGCCTTCGCCGGAACCGTGCCTGCCTCGACCGCATCCGCCGCGACCGCCCGCCCGGCCGCGACCTCGAGCGCCCGTCCGCAGCACCAGACCCGCAGCGCCCGTCACCACCGCGCCGAAACCCCGGCCAAGGTGAAGCCGGCCAAGCCCGGCAGGAAGTAAGACGGACGCACGCCCCCACCTCCGTCGTACAGCGCCCGTCGGCCCCAGGCCGGCGGGCGTCGCTGCGTCTAGGCCCTGAAGGCTTCCGCCAGGGCCGCCGCCATCGGATTGGGCAGGCCGAAACTGTCGAAGGGGAGCGGTTTGTCGCGGCCGTCGTCCTTGTCGCCCTGGCGATACCAGCTGTCGGTGTCGCGCAGGCCCCAGACGGTGAAGGCGAACCGCTGCGCCGGGGGCAGGGCGGTGAAGGCCTCGGCCAGTTCCGTGACGCGGGCGGACTGGCGGGCCAGCCGGTCGGCCTGGGACCGCAGATCCAGCGGGTTTTCCGTGCGCAGGGTGCAGTCCAGCTCGGACACATGGATGGGCAGGCCGAACTGGGCGATCTCGCGCATATAGGCGGCGATGACGCCGTCGGGGATGTCGATCCACAGGTGGGACTGAAGCCCCAGACCCTGAAGCGGACACCCGGCCTTCAGCAGGCGTTCGACCAGTTTCAGGAACTGGGCGCCCTTGGCCGGGACGGATTCCTGGTTGTATTCGTTCAGGAACAGGACGGCGTCGGGGTCGGCGATCCGGGCCTGTTCGAAGGCGCGCAGCATATAGCCGTCGTGGCCGTAGCGGGCGCTCCAGTGGCAGTCGCGCATCGCCGAACCGTCGTCCAGGATCGGCTCATTGACCACGTCCCAGCTGCGGACCTTGCCGCGATACCGGCCGGCCAGGGCGGCGATATAGCCGTCGAAGGCGCGGTCGAAGGCGGCGCCGGACAGGCCCGCGAACGCTTCCTTGCCCTGCGAGTACCAGATCAGGGTGTGGCCGTGCATCGCCATGCCGTTCGCCTGGGCGAAGGCGGCGATCGCGTCCGAGCGGTCGAAGTTCGGCCGGTCCAGGCCGTCGGCCAGGACATATTCCATCTTCATCTCCCACTCGGGCGTGAGCTGGGAGACATTGGCGCGGGCCAGGGCGACCCAGTCGGGGTCGTCGATCTGCATGGCCTTGATCGCCGCGCCGAAGGGGCAGGGGGCGACGGATTTCAGCGGGGGGACGTTCGGCGGGGTCGGTTCGGCCGAGATGCGGTCGCAGGCGGCCAGGGGCGCAGCCAGAGGAAGCGCGAGGCCCGAGGCGAGAACGGTGCGGCGCGAGATCGACATTCTATTCTCCCTCCCCCTGCGGGGGAGGGGGGCGAAGGCGTAGCCGAAGCCGGGTGGGCCGGGCCGGGCAAGGCCCCACAGACCTGTGTCGTCTCAAATCTGTGCGACGGCGCCTTGCCGCCCCCACCCCGTCGCTACGCGACGCCCCTCCCCCGCAGGGGGAGGGAGACGCATGTTGGTCGTCAGACCGCACGTTTCCGCAGGCCCAGCTCGTCGAAGGCGGCGGTTTCGCGCTTGGCGACGGCGAGCAGCTTGTTCAGGCGGGTGGTTTCGGCGACGTGTTCGAACTTCTTCAGCTCTTCGAAGGCGCCGGTCAGGGCGTCGCGGGCCCCGGCCTCCTCGGCTTCGACCACGGCCAGGTCGCCCTCGGCGGCGGCCTTGCGGGCCTTCCAGCCGTTCAGATAGGCGGCCAGCATCATGCCGGCGTCGGCGTCCGCGCGGGCGCGCTCGCGTTCGATCTCGACCTCGGCGTCCAGAACGGCCAGGCGCATCTCGGCGGTGGCGCGGCGGGACGTGATCTCGGCCAGGCGTTTTTGAAGGGTCTCGACTTCGTAGTTGGAGATGCGGATCAGGGATTGGGCCCAAGCGGTCATTTCGTCACTCTCTGATCATGCCTTGGTTCAGGATGTGCTCGAGCCGGGTAAAGGAATCGGTAAGACGCGTGGCGTCGTCCTTGTCCTGGCTCAAAAAATCTTCCAGCGCGGGGTTCAGCGCGATGGCGCGGTCCACGATGGGGTCGGCCCCGGTGCGATAGGCGCCGATCTTGATCAGCTCCTCCATGTTCGCATAGGCCGACAGGGCCTGGCGGGCGCGCTTGTTCAGTTCGCGCTCGGGCGGGGTCTGGCAGGCGGGCATGGTGCGGCTGACCGACTTCAGCACGTCGATGGCGGGGAAGCGGCCGCGCTCGGCGATCTTGCGGTCCATGACGATATGGCCGTCGAGGATACCGCGCACGGCGTCGGCGATGGGCTCGTCATGGTCGCCGCCGTCCACCAGGACGGTGAACAGGGCGGTGATGGGGGCCGCCGTGGTGCCGTCGGGCCGCACCGGTCCCGGCCCCGCCCGCTCCAGCAGTTTGGGCAGTTCGGTGAAGACGGTGGGGGTATAGCCCTTGGTGGTCGGCGGTTCGCCCGCCGCCAGGCCGATCTCGCGCTGGGCCATGGCGAAACGGGTGACGCTGTCCATCAGGCACAGCACCTCCAGGTCCTGGTCGCGCAGATATTCGGCGATGGCCATGGTCATATAGGCCGACTGGCGGCGTTTCAGCGCCGGCTCGTCCGAGGTGGCGACCACGACGACGGCGCGTCTCAGCCCCTCTTCGCCCAGGGTCTCCTCCACGAACTCGCGCACCTCGCGGCCCCGTTCGCCGATCAGGCCGACCACGACGGCGTCGCAGGTGGCCTGTTTGGCCAGCATGGACAGCAGCACCGACTTGCCCACGCCCGAGCCGGCGAAGATGCCCAGGCGCTGGCCCCGGCAGGTGGTGGTGAAGACGTCCATGGCCCGCACCCCCAGGTCCAGCCGCTCGCCCACCCGGCCGCGCGAATGGGCCGGGGGCGGGGGGGCGCGCAGCGGATAGGGGACCGGCCCCTGGGGCAGGGGGCCCTTGCCGTCGATGGGATTGCCGAAGGCGTCGATGATCCGGCCCAGCCAGGCCGTGGTCGGGCGCACGCTGGCGGCCTGGTCGATGATGCGGATCTCGGCGCCGGGCGCCACCCCCTCGACAGGGCCGAACGGCATCAGCAGAGCCTTGGCGTCGCGGAACCCCACCACCTCGGCCGGCAGGGCCGTCTGCCCGCGCCGACTGATCTCGGCCCGCGCCCCGACCGCCAGACGCGACAGGCCGCCGCGCGACTCGATCAGCAGGCCCGAGACGCCCGCGACCTTGCCGGTGACGACCAGCGGATCGATCGCTTCGACGGCGGCGACGAGAGTGTGCAAGACGGACCCCAGGAACAGGCGTTAACCAGATGGGCCATCGTGGTTAACGGGGGGTGAAGGGGGCTTGCGATCCTTGATTCCCGGCCCCTCCCGGCAGAGGTTTGACGCCCCCTCGCCGAGGGCTAGAAGGCGGCTCGCGTGAACCTGAACCAGTTCGACATCATCGTCCGTGTCGCCGGAGCGACCTTGCTGCTAGTCGCGGCCGTGATGCTTTGGCGTCGGGGGGCAAGGGCCGACCATCGCTTCTTCGCCCCCTTCGCCCTCTGCCTGTGCGGCTATCTGGCCGGCAATACGGCGGAGCCCGCGCTGCGGCTGACAGGCGAGATCGGGCGCCTCGCGGTTCTGCTGAGCGGGGTCACGGCCGTCTTCCTGTGGTGGTTCTGCCTGTCGGTTTTCGACTGGACCTTCAGGCCGCGCGGTCCGGTCCTGGCTCTGGGCCTGGCTTGGATCGTCGTCGCCTTGGCCGACCGGGGGGTGTTCGGGGCAGGACTGGAGGGGCAGGGCCTGTCGTGGCTGCTCATCGTAATGGGCTTCGTCATGATGGGGCACCTGACCTGGCGGATGTACCGTGACCGGGCGGGCGATCTGCTGAATCGCCGCCGTCGCTCGCGCCTTGCGGTCGTGGCCGTGCTTGCGGGATTGCTGATCGTCGACATGGGCGCCGACGTCTTCCTGGGGCTGGAGTGGACGTCCCAGGCCTACGTCATCGCCCAAAACACGGCCTGTCTCGCCTTCGCCGCCTGGCTGCTGGTGCTGGCGGGCGACCAACGACCGCGAGGGGCGTCGGGACCTGAGGCGGCGGCCTCGGGCGTGGTCGCCGTACCGAGGGACGGGAAGCTCGGCGACCGGTTGCGCCGCCTGATCGAGGTCGAGAAGATCTATCTGGATCCCTCCCTGAATCTGGCGACCTTCATACGGGCGATGGGCGCGTCAGAGCGCGCGGTGCGGGAGCTGATCAATCATCAGCTCGGCTATGATCATTTCCGGACCTTTCTGAACGCCCAGCGGATGGACGAGGCGCGACGTCTTCTCGCCGACCCGGCGAGGCGGGGCGACAAGCTGATCGTAATCGCCATGGACAGCGGCTTCGCCTCCCTTCCGTCATTCAACCGTGTCTTCCAGATGACGGAAGGCATGACGCCGAGCGCCTATCGCAAAGCCCGGCTGTCCGGCCGAGCGGGGGCCAAGCTTTTGGGGGACGGCGCCGGGTTTTGAGGCGTTTTTCGCCGGGTTTCGAGGAGCCGACCCGCCACCTGCCGTCGCACGATCCGCCCTCTCGCAGAGACTAGGAGCGAATTGTGAACGGGCTTATCGGAATACTGGGCGTCATCGGCCTGCTGCTTGGCACAGGCGGGCTCTTGGGACTGGTCCTGCCGGGGCGACCGTCCTGGCGCTGGCTTTTGATCGCCGCAGGCTTGGTCTTGCTCAATGATCTGATGCTGACGAACGGCTACGGCCTGTTTCCGGACCTGCTCCCGAAGAGCGATTGGAACTGGCAAGGCAAGATCCTGGCGCTTGGCTCGACCCTTGCTGTCGTCGCCCTGCCGGCCTTCGGCCGCCGCCGCTCGGGGCTGACGTGGGAACAGTCCCCTGGAAGCCTGAAAACCGCACTCCCCGTGGCCGGACTCTATGTGGGCCTCTTCTTGGTCCTTGCCCTGGCGTTTCCGAACGAAGCGGCCGGGCCTGAGACACTCGCATTTCAGCTGACCATGCCCGGTTTGGAGGAAGAAGCCTTCTATCGCGGCGTCCTGCTTGTGGCGCTCGGCCGGGCTTTCGCAGGACGGGTGAGGGTTCTGGGCGTGGATTGGGGGTTGGGCGCCATGCTGTCTTGCGCTCTGTTCGGTCTGGCACATGCCTTCGGCTACAGCGACGGGCGTTTCACCTTCGACGCCCTGACCATGGCCCTGACGGCGCTGCCGTCCCTGATTGCGGTCTGGCTGGTTCTGAAAACACGCAGCCTGGCCTTGCCGGTGCTGCTGCACAATTTCGGCAACGCAATCATGCTTCTGATCTGAGAAGCGAGAGTGCTCAGAACAGCGGCGTGATCAAGCGCAGCGACACCACCACCACGTCGCCGGCGTCCTTCAGGCCGCCAGGCTGGCAGATCAGCTGGATGTCGGGCTGGATCGTGAGGCGGCCGATGCGGTTGGCGTAGGTCAGCCCCGGCCCTTCTTCGTAGCGGGCAGGAGCGTCTCCCGCGTCGTCGCGATGGCCCCGACCGAGGCGATGACGATGGCGGCGATGGCGATCCATTGCTGGCCGGTCAGGTGTTCGTGCAGCACGACCAAGCCGGCCAGGGCGCCGATGGCCGGTTCGGCGCTCAGGACCACGCCGAAGGTGCGTTTGGGGATGCCGCGCAGGGCCACCATCTCCAGCGAATAGGGCAGGGCGCTGGAGAAGATCGCCACCGCCAGGCCGGCGACCACGATAGCCGGGTTGAACAGGGCCGCCCCGGCGTGGGCGAGGCCGAAGGGCACGACGACCATCGCCGCCACGCTCATGCCCAGGGCCACCGACTGGCCCGGATGCAGATGGGTCAGCCGCTTGCCGAAGATGATGTACAGCGCCCAGCACAGGCCGGCGAAGGCCGCCAGGGCCACGCCGACCGGGTCCAGCGATCCCGCCCCGCCCTTCAGCGGCAGCAGCAGGCCCAGGCCCAGCACCGCAAAGCCGATACAGGCGAAATGGATCGGCCGGCGCGAATGGATCAGGGCCAGGCTGAGCGGCCCGACGAATTCGATGGCGATGGCGACGCCCAGCGGAATGGTGCGCAGCGCCATGTAGAAGCTCAGATTCATCGCCCCGAGGACGACGCCGTACAGGACGACGGCCTTCAGATCGGCCCGGGTCAGGGCGAACCGCCAGGGCCGGAACACCAGAACCAGCAGCAGGGCCGAGATCCCGACCCGATAGGCCGTGGCCCCTTGCGCCCCGATCAGCGGAAACAGGCTCTTGGCGAAGGAGGTGCCCCCCGCCAGGATCATCATGCCCGCGAACAGGGCGGCGTAGGGGATCAGCCGCGCGATCAGCGGGGATTGCAGGCTCGGGCTCAGGCTGGGCGCGGTCATGGGACGAGAGATAGCCCAAAGCCGCTTGCGTATCTCGCCGATTTCCGGCCCTCTTGCGCCGAAAATCGGCGTTAAGGAGCGTGATATGACGAATTTCGTCACCCTGGATGAGTTCGACCGGCGGCTGCTGGCGCGGGCGCGGCGCAACAATCAGGAGCCGGCGCGGGTCACGGCCGCGGCGGTGGGCCTGTCGGAATCGGCGGTGCTGCGGCGGATGCGGCGCCTCCGGGCCGAAGGGGTCATCGTCGCCGACGTCGCCGTGATCGATCCCGCTCGCGTCGAGCCGCGCATCGTCCTCCATGTCCAGGTCGAGATGAACACCCAGGACCGCAAGGTGATGGAGGCCTTCCAGCACGCCATGAGGGCCAGTCCCGAGGTCCTGGGCGCCTGGGACGTCACGGGCGAGACCGACTATCTGCTGACCGTCGCCGTCCGCTCGATGCAGGATTACGAGGCCTTCGGCATCCGCGAACTGATCCCCGAAAAGGGCGTGCGCGGCTTCAAGAGCATGATCGTGATCCGCGAGGTCGTCGGCTTCGATCCCGCCCGCGTGGTGCTGCAACGCTAGAGGTTCAGAACAGCGGCGTGATCACCCGCAGCGACACCACCACCACGTCGTCGGCATCCTTCAGGCCGCCGGGATCGCGGATCAGCTGGATGTCCGGCTGGATCGTGAAACGGCCGATGCGGTCGGCGTAGGTCAGCTCCAGTCCCTCTTCATACCGGTCGGGGGCGGCGCCCGTGTCGGCCAGGTTGGCGCGGGCCTTGGAGGACAGCCAGCCCTGGTGGACGCCGAAGGACAGCTGGCTGTCCGGGCGGGCGGCGAAGACCTGGCGCACCAGAACGCCGGCCTGCCAGCCGCCCTTGAAGTCTGTGGTGTCGCCGTCCGACACGCCCAGGCGGGCGAAGGCGTCGATCTGGGGGCCGTCGGGGGCGGCGGCGCCCCAGACCGGTCCCTCGGCCAGGGCGTAGGCGCCCTGGGCGATGCTGCGGGCCGGGTCGCCATCGGGCGTCAGGTCACGGATGTCGTCCTGACGCTGGTTGTAGCGCCAGACGCCGAAGGCGTAGCGGACGGGGCCGGAGGGGAGTGGGGCGTGGCCGCCGAACTCGGCGATGGCCAGGACGCCGTGGTCCAGGTCCGTGTCCACCCCGCCGTGATCGCCGAAGGTGCGGGCGTCGGCGTTGACGACGGCGAACTGGACATAGGTCTTGTCCGTCTCGCCGACCCGCAGGCGCGCCGCCAGGGACGAGGAGGGGAAGATGGCCGGGCCGTTGGGGCCGGTCGAAGCCAGTTCGGAGCCGATGCCGAACGGCGGCGAGATCAGCAGGCCCGAGGCCTCGGTGGCGTAGAATTCGCTGTTGAGGTCGTACAGGCCGGCCAGAAGCGTGGCCGATCCGCCCAGATCCTGTTCGATCCAGGCCTCGAACAGGCGGGCGCCCTGGGCCCCGACCTCGATATTGTCGACGCCCTGCAGGGTTCCGGCCAGAGCGTTGGGCTCGCCCCCGCCGTTATAGAGGCCGGACATATGCAGTCGCGCGCCGCGCCAGCCCCAGGCCTGTTCCAGGTCGCCGTCCAGTTCGACGCTCAGATTGTCCAGATAACGGCCCGCCCGTTTCGCGCCGCCGGAAACGACGCCCGAGACATCGGCCGTATATTCCGCCGACAGGGTCCAGTCCGGGTCCGCCGCGCGGGCCTGGTCCTGGGCCTGGTCTTGGGCCTGGGCCGGGGCGGCGCCCATTGCGGCGCCCATTGCGGCGCAGGCAGCGGCGACCGCCGCGACGAGGGGTTTGAAAACCGAGGGCTTAGCGTTCTGCATGGCCATACGTCCGTTCTGTTCAAAGAGCGGCGTAATCCCGGCGGAATGAAAATCGTCCTTAAGCGACCACGAGGAAACGACGTAGGCGGCCGAAAATCTTGCATTAACCAGAATTCGTGTACCGCGGTTCGAAGGAATGTCAGGTTGGCGGGAGCGGTCATGATCTGGACGATAGGCAAGAAGGTCACGGCCACGGGGATCATCGTCCTGCTGCTTTCCGTGGGCACGGCGGGCGTCGGTCTGGTGATGAACGCCAAGCTGGCCGGGGCGCTGGAGCGGGCGTCGGTGTCGTCGAGCGTGCTGCGCAACCACATGCAGGCCGACATGATGCATGACGCCCTGCGCTCCGACGTGTTCGGCGCCATGCTGGCCAAGGATCCCGCCAACGGCGTCGATATCGATGCAGTGACGGCCGATCTGGCCGAGCACCGCGAAATCTTCGAACAGGCCATTGCGGAAAACAACGCCCTGGCGACGGACCCGGAGATCCAGGCGGCCCTGAAGGCGGTCGAGGCGCCGCTTCAGGCCTATATCGCGGCGGCGGCCCGGATGGTCGAACTCGCCGCCAACGATCCGGTCGCGGCCCAGGGCGGCATGACCGACTTCCTGACCCAGTTCACGGCCCTGGAGACCGCCATGAGCGCGGCGGCCGACAGGATCGAAGCCGCAGCCGAGAAGAACCGCGCCGCCGCCGAGGCTGAGGCCAGGACGGGACAGATGGTGATGATGGCCGCCGTGCTCGCCAGCCTGCTGATCAGCATCAGCCTGATCCTGGCGGGGTCGCGCGGCCTGGTGGCGCCGATCCGCCGCCTGACCGGGGGCCTGCGCGCCATGGCCCAGGGCCAGACCGAGGTGAAGCTGGGCGAGGCCCGCCGCAAGGACGAGATCGGGGACATCGCCCGCGCCGTCGTCGACATCCAGGCCCTGATCGTCGCCCGCGCCGAGGCCGAGGCGGCCGAGGCCGGCCGGCGCCGGGCGAAGGAGGAAGAGGACCGCGCGGTCGGCGACCAGTCGCGCGAGGCCGCCGCCCGTGAGCAGGCGATCGTCGTCACCGGACTGACCCGCGGGCTGGACTCCCTGGCCCAGGCCGACCTGACGGTGCGCATCACCGACGCCTTCCCGCCCGCCTACGAACAGCTGCGGACTAATTTCAACGCCGCCGTCGAGGGGTTGCAGGAGGCCATCGGCACCATCGCCGCCAATACGGGCGCGATCAACGCCGGCGCCGCCGAGATCGCCAAGGCCGCCGACGACCTGTCGCGCCGCACCGAACAACAGGCGGCCAGTCTGGAAGAGACCGCCGCCGCCCTGGACGAGGTCACAGCGACCGTCAAAGCCACCGCCGCAGGGGCGATCCAGGCCGCCGGCGCGGTCCAGGCGGCGCGCGACGACGCCGACAAGAGCGGCGCGGTGGTGCGCGACGCCGTCGCCGCCATGGGACAGATCGAACGCTCGTCGGCCCAGATCAACCAGATCATCGGCGTCATCGACGAGATCGCCTTCCAGACCAATCTGCTGGCCCTGAACGCCGGGGTCGAGGCGGCGCGGGCGGGCGAAAGCGGCCGGGGCTTCGCCGTGGTGGCGTCGGAAGTGCGGGCCCTGGCCGAACGTTCGGCCGAGGCGGCCAAGGAGATCAAGGGTTTGATCACACAATCGACCGTGCAGGTCGGGTCGGGCGTGAAACTGGTGACCGAAACCGGTCAGGCGCTGGACCGGATCGTGGCCCATGTCGCCCAGATCGAAGGCCTGGTGACGGAGATATCCTCGTCCGCCGCCGAACAGGCGACAGGGCTGCAGCAGGTCAATACGGCGGTCAATCAGATGGACCAGATGACGCAGCAGAATGCGGCCATGGTCGAACAGTCCACCGCCGCCAGCCACTCCCTGTCCCAGGAGGCCGATGGTCTGGCCGCCGCCGTGTCCCGTTTCCGTGTCGGCGCGCGCCCCGCCGCCTCAGCCCCCGCTCCGGCTCCGGCCCGGCCCGCCGCCTCTCCCGCCCGCACCGTGGCCGCCCTGAAGACCGTCGGCCGCGGCGGCGCGGCCCTGGCGCCTGCGTCGGAGCCCGACGCGGACGGGTGGGAGTCCTTCTAGAGACTTCCTCCCGGGCCCGCCGTCGGCGCAGGGTCTGACTGAAGAAGCGGGTGATTTCGCGGTTGAAGCCGACCTGTTCGCCCTCCTGACGACCTGGCGCTCTCGCCGCCGGTGTTTCATTCGTCGGCATCGTCGTCCTGTGCGGCATCGCGATGTTCGGGGTTTCCTTCGGCTAGGCCGGCCGTAAGCGGCGCCGGATCTGATCCTGGCGGACAGAAATCATCGCGCTCGCCCCCTTGCGGATCGATCTCGCCGCCTGTCTGTTACGGACCCTGAACGACCCGACCTTACCGGAGCCCCCATGTCCGACTTCAGCTACGACGCGTCCCGCCATCTGAAGAAGGGGCGGGGCAAGGTCTATGACTCGATCATCGACACCATCGGCGACACCCCCCTGGTGCGGCTGCCGCGCCTGTCGGCAGAATACGGGGCCAAGGCCACCGTGCTGGCCAAGCTGGAGTTCTTCAACCCCATCGCCTCGGTCAAGGACCGGATCGGGGTCGCCATGGTCGAGGCGCTGGAGGATGCGGGCAGGATCAACGCCGACACGGTGCTGATCGAGCCGACCAGCGGCAACACCGGCATCGCCCTGGCCTTCGTCGCCGCCGCCAAGGGGCTGAAGCTGATCCTGTGCATGCCCGAGAGCATGTCGATCGAACGGCGCAAGATGCTGGCCCTGCTGGGCGCCCAGCTGGAGCTGACCCCGGCCGAGAAGGGGATGAAGGGCGCCATCGCCCGCGCCCAGGAACTGCTGGAGACCACCCCCAATGCGGTGATCCCGTCGCAGTTCGAGAACCTGGCCAATCCCGCCATTCACCGCGCGACCACGGCCGAGGAGATCTGGAACGACACCGACGGCGCCGTGGACATGGTGGTGGCCGGCGTCGGCACCGGCGGCACCATCTCGGGCGTCGGCCAGGCGCTGAAGGCCCGCAAGGCCTCGATCCGGATGATCGCGGTCGAGCCCGAGGCTTCGCCGGTCCTGTCGGGCGGCGCGCCCGGCCCGCACAAGATCCAGGGCATAGGCGCGGGCTTCACCCCCGCCATCTATGACGCCTCGGTCGTGGACGGGATCGAACAGGTGTCGAACGACGAGAGTTTCGACATGGCCCGCAAGGCGGCCCGCGTCGAGGGAATCCCGGTCGGCATCAGCTCGGGCGCGGCCCTGACGGCGGCTTTCCGCCTGGCCGCCCGCGACGAGAATGCGGGCAAGACCATCGTGGTCATCATCCCGTCCTTCGCCGAACGCTACCTGTCGACGGCGCTTTTCGAGGGCCTGTAAAGCCGAGCGTCGCTGATACGTCGGGTTAACTCTGAGACCCTAGTCTTGGCGCCATGACCCAGGCGTCGGCCCTGAATGACGAAGAGGCGGCTCCGCCGTCGCTGAAGGCGCGCCATGCGTTGCTGAAGCGGCTGGCCGACGTCGTCTCCCTGCCGGCCAGCCGGATCAACGCTTTCGAACGGGCCGTGACCGGCGACCTGCTGGTCGAGATGCTGCGGCTGGGATCGACGGAGGAGCGTCGGCGCGTGGCGGCGCGGCTGGCGCCCCTGGCCGAACTGCCCAGCAGCGTCGCGCGGCTGCTGCTGCGCGACGAGCCCGAGGTCGCCCGTCTGCTGATCGAACAGTGCGCGTCCCTGAGCGACGCGGATCTGGTCGGGTGTGCGCGGGACGCGGGACCCGAGCATCGGCTGATCATGGCCGAGCGTCGCGGTCTGTCCGAGATCGTCACCGAAACCCTGTTCGGCTTCGGCGAGATGGAGGTGATGGAGGCGGTGCTGCGCAACCCCACCGCCCGCCTGTCCCAGGTCGGGGTCGAGGCCGTGGTCGGCCTGAGCCGGACGCATCCGAAACTGTCCGGCCTGCTGCTGAAACGGCCCGAGCTGAGACCGGCCGGCGCCTATGTGATGTTCTGGTGGTGCGGCCCGGACGACCGGCGCACCATCCTGCAGCGGTTCGCCGTGTCGCGCGAGGTGATGCAGGAGGTGTCCGAGGACGTCTTCGCCATGGCCGCGGCCGAGGGCTGGTCGGACCCCGTCGCGCGCAAGGCCCTGCAGTTCATCGAGCGACGCCAGCGCAACCGCGCGGCCATCGACAAGAGCCCCTTTGACGGGCTGGAACACGCCCTGTCGGTGGCGGCGCAAGACGGCCTGTCGCGCGAGACGGCGTCGGAGATCGCCTTTCTGGCGGGCGTCAAACCTTTGACCGGCGCCAAGATCCTGGGGGATCCGGGCGGCGAGCCCCTGGCGATCCTGTGCAAGGCGACGGGTCTGTCGCGTGCGGACCTGCTGAATCTGTGGCGCTCGATGCGTCGGCCGGAGACGACGGCCGACGGCGGCCTGCATCCTGACCTTGAACGTGTGCAGATCACCTATGAAATGTTGGCCGTGGATCGGGCGCAGACCGTATTGCGTTACTGGAACTGGTCTCTGTCATCGGCCCTGACCCCCAGTCTCCTGCGTGCGATTCGTGAGGGCGAGGATGAGGTGATCGATGAATATTCGGCGCCGGAACGTGCAGCCATGATGGTCCTGACCGAAGACTTGAAACGCTAGGTCAGCATGACCACAAGTGTGGTTATATAGAGCCTTGTCGTTCGCATAACGCCCGGATTGCTTTTGCATTCAAACAACCCTAAGAGCCGGAAGGGTAGGTTCGGCTGGCGTTTCAGTCGAAGCAAATAGATTATGAAAGAGGCGCCGCGAATGGACGAGAAGCCCGAACTGCTGGAAATGACCGCTGACATCGTGTCGGCCTATGTCGGCAACAACACGGTGACGGCGGAAGCCCTGCCGGCGCTGATCGCCAATATTCACGCCGCTCTGTCGGGCGTCTCCAACGGTCCCGTCGAGGTTCCGCCGGAACCCAAGGAACCGGCCGTGCCGATCCGCAAGTCGATCAACGCCGACTTCCTGATCTGTCTGGAGGACGGTCGCAAGTTCAAGTCGCTGAAGCGCCACCTGCGCACCAAGTACGACATGAGCCCCGAAGATTACCGCGCCAAATGGGGTCTGCCGAAAGACTATCCCATGGTCGCCCCGAACTACGCCAAGGCCCGTTCGGAACTGGCCAAGCAGATGGGCCTGGGCCAGGGCGGCCGCAAGCCGGCCCGCGTCGCCCGCGCCAAGAAGTAAGCCCGGTCCTTACCGGTAGAAAGCGCCCGCTTCCGCAAGGAGGCGGGCGTTTTTGTTTTCTCCCTCCCCTTCATGGGGAGGGACGGCGAAGCGAAGCGCAGCCCGGGTGGGGCCGTAAGGACAGCGCTGATCGTCTTTCGGACGTAGAGAACAGGCGTCTCGCTCACGCCCTTTCGGGCCCCACCCCGATCGCTGCGCGATCACCCCTCCCCATGAAGGGGAGGGAGATTGTCAGGCCGCCTGGGCGACGCGGCGCATGCGCCAGAAGCGCAGGGTGCGCTGGGCGGCGTCGCGGGTCAGTTCGCCGTACATCCGGCCATAGGCGGCGGCCCGGCCCATCGGATTGGAATCCCCGCCCAGAAGCGACACGGCGTAGGTCAGGAAGATCGCCCGATCGATGTCGGCCGCCTTGCAGATGATCGACAGGGCGTCCAGGTCGCGGCGATCGACGATGTTGCGGGCGGTGTGGAAATCGACGTCCGAAAGACGCGACAGGGCGACCAGGAAGGCCGTGCGGCCCTTGGAGCGCAGGAAGCGGATCAGCACCTGCGGCGTCAGCTGGTTGGCGGCGTGCAGCTCGTCGACATAGGCCAGGCTTTCGGCGTAGTCGGCCGGCAGGGCGCCGTCGTCGGTGGCGACACGGGCGCGCCCGGCGGCCAGGGCGGCCTCCAGCAGGTCCGGGTCCATCTGGGCGTTCTGTTCCAGGATCTGATGACGCAGCCGGGCCTCGACGACGAAATACATGTCGTTCAGCAGGTCGGCGGGCAGGCTCTTGCGCTCGACCGCCGGGGCGTGGAGGTCGGGGTTGTTCTTGGCGCGCTCGACCGCAGTCTCGGACGCGGCGCGCGACAGCTGGGCGCCGTCGTTGCGCAGCAGGACGCCCAGGGTGTGGTCGTCGCCGCGTTCGACGATGATCTCGGACACGGCCTCGGACACCTCGGTACGGCCGGAGACGGCGCGCATGTGGTCCTGGCCCTGGCGGCTGACCACGTCGATCAGGTCTGCGTCGGTCAGGACGGTCGAGGCGCGCAGGACCGGCCCGGCGACGTCGATCTGATCCTCGGCCAGGCGCCGGATCAGGCTGGCCGGGGCGTTGGGCGCCTCGGCGAAACGGGCGGCCAGTTCCGCGCGGACGGCCGTCTCCATCTCCTCCGACAGGGTTTCGAGGACGGAGCCGTAAAGCTCGGTCTCGGCCACGCTGTGCTCGACGCCGCCCAGGAAGTGGTCGGTCAGTTCGCGCAGCAGCAGCCGGCGCTTCTCGCTGGAGGCCTCGTTGGCCAGGGCGATCAGATCGGGCAGGCGCGAGCCCATGATGATGGCCCGTTCTTCGGCGGAGGGTTCGGTCATGGCAGGTCGTCCCCCGTGGTCTGGGGCATGGCCCGGACCGAGCCGTCGCTGTTGCGCTGCAGGGCGGGCGGACCGTCGGGTTGCGCCAGGTCGGCGGACGACGGGGTCTGGGTCATCTCCACCGGCAGGGCGTCGAGATAGATGGGCTGGACCGGGTTGATCCGGTCCGGCTGATGGCCGGCCTGACGATGGACCGAATAGAAGCGCGCGCCCTGGACCGGGGCGAGGGCCGCCTGGAGCATGGCGGGCGGCGCGGCGGAGGCGGTCTCAGCCCCGGTCTCACCCTTGGTCCCGCCCTGGGCCTGGGCCGCAGTTTCGGGCGCGGTCTGGGCGGTCGTCTGGCGCTGGAGGCGGAAGATCGGCGCGTCGCGTCGCGGGGCCATCGGATCGAAGGCGGGCTCAGGCGCGGCTTCGGCCTGGGCCTGAGTCTGGGTGTGTGGCTGGGCCTGGACCGGCGACTGTGCGGGCGCCGGGTCCTGGGCTGCGACGACGGTTTCGGCCTGAACAGGGGGCGGCGCGGCCTCCACGGGGGCGGGCGCGGCGACATAGGGCTGGGGCGTCGTCGCCATCGTCGGCGTCGTCGGCGCGGGCGCGATCCAGTCGCTGGCCGGCGTCAGACCACGATGCGGCGTGGGCTTCGAGGCCGGCGCCGGGGCCGACAGGCGGGCCGGCGGGATGAAGCTGACGGGCGTATCGACGGCGGCGACGACCGGGGTCGGCTGCGGGATGCGGCGCAGCGTCGGCGCAGCGCCCTGCGCCACCGGCGGCTTGCCCGGCCAGGACAGGTAGCGCAGGCCGTCTGCGCCGCTCGCCGAAGATTGAGCCATGGCGGCGCCCGACGCCGCGCAGGCGGCGATCAGGGCGGTCGACAGGATCAGGGCGTGTCGCAAGGGGCGGGTCTCGCACGAACAAAAAGACAACCCCCAGCCTAGGCGGATATCGCTTAACCCGTCGCTAACGGCGCAACAGGAATCGTCCGATCACCCCGACAGCGGCGTTCAGCACCAGGCCCAGCAGGGTCAGGCACAGGACCCCGGCCAGCATTTCCGCCGTGCGCAGGCGGTTGCCCGCCTCCAGCAGCCGCCAGGCCAGACCCTGGGTCGCGCCCGAGCCCGAGACGAATTCGGCCACCACGGCGCCGATGACCGCAAGGCCCGCCGCGACCCGCAGACCCTCCAGCGCAAACGGCAGCGCCGAGGGCAGGCGCAGCCGCCACAGTCTTTGCAGGGGCGTGGCGCCATACAGGTCGAACAGCCGCTCCAGGTCGGGATCGGCCGACTTCAGCCCGGTCAGAATTCCCGAGAACAGCGGGAAGAAGGCGACGACGGCCGCCAGGGCCACCACGGCCCGGTCGGCGTGGTCCAGCCCGGCCCAGATCAGCACCAGGGGGGCGACGGCCACGACCGGCGTGACCTGAAGCGCCACGGCCAGGGGCCGCACGGCCCGCTCGGCCGCCGGGTGCAGCGACACCGCCAGGGCGAGCCCCCCGCCGACCAGCCCGGCCAGGACCAGGGCCTGAACCGCCATGCCGAAGGTGATCCAGGCCGAGGCGGCCAGGCGCGGCCCCGCCTCGACCAGGGCCACGGCCACCGCGCTTGGCGGCGGCAGGAAATAGACGGGCAGGTCCAGCAGGCGACAGGCCGCCTCCCACCCCGCCAGCAGCAGGACGGCCAGGACCAGCGGCGGGGCCAGATCAGTCAGGCGTCTCATGCCGTCGTCTCGGCTTTGGGAGCCATGGCGGCTTCCAGGGCGTCGGCGACCGCCTCGACCGTCTGGCGATAGGCGGGATCGGCGCGCCAGCGCTCGGGGCGGGGCGGGGCGCCGGGCGTCGGCAGGTCGGCGATCGCGCGGCCGGTGGCGGCGTCCAGCACCACGACCCTCTGAGCCAGATAGACGGCCTCCTCGACGTCGTGGGTGACGAAGATCACGGCCGGGCGCGGATCAGATCCGGACCACAGGGCGTGCAGATCCTCGATCAGCTTGCGGCGGGTCACGCTGTCCAGGGCGGCGAAGGGTTCGTCCAGCAGCAGCAGGTCGGGCGCCGTGACCAGGGCGCGGGCCAGGGCGGCACGCATGGCCATGCCGCCCGACAGATGGCGTGGCCGGGCGCTCAGCCGTTCACCCAGGCCCACGGCGGTTAGGGCGGCGGCGGCCCGCTCGCGCGCTTGGATCTTGGATACGCCCGCCAGCTCCAGCGGCAGGGCGACATTGGTCAGGGCGTCGGCCCAGGGCATCAGGGTAGGGCTCTGGAAGACGAAGCCGGTCGTCGCATTCGGCGTGCGTGCAATCGCGCCGCAATGTGCTTTCTCAAGTCCAGCCAGTAGTCGCAGGATAGTGGACTTACCTGCACCCGAAGCGCCTAGAATGGCCAGGATTGCACCACGCTCGACGCAGATGTCGAGCGGGCCGAGGGGAGGCCGTCCTGCGTAAGTGACGGTGACCCCAGAAAGATAGGCGGCGTATTCTGGCCCGGCGTCGTGCGCGCCGTAACGTCTAGCCACGGCCCGGCAGATAGTTGTCGGTGAAGGCCTCGCGCCAGTTCAGGCCGGGGTCGAACACCCCCGCCTGGCTGACCACCTCGAAGAAGGCCTGCCAGCGGTCGGCCGTCATGGCGCCCAGGCCGTACAGGGCGGCGTCGCCCCCGTCGACGATGGCGTTGTCGCGCAGCTTCTGCCGGGCCTGGTCCAGGATGGCCTGGGTCATTTCCGGATTGTCCTTGCGGATCAGGGCGTCGCCCGGCGCCGCATCGCCCCGCAGATAGTCGCGCCAGCCCTCGGCCGAGGCGGCGATGAAGCTGCGCAGGGCCGTGGCGTTGTCCCGCGCGAAGGCGTTGGGGGCCAGGACCATGGCCGCGTAGGAGGGATAGCCTTCGTCGGCCAGCAGGAAGACCTTGGGCTCGAACCCGGCCTCCTGTTCGATGGTGTAGGGTTCGCTGGTCAGATAGCCCTGCTGCACCGCCCGCTTGTCGGCCAGGAAGGGCGCCAGGTTGAAGGTGTATTTGCGCACCTGGTCGTCGGTGAAGCCGTATTTGGCCTTCAGCCAGACCCAGAAGGCGTTGATCGAGGCGTCGGCCAGCAGGAAGGGCCGGCCCTTCAGATCGGCGATGGTCTCCAGCGCGGGGTCCGGGTGGGCGATCAGGACCTGGGGGTCCTTCTGGAAGAAGGCGGCGACGGCCTTAACGGGGGCGCCGGCCGCGACCAGATTCATCGGGATGAAGCTGTTGGACCCCATGCCCAGTTCGACGGCGCCCGAGGCCAGCAGTTGCGGCACGTTGACGCCCGGCCCGCCCTGAACGATCTGGACGTTCAGGCCGCGCTTCTCATAGGCGCCGGTCGCCAGGGCCTGATAGAAGCCGCCCTGTTCGGCCTGAGCCCGCCAGTCGGTAGCGAAACGCAGCCGCACCCGGCCCTGTTCATCCACCGGCGCCTCTGATCGGTCGCAGGCGCGCAGGCCCAGCGCCGCCCCCCCGACCACGGCCGCGCCGCCCGCGAGCAGGGCGCGGCGACGGGTCAGCAGGCGATTCCCAAGCTGGATCATGGCCCTGCTTTACGAGGGGATGCAGGCCTTGGGAAGGCGGGGGTTCAGTCCAGCACGATGTCGGCGTCTGGGGCGCTGTCTGGGGCGCTGTCTGGTCCGCTGTTGGATGCGACGCTTTCCGGCATCCGGTAGCGGACCGGCACGACGCAACGCACGCCGGCGGTGAAGCCCGGATCGGCGCGGCCGGATTGAACTGTGCGGCGCCCGGCCTCGCCGAAGGCTTCGGCCGGCTGGGCGTCTATGACGGCGACATTGCCGATCTGGCCCCAGGTGGCGGTGTCGAACCGCACCAGGGCCCAGCCCTCGATGGCGCGGTCGGCGAAGGCGCGCGGATAGGTGCGCGGCAGGCCCTGGGCGTGGAACCGGTCCTCGACCTCGGGGGGGCAGACCTGCAAGGGATCGTCCGCAGACGGCGGCAGGTCGGGCGCGAGCAGGGCGGGGCCGATGCGGTAGAAGTTGTAGACGCAGCCCTTCTGCGGCGGGCCGGGCTGGACGACGGTCTCGGACACGGCGCGGCGGGTTTCGGCGTCGAAGTCGGCGTCGCCGGACGAGCCCAGGGTCTCGACCTCTGTCGCCCGGCCTTCGGCGTTGGTGTTCCAGCGCAGCACGGTCCACGACCGGCCGCCGGGCGGGGGGCGGCGCCCGATCTTGCTGTCGGGGTAGCTGACGGTGCGCGGAGACCGACCGCCGCGCCGCTCGGGGCCGCCGCAGTCCGCCTCGGGTCCGGCCAGTTTGGACGCCACCGCGCGGCGCAGGGGCCCGTTGGTCCGGGTGACGGCGAAATAGCGCAGCAGATCGTCCTGGGTCGCCTCGGCAAAGGGCGTGGCGCGGTAGCGGATGGTCAGGCGGCAGTCGCTGCGGGCGCCGGCGGGAAAACGCCAGGCGGACAGGGCGGCCTGATGCTGGTCGGCGACGGTCGCTCCCGACACCATGACGGCGTCCTGAACCGACGGCGCCAGTCGGCGGATGTCGCGGGTGCGCCCGTCTCCGGCGATTGAGAAGCCCAGCACCGCGTCGGGGCGTCCTGCGTCGCGGTCGAAGGTGTTCTCGACCGGCAGGTCGTCGGCGTAGAGGGGCTGAACCGCGAGGCCTTCGCACGTCGCTTCGGCCTGTGGCAGCTGCAGGATGGTGTTCTCGACCGATGGGGCCGGCCCGATCAGGACGCCGGGCCTGACGCTGATGGGCGAGGGCGTCGGTGGGGGCGGCCCCGCGTCCTGCAGCCGTGGGTCGGCCTTCGCCGAACCGGCCGTCGTTACGGCGCCGGCGGCCAGGATGCACAGGGCGGTCTGTAATGCGCGCATGACGATCTCCAACTGCACGGCATGGGTGCAGATGGGGCGGCGTCTGTCTAGCGTAAGTCTGTGAATTCGGCCCCAATTGAGCGAGGGGACGAAGCGTTCGGGGGGAACCCGTGCTCTTCGTCCCCTCGCCAAGTCCGGGTTGGACTTGGCCGGCTGGGTCTGGACCTTGGCGTCAGCGCCGTTTCGAGCGAACCCGAAAGGGCGGTCGGCTGTATCCTGTTGCGCTCCGGGTCTCTGGCGTTCCACGGCCTTGCGGCCGCGTCGTCCGTCGATCCCGATCCGGTTCCCCGCCTTTCGTCGATCCTGAGACCGTCGAAGACCGGGGCCGTGGATCCCGCCTGGCGCACGTTACGATCCGAAGATCGCCCGATCGCGCCGGGTCGGAGAGCCGGGCCGGTTCGCTTGAGGCCGGGGTCTCCCCCGATTTCCGCGCCGCCGTGTCCCTCGGCCCGTTGACGTTCTCGCGAAACCCGGTATGAGGCAAGCGCCCGAACTCGCCCCGATGTGCACGATTGGCCCGGCGGCGGTGGACAAGTCTGTGAACATCGGTGGACGGATCAAATTCGCCGTGGCGTATCAGCGGTTTGTGTTGTCCACAGAAACGCGACGTCAGTGCGCGGCGGGCTTTGGGTAGCTGAGAACGCACAGGGCGCCGGGGGCGGCGTCGACGATGCTGAAGCGGCCGTGAAGCTGATCCGTCAGGCCGAGGACGATGCGCAGGCCCAGGCTGCGTCCCTTGGCGGGATCGAAGCCCGGCGGCGGTCCGGCGCCGTCGTCGCGCACCTCCAGGCGGCGTTCCGCCCCCTGCTCATACAGGCGGACGTGGATGCGGCCGGGGCGGTCGGGGAAGGCGTGTTCCAGGGCGTTGTTGACGCATTCCAGCAGGATCAGGACGACCGGCGTGGCCTCGTCCGCCGTCAGGGCGTGCCGGGCTTCCTCGACCACGACGGCCACGTCGGTGCGGCCGGCGGCGTTCAGGGCGTCGCAGACCAGCCGGCGCGCCAGGTCGTCGAAGGGCGCCGCCGCGCCGTCGGCGTCGAGCAGGCTGCGCTGCACATTGGCGATCATGGCGGTGCGCGCCGAGGCGTCGGAGAGGGCGCGACGGGCGGCGGGATCCTTCGACATCCCGGCCTCAAGCCGCAGCAGTGCGCTGACCACCTGGATATTGTTGGAGACGCGGTGCTGGACCTCTTTCAGCAGCAGGTCGCGGCTCTCGGCCAGGGCGGCGTTGCGCGCCACCTCGCGCCGCAGATTGTCGGTCGCGGAGTTCATGCCGATGATGAAGAAGATGTCGACGGCGATGACGAAGACGTAAAAAGCCAGGGCCATCCCCGTCGCCAAGCTCAAGTCGAAACCGGGCGCGCCGATCCAGAACCACCAGGCGCTGAGACCTGACAGGACGGCAGTCAGGATCGCGGGCCACAGTCCGGCGAAATAGGCCACGACCACCACGGCCGGGAAGAAGGTCAGATAGGGGAAGCCGGGCGGGAACCAGTCGGCCAGGGCCATGCGGATCCCGAGCGCCGTCAGCCAGATGCAGATCGCCAGACCATAGCCAAAGGGGGGGCGACGAAACAGGTCCGGGTTCAAAGGCTTACTTCTCCCCCAATGCCCGCATCACGCGGCGCTCAAGTCTCTGGAGGTAGGTGAAATCCCTCAGTCCTACAATCGGGAATTTTCCTTATGACTTCAGGCGTCCGTTGAGCCAGGCGCGGACGGCCCCCCGCGCCCCCCGCGCGGCCGGGCCGCCGAAATGCAGGAAGCCGTGGGGGACTTCCGGCACGCGGATCAGGTCGGCCTCGGACGCCTCGCCCCAGCGGGTCGCCATCAACAGGCTGTCCTCGAACAGCGGGTCGTATTCGCCGGCCAGGAACAAGGCGGGCGGCAGGCCGGTCAGGTCGGCGTACAGGGGCGAGACGTCGGAACGGCGCAGGCCCGCCTCGTCGCGCTCGGGCGCCAGGCGGGCCAGGTCGGCCTGCATCGTGGGACCGTTGAACAGCAGGGTGTCGGGGTCGGCCGAGCGGACGCTTTCCGTGCCCGACAGGTCGAAGACGCCGTAGGTGAAGACGCAGCCCTTGACCAGGTCGATCAGCCCCTGGTCGCGCAGGGCCACGGCGGTCAGGGCCGCCAGATGGGCGCCGGCGGACTCGCCGGTCAGGAAGACGGTCACCGCGCCCAGCCGGTCCACATTGGTCACGGTCCAGTGGGCGGCGGCCAGACAGTCGGATATGGCGGCCTCGATATAGATTCCGCGCCGCTCGGACAGCAGGCGATAGTCCACCGAGACGACGCAGAAGCCGTGGCGGGCCAGATGGGCGTTCAGCCGGTCGTTCAGCCCGGCGCTGCCCAGCACCCAGCCGCCGCCGTGGATGTCCAGGATGACGGCGCGAGGCGGACCTTCGGGCCGCAGGATGCGCAAGGGGACGGGCTGGTCGCCGTCGGTCTGGACGATCTCGACCGTGACGCCGCGCTTGCGCAGGCGCGGCACGGTGATCGCCCCGGCCGCCGCGTCCAGCCACAGCGACAGCCGCTGCCCGGCGTCGATCCGCCAGGCGTCGGTGCGCAGGCGCGGCGCCCGGGCCAGGACAGCGTTGATCCGCCGAACGGCCGCCTGCTGGGCGGGGGCGAAATCGACGACATGGGTGCGCAGGGTCATGTCAGTGGAGTGGGTGACGGCGGGTTTGGTTTCAAGGGGCCGACCCGGTCTCGGACATTGCCGGAAGTTAAGTTGTGCGGATCGTGGCGTGAATCTTTGCTCTCTCAAACCGGAGAGACCATCCATGCCGATGATCGCGCTTGCCCTGACCTTGTCGCTGACCGGGGCGCCTTTCGGAATGTGGGCCTTTCTGGACTTCGTCGAGGCGACGACGGGCGATCATGCCGCCGATCAAGCGTTCAAGGCCTGGGCCGACGCCAAGACGGCTTCGACGACCTGATCACCCCGCCAGCGCCGTGATCAAGGACGTCCGCGGCGGCCCAGGGTGGCGGCTGGAACCACGAGGATCGTAAAGCTGGGCGAGGCCTCGTCCTGGGCGGGTGAGACCGCGATGGCGCGGCCGTCTTTCAGCATGACGCCGTGAGCGTTTTCGCTATAGCCGCGCGCTTCAGCGTCCTGGAGAACGGCGCGCGCCGCCGCCTCAGCCTGAGGCCCGGACAACAGGATTTCACAGTTGCCGCCATCCATCGGTCGAAGCTGGAGGGCCCCCTGGGACGGGTCTGCGGCGAGGCGTCGCGATTGCAGTTCCGGCTCTTCCTTGACCACGGCGACGCGGGCCTCTTCATTGCCGAGGTCCAGGGCAGGGCAGACAACGGCGACGGCCTTGCGAGCGACCTCGATCAGCGGGCGTCGGGCGCGGGCTGCCGCTTCCAGCATCTGGCGTCCCCATTTCCCTTCCAACGGCACGCTGACGATGGATGCGCCGGGAACGCCATCCTCGTCGAATTGCTGAATGGAGATCATCCGCGAGGGAGAGCGCCAAAGACCCGCGCTTTCAGCCGACCAGTCAGGATCGGCACCTAGCCGATCCGTCAGAGCCTTGACCGCAACAACGACATTGGACTGGACGAAAACCTGACATGCCCGATCAGCTTGGACAGTGGCGAAGCTGATTTCCAGCCCGTCGGATGTGGCGACGTCTTCAGAAACATCGGTTTGGCCATCCGCGACGGCGGCGTCGCAACGGGCGAACAGAAGGTCCTGAACGGATTGCGCGGTCGCCTGCTGCGCGTGGCTGGGTTCCGCCCACAGGGCGAGGGCGGTCAGGGATAGAAAGAGCGCGCGCAGGGTCATGTCGCCAGACTAGCCTTCTTCTCTTCCAGCTCCAGCCATTCCAGTTCGGCGGATTCCAGGTCGGCGCGGGCCTTGTCGGCGGCCTTCATGGCGGCGTCGAAGGCCTTGGGATCGCGGGCGTAGAGGCCGGGGTCGGCCAGCGTCGCGTCGTGTTTGGCGATCTGGCCGGGCAGGGCGTCGATCAGGGCCTCCAGCTCCTTCAGGCGGTGGGCGTCCTTGAAGGTCAGCTTGCCGACCTTCTTGGCGGCGACGGCGGGGGGCGGGGCCTCGGCGGCGCGCTGGGCGGCGGCCTTGTCCTGAGGGCGGGGATTGGCGCCGGGGCGCAGGAAGCCGGGGTTCTGGCGGATGAAGTCGGTCCAGCCGCCGGGGGTCTCGACGATGTCGCCGCGCCCGTTGAGGGCCAGGGTCGAGGTGGACAGCCGGTCGATGAAGTCGCGGTCGTGGCTGACCAGGATCAGGGTGCCGTCATAGTTCTCGAGCAGCTCTTCCAGCTTGTCGAGCGTGTCCATGTCCAGGTCGTTGGTCGGTTCGTCGAGGATCAGCAGATTGGCCGGCTTGGCCAGCGCGCGGGCCAGCAGCAGGCGGTTGCGCTCGCCGCCCGACAGGGTCGAGATCGGCTGGCGCAGCTGGGCCTTTGAAAACAGGAAGTCCTTGGCGTAGGCGGCGACGTGTTTGGACACGCCGCGCACCAGGATGCTGTCGCCGCCGCCCGGCGTCAGGGCGTCCCACAGGGTCATGTCCGACTTCAGCCCCTCGCGCGACTGGTCCAGATAGACGGATTCCAGATTGGAGCCCATGCGGACGGTGCCCTCGTCCGGGGCCAGTTCGCCCAGCAGGGTCTTGACCAGGGTGGTCTTGCCCGCGCCGTTGGGGCCGACGACGCCCAGGCGGTCGCCGCGCATGATGCGGGTGGTCAGGTCCTTGAACAGGGTGCGGCCGGCGAACCCCTTGGACACGCCCTTGATCTCGGCGACCAGCTTGCCCGACGTGCCGCCGGAATCGACGCCCAGATACAGTTCGCGCGGGGCGTCCTTCATCTTTTCGGCGCGTTCGGCGCGCAGGGCGTCCAGCGAGCGGGCGCGGCCCTCGTTGCGGCTGCGGCGGGCGGTGATGGAGCTGTAGAAGGTGACGGTCTCGCGCTCGATGGTCTTGGTTAGGCGGCGCAGGGCCTCGGCTTCCTCCTCCTGCACCTTGGTCGACCATTCGTCGAACTCGACGAAGCCCTTGTTCAGGGTGCGGACGCGGCGGTTCTCCAGCCAGTGGACCGTGTTGGTGACGCGGTTCAGGAAGGCGCGGTCGTGGCTGACGACCAGCAGGGCGAACCGGGCCTGGATCAGCTCGTTCTCCAGCAGTTCGATGGCCAGGATGTCGAGGTGGTTGGTCGGCTCGTCCAGCAGCAGCAGGTCGGGCTCTTCGGCGAAGGCCTTGGCCAGGGCGGCGCGTCGGGTCTCGCCGCCGGACAGGCCTTGCGTGGATTTCTCGGGATCCAGGCCGAAGGTGGCCAGCCAACTCTCGGCCGTCCAGGTCTCGGCCTCGCCGGACGAGGCGTAGTCCAGAAGGGTTTCGCCGGTGATGTCCGGTTCCTGCGGCACATAGGCGAAACGGACGGCGGACTGGACCGAACGGTCGCCGCTGTCGGGCTCGATCAGGCCCATGACCACCTTCATCAGGGTGGACTTGCCGGCGCCGTTGCGGCCGACGAGGGCCGCGCGGCTGCGCGGTTCGACCGCGAGGTCGACGCCGTCGAAGAGGGGGCGCTGGCCGTCCTGAAGGCGGACGTCCTTGAGTGCGACGAGGGGGGGTCTGGCTGCCATTGGCGGCCATATAGAGGAGGGACGGTCGATCCGCCACGGCCTTTGGGATTTGACAGATACCGTCCAGACGGTATGTAGCGATCATGGACACCACGACACGCCGCCGCGCCCCCGACGACACCCGGGCCGAAATCATCGAAAAGGCG
Source organism: Brevundimonas sp. GW821-FHT10A07 (assembly GCF_059415785.1). Classification (NCBI taxonomy): domain Bacteria; kingdom Pseudomonadati; phylum Pseudomonadota; class Alphaproteobacteria; order Caulobacterales; family Caulobacteraceae; genus Brevundimonas; species Brevundimonas sp. GW821-FHT10A07. The sequence goes on from NZ_JBWKNX010000009.1 coordinate 75,337, forward strand.
CTGGAAGTCGCCGCCGAACTGGGGGCGTCGGGCTTCACCCTGGATGCGGTGGCGGCGCGGACGACGGTCAGCAAGGGGGCCTTGCTGCACCATTTCCCCAGCAAGATCGCCTTGCTGGAGGGGATGATCGACCATCTGGGGGAAATGCAAACAGACGGCATCCTGGCTGAGGCGGCGCGCGATCCCGAACCCTATGGCCGCAACGCCAGGGCCTATCTGCGGGCGGCGGTGCTCGATCCGGTGACGCCGCAGAACATCAGCATCGGACGGGTGGTCATGGCCGCCTGCGCCATCGAACCGACCCTTGCGCAGCGTTGGCGGACCTGGATCGACCGGGTGAGGATGGATGATCCCAGCGATCCGGTCGGAGCGGACGACGCCTTGATGTTGCGGCTGCTGGCTGACGGATTGTCGATCTCGGACATCTTCGGCCTCCATGACGTGTCCCCTGAACAGCGGCAGGCCCTGCTGTCGCTGCTGACGCCCGGCCATCTGATCACGGCCAACGAGGCGTGAGCCCCATAACCTGGGCGGCCCTGCTGGGGGCCATCGGGCTGGAGGTCGTGGGCACGACCCTGTTGCAGCAGAGCCAGCAGTTCACGAAGGTCTGGCCGACGGCGGGGATGGCGGTCTGCTACGGCCTGGCCTTCTATCTGCTGTCGGTCGCGCTGAAACAGATGCCGGTGGGGATCGCCTATGCGATCTGGAGCGGTCTGGGGGTGGTGGCGATCTCGGTGATCGGGGCGGTCGCGTTCCGCCAGAGGCTGGATTGGCCGGCGATCGCGGGCCTGGCGATGATCATCGGCGGGGTGGTGGTGATCAACCTGTTCTCAAAGACCGTCGGTCACTGAGTCGAGGCCGTGGGCGAACGGAGAGACCTGTCGAAACAGGGATGCTATGGGCCGGTCCAAGTCGCGGCCGCCATCTGATCGCCGCATCCACCGATTAGGCGCGCCGTCCCATGATCCCCGTTCCGTCCCCGCTTCAGCCCTATTGGGAAACCAAGACCCTGGTCGAGATGTCCACGGCCGAGTGGGAGGGACTGTGCGACGGGTGCGGCCTGTGCTGCGTGATCCGGTTCGAGGACGAGGATTCGGGCGCGGTGATCCCGACGCGGGTCCACTGCAAACTGTTCGATTCCGCCGCCTGTACCTGCGCCGACTATGCGAACCGCAAGGCCCAGGTGCCGGACTGCATCAAGCTGACGCCGCACAATATCCAGAGCCTGGCGTGGATGCCCAAGTCGTGCGCCTATCGCCGGCTGCACGAGGGACGGCCGCTGGCGGCCTGGCATCCGCTGGTCTCGGGCGATCCGGAGACGGTGCATACGGCCGGAGTGTCGGTGCGGGGGCAGACCATCTCGGAGCTGTCGCTGGCCGAGCCGGAGGACGCGCTGGATTTCGAGGCGCCGGAATGGGCGGTCGAACGCGGGTAGAGGCTTTTTGTTGGCCTATCGCGCTTCGCGCTGCTTGAGGCCGCGTTTCTGGGCCTATCGCGCTTTGCGCTGCTTGAGGCCGGCTATGTCGGGCTTCCGGCGTCAACTGTTACAATGACGCTGGTCCAAATCGCTTAAATACAAACGCTTATGCTTTTCTCGGGGCGAGTTTCCAGCCTGAGGACGCTGGTGCGTTATGGTTTGGGCATGGCGGGAAAAGGCGAAGAGATCTGAAACGGGCGCGGCGACGGTCGGGGTTCTGGTCCAGCCGCTGGGGCCGGGGGTTCGCCATCGCTGGGACGAGGTTCAGGCGCTGACGGTGCGGGTCGAGGGGGCGGCGCCGCAGAGCGCCTCGGCGCTGGCGGTGCTGGGCGGGGCCAACGCCCTGGCGGTCGAGACGGCGGCGGGATGGGAGGTGGTGCAATATCGGTCGGCGACCCTGGTCGGGGCGGAGACCTGGCGGCTGACGGGCTTGCTGCGCGGACAGCAGGGCACCGAGGTCGAGATGCAGGCCGGGGCGGCGGCGGGATCGGTGGCGGTGTTTCTGGACGAGCGGCTGGCGCGGGCCGAAATCGGGCGCAATGAACGGGGACTGCCGCTGATCTGTCGCGTCGGACCGGCGGGGGCGGCGCCGGGCGGGGCGGGGTTCCGCGAGGCCGGCTTCACCTTGCAGGGCCTGTACGCCCGGCCGTGGTCGCCGGCGGGGCTGATTGTGGAGGCCGGTGCGGAAGGATGGACGGTGCGGTGGACGCCGCGCGTGCGCCTGTATGGGGACGGATGGGACGGGGAGCCTGCGGGGGTAGACCCGATGCGGTTCCGGGTGCGGGTGATGGACGCCGGGGCGGTGCGACGGACGATGGAGGTCGAGGGGACGGCGGTTCTGTATTCAGCCGCCGAGCGGGCGGCGGACTTTCCGAGCGGCGTGACGCCGACGGTGCGGATCGGCGTGGTGCAGTGGGGCGAGGGGTTCGGCTGGGGCGTGGAGGCGGAAATCGGCCTGATCTGAGCAAATATGCCGGGTCCGGCCCTTTGCGGGGGCGGGAGCATGGCTTAACTGACGGCCTCTTGGTGTTTTCAGTTGGAGCGGCAACGCACGTGGCAGGCGATCCCTACAAGGAACTGGGCGTTTCGAAGGGCGCGAGCGCGGACGAGATCAAGAAGGCGTTCCGCAAGCTGGCCAAGGAGCTGCACCCCGACAAGAACCCCGGCGACAAGATCACCGAGGACAAGTTCAAGCGGGTGACAGCGGCCTTCGACATCCTGGGCGACGCCGAGAAACGCGCCAAGTACGACGCCGGCCAGTTGGATAACGACGGCAACGAGCAATATCGCGGCTTCAGCGGCGGGGCGCGGCCGGGCGGCAGCCCGTTCGGAGGCGCGGGCGGCGGGTTCGGCGGCGGGCCGGGCGGCCGGGCCAATTTCGAAGGCGTCGATCTGGACGAACTATTCGGCATGTTCGGGGGCGGCGGGCGCCAGCGCGGCGCGCGGGACTTCACCGCGCGCGGCCAGGACGTCAAGGCGACGCTGGACATCAGTCTGGAAGACGCCATCGCCGGGGCGACGAAGCGGATCCAGTTCTCGGACGGCCGGACCCTGGACGTGACCATTCCCAAGGGGGCGGCGGACGGTCAGACCATCCGGCTGCGCGGGCAGGGCGCGCCGGGACGCGGGGCCGAGAACGGCGACGCCCTGATTGAGCTGAAGATCGAGCCGCATCCGATCTACAAACGCGACGGGGCGGACCTGACCATGGACCTGCCGGTGTCGGTGCCCGATGCGGTGCTGGGCGCCAAGGTGCGTGTGCCGACGCCCGAGGGCGCGGTGCAGATGACGATTCCGGCCGGCTCCAACTCGGGCAAGCTGCTGCGGCTGAAAGGGCGCGGGGCCTTCGCCCAGGGGCGGCGCGGGGATCTGCTGGCGCGGCTGGTCGTGACCCTGCCGGACGAGCCGGACGCGGCCCTGGTCAAATTCGCCGAAGACTGGCGCGCCAAGCGGCCGTATACGCCGGGGCGTTGAGCCGCGCCCAAGCCGCATGAAGCGCGGTCGCGCAAGGGGAGAGCCATGATCGCAAAGCCTGATGTGAAGCCGGCGCGGCCGTGGTTTTCGGCCGGGCCGACGGCCAAACGGCCCGGCTACAGTCTGGCGGGCCTGCCGCAGAATCTGCTGGGGCGCGGGATTCGCGCGCCCGAGGTGGTGGAGCGGTTCGCCCATGGCCTGCGGCTGACGCGGGCGGTGCTGGAAGTCCCGGAGAGCCATGTGCTGGTCTATACGCCCGGGTCCGACACCGGGGCGGTCGAGGCGGCCCTGTGGGGCATGCTGGGGGCGCGGCCGGTGCAGGTGGTGGCGTTCGAGAATTTCGGCCTGACCTGGCTGGCGGACGTGAGGGATCATCTAGGGCTGGAACCCGAGGCGCTGACGGCGCCCTGGGGCGAACTGCCGGATCTGAGCCGGGCCGACTGGTCCAAGGACGTAGTGTTTCCGTGGAACGGCACGACCTCGGGCGTGCGCGTGCCGGACGCCGACTGGATCGCCGACGACCGCGAGGGGCTGGCCATCTGCGACGCCACCTCGGCCGCCTTCGCCATGGCCTTGCCGTGGGAGAAGCTGGATGTCGTGACCTTCAGCTTCCAGAAGGCGCTGGGCGGGGAGGCGGGCATCGGCGTGATGGCCCTGTCGCCGCGCGCGGTGGCGCGGCTGGACACGTATCGGCCGGATCGGGCCATTCCCAAGCTGTTGCGGCTGACGGACGGCAAGGGGTTCGACCGGGCCCTGGGGCAGGGGGTGGCCATCAACACCTTCTCGATCCTGACCATTGAGGACTGGATCGACGCCCTGGAGTGGGCGCAAGGGATCGGGGGCTTGAGCGAGCTGATCCGGCGGACGGACGCCAACTACGCCGCCCTGGCCGAATGGGTGGCGCGGACCGCCTGGATCGATTTCCTGCCCGACCGGCCCGAGATCCGTTCGACCACCTCGGTCTGTCTGAAGTTCACCGACCCGCGCATCGCGGCCCTCGACGCCAAGGCGCAGAAGGCCTTCGTCGTGCGGTTCAAGGCCTTGCTGGAAGGCGAGGCGGCCGTGTTCGACATGGAGCCCCACCGCAACGCGCCGCCGGGACTGAGGCTGTGGTGCGGTTGCACGGTCGAGGTCGCCGACGTGGTCGATGCGACGCCGTGGCTGGAATGGGCGTTCGAGACGGCCGTGGGAGAACTGTCGTAAAATACGACGGTTCGGGACGACATCGGATGATTCCCTCGCTATAGGCTGCGCCCGCATTCAGACCGTCGCGTTGCCGCGGCGCCTGCTGGTTTTGACGTGTTCTCCGAGGGGAACGCTAAGGCGGAGTACGGACTTTGGCGAACGTAGCGGTGGTCGGCGCCCAGTGGGGCGACGAGGGCAAGGGTAAGATCGTGGACTGGCTGTCCAACCGCGCCGACATGGTCGTGCGGTTCCAGGGCGGTCACAATGCGGGCCATACGCTGGTCGTGGACGGCAAGGTCTACAAGCTGGCTCTGCTGCCCAGCGGCGTGGTGCAGGGCAAGCCGTCGATCATCGGCAACGGCGTGGTCGTGGATCCCTGGCACCTGGTCGGCGAAATCGAGAAGATCGAGGCCCAGGGCGTGGCCATCAGCCCCGATATCCTGACCATCGCCGACAACGCCTGTCTGATCCTGCCGATCCATCCCGCGCTGGACGTGGCGCGCGAGGCGGCGGCCAGTGCGCCGGGGGCCAAGATCGGCACGACCGGGCGCGGCATCGGCCCGGCCTATGAGGACAAGGTCGGTCGGCGCGCCATCCGGGTGTGCGACCTGGCCAATGAAGACGACCTGAAGGTCAAGATCGAGCGTCTGCGCTCGCACCATGACCCGCTGCGCGCGGGCCTGGGCCTCGAGCCGATCGACCCGGAGGCGCTGCTGGCCTCGCTGCTGGAGATCGCGCCCAAGATCCTGCCCTATGTGAAGCCGGCGTGGCGGGTGCTGGACCAGGCGCAGAAGGACGGCAAGCGGGTGCTGTTCGAGGGGGCCCAAGGCGCCTTCCTGGACGTCGATCACGGCACCTACCCCTATGTGACCAGCTCCAACACCGTGGCCGGACAGGCGGCGGCGGGGTCGGGCGTCGGGCCGCGCGGCGTCGGCTATGTGCTGGGCATCGTGAAGGCCTATACGACCCGCGTCGGCGAAGGCCCGTTCGCCTGCGAACTGGACGACGAGGTCGGACAGCATCTGGCGACCGTGGGCCGCGAGGTGGGGGTGAATACGGGACGGGCGCGGCGCTGCGGCTGGTTCGACGCCGTGCTGGTGCGCCAGTCGGTGGCGATCAACGGCATCGACGGCATCGCCCTGACCAAGCTGGACGTGCTGGACGGATTGAAGACGCTGAAGATCTGCGTCGGTTACAAGGTCGACGGCGAAGTTCTGGATTATCTGCCGTCCAGCCTGAAGGCCCAGGCCGCCGCCGAGCCGGTGTTCGAGGAACTGGAAGGCTGGAGCGAAAGCACCGCCGGGGTCCGCAGCTTCAAGGACATCAACGCCAACGCCATCAAATATGTGCGTCGGATCGAGGAACTGATCGGCGCGCCGGTGGCCCTGCTGTCGACCAGCCCGGAACGGGACGACACAATCCTGATGCGAGATCCCTTCCAGGGCTGAGGGCAAACGACCCCCGATTCAACGGGCCTTAACCAGCAACCGGTAAGCCTGCGGGTGAAACCGGAGCAGAAGCCTTGTTCACCGCCGACGCCAGAACCCTGAGCCGTCTCGAACCCGCTGTGCGGCGGATCGTGATCGTCGAGCCGAACGCGGCGTCGGCGCGGTTGCTGTCCGACATCATGAAGGGGCTGGGTGCGCGCGAGGTCTATACCGAGAGCGATGAAGAACGGGCGTTGGAGCTGCTGCGCGACGTCGAGCCGGGCGTCATCTTCACCGAACGTTCGGGCGAGGCCTTGAATGGGGAAACCCTGACGCGGCGCGTACGTCGGTCGTCGATGATCTGCCGTATGGCGCCGGTCATCATGGTGACGGGCGAGGCGACCGCCGCCGCCATCAAGGGCGCGCGCGACGCCGGGGTGCATGAGTTTCTGCGCAAACCCTATACGACCGGCGATCTGTTCAAACGGGTCGAGAACGTCGCATTGAAGTCACGGCCCTGGGTCGAGGCGGTCGGCTATGTCGGGCCGGATCGGCGCCGGTTCAACTCGGGCGAATATTCAGGCGCACGCAAGCGCCGGGCCGACGGATCGACAGACGGGCCTGTCGACGTCAAGGATCAGGCGTTGCGCATCCTGGTGGCGGCGATGAGCCAGTTTGATCAGGACCCGGCTCAGGCCATGCGCGCCATTCGTCAACAGGCCCAGACGCTGAAGACCGTGGCGGTCAAGACCGGCGACGCCAAGCTGGCGATCGCAGCGGGCGGGCTGGAAGCCTTTATGGGCGCCGACGCCGTCACAAAGGGCGGTCTGGCCCAGCCCATCGGCGCGATCATGGCCCTGGTTCAGCCGGCGCCGGCGCAGATGGCGCGAGCGTCCTGAGAGATCCTATCGCGCCACCCGCCGCTTGAGCGGGAGGCGCGACTGCCGTGTGTCAGGCGTCGACCAGGTTCCGTTCCTCGGCGGCGGCGCGCATGGCTTTCTGCAGTTTCTCGAAAGCGCGGACCTCAATCTGACGGACGCGCTCGCGTGAAACGCCGTACTGACCAGCCAGTTCTTCCAATGTTACAGGATCGTCCTTGAGGCGGCGTTCCGTGAGGATGTGTTTCTCACGGTCCGTCAGCTCTTCCATGGCCTCTTGCAGGAGGCTCATGCGGATGCCCTTTTCCTCGTCGTCGGCCAGCTGGGTCTCCTGGGAGACGGCCGTGTCGTCCGCCAGCCAGTCCTGCCATTCGCTTTCGCCGTCGGCGCGCAGCGGCGCATTCAGCGAGGCGTCGCCGCCGAGGCGGCGGTTCATATTGGTGACCTCTTCCTCGCTGACGCCCAGTTTGGTGGCGATGGCGGCGAGGTGTTCGGGGTGCAGGTCGCCTTCCTCGAAGGCCGAGATCTGGCTCTTGGCCTTGCGCAGGTTGAAGAACAGCTTCTTCTGGGCGGCGGTGGTGCCCATCTTCACCAGCGACCAGCTGCGCAGGATGTATTCCTGGATCGAGGCGCGGATCCACCACATGGCGTAGGTGGCCAGGCGGAAGCCCTTGTCGGGATCGAATTTCTTGACGGCCTGCATCAGGCCGACATTGCCCTCGGAAATCACTTCGCCGATCGGCAGGCCGTAGCCGCGATACCCCATGGCGATCTTGGCCACGAGACGAAGGTGCGAGGTCACGAGACGGTGGGCGGCTTCGGGATCCTGGTGTTCCGACCAACGCTTGGCGAGCATGAACTCCTCGTCCTTGGTCAGCATCGGGAATTTGCGGATTTCCGTCAGATAACGCGACAGGCCTTGTTCAGGCGACATCACCGCGAGCGTACTATTGGCAGCCATATGGTCCCTCCGACCGTCAAAACGAGCGGGCGCTTCGACACCGGCCACCCATGTGCGCCGACGTCTCACCCCTCAACCGATGAAGTAGCGATGGGTTGCCGCCGTTTTTAGGGGCGGGCGGTCACACGAAAGCGTGACCGTGGCCCGGGCGCCACTCGTGCCGGCCAGAGCTCGATATAGAAACGTGTCAGTTGCTATTCAAGACGCTCCTGCGGGGCGGCGTCACGTCCCATTCAAAGTCGTGGTCTGTTGCCGACGAAGCTGGTCTGCGGCGAGCGCGCGCTCTTCCGGAGTCAGATCTGCAGGCCGGCAACGCCGAACCGGAAAGCGCGATCCGACGACGGGCTCGTTCCGGCAGACCAGAGGCCGTCCGGCACGGCGTTCTTCCGCCGCCGTGCCGTTGGGGCGGGTTGTTGTCGTGGCTTCGGCCGCCTGAACCGGAACAGCGGACGAGCCGGACGGAAGCGGCAGGGTCGCCGCCTGACCGGAGAGCGCGAGCGCCAGAGCGAAAATGATCAAGCCTGAAATTTCCTTGTATACTTGCGGTATGTCAACCTGACCTTGTCTGACAACCCGTGCACGCAAGAGGGCTTCATCCTCGTCGGTTAGAACGAAGTTCCGTCCGCTCTCATATTCAGGACTTGCTGACGGCGAAGCTGGTCGGCGGCAAGCGCACGCTCTTCCGGCGTCAGATCGGCAGGCCTGCAGCGTCGGACAGGGAAGCGCGATCCAAGGACGGTCTCGTTCCGGCAGACCAGAGGTCGTCCGGCGCGACGTTCCTCCGCCGTCGTTCCGTTCGTGCGGGCGGCGGTCGTGGTGGCTTGGTCAGCTTCCTGCGCCATGGCTTCGCCAGCTTCCTGAATCGAAACAGGCGCCGATCCGGTGGGAAGCGGCAGAGTCGTAGCTTGATCGGAGAGCGCGAGGAGGGAAGCGAGAATAATCATTGTGTGAAATCCCCTTGTATACTGACGGTATGTCGAAATGGCCCGGTTTGACAACCCATGGACGCAGGAAGAGGCTTTGGCCTCATCAAATTCCCAGCAAGCCTCGATAGGTTGGATGGACGACGTCCGCGTATTCGGGATGCTTCTGAAGATAGGCGGAGAAGAAGGGGCAGACCGGCAGGATCAGCAGGTCGCGGGCCCTGGCGTCGGCGAGGACGTGTTTCGCCAGGCGGCTAGCGATGCCCTGGCCCTCAAGACGTTCGGGGACCAGGGTCTCCGTGATCATCAGGTTCGGCGGAGACAGGTTGTAGGTGACGACCGCCACCTCGCCATCGACGGGCAGTTCGTAACGGTTGAGCTCGGCGTTGTCGCGGATGTCCGGGTCGAGCATGGGGGCCTCAGAGGTCGGAGAGCAGGGCTTCGAGCCGCACCATGTCGGCGGGCGGGGGGGTCTCGAAGCGGAGGGTTTCGCCGGTGACCGGATGAACGAAGCCCAGGACAGCCGCGTGCAGGGCCTGGCGGGCCAGGCCGGCCTCGGCGACCACAGCCCGGACGGCGGAGGCGGGGCTGCCCGAGCCATAGGTCGCGTCTCCAAGTATGGGGGAACCCTTGGACGACAGGTGGACGCGGATCTGGTGCGTGCGGCCGGTGTGCAGGGTGCAGGCGACGCGGGCGGCGAGGGGCGCGCCGCTCGCTTTGGCAGGCTCGCCGAAGATCGCCTGGACGACATAGTCGGTGATCGCCTCGCGTCCTCCAGCCTTCAGCACGGCCATCTTCTTGCGGTCGCCGGTCGAGCGTCCGATGCGGGTTTCGATCCGGCCTCTGGACGGTGACGGGGCGCCGCGCGTCAGGGCGATATAGGTGCGTTCGATGTCGTGGGTCGCGAACAGGGCGGACAGGCCCTGATGGGCGCGGTCGGTCTTGGCGGCGACCATGACGCCGGACGTGTCCTTGTCCAGGCGATGGACGATGCCGGGGCGGGCGACGCCGCCGATGCCCGACAGGCTGTCGCCGCAGTGGGCCAAGAGGGCGTTGACCAGGGTGCCTGTCTCGCAGCCCGGCGCCGGGTGGGCGGCCATGCCGGCGGGCTTGTCGATGACGATCAGGTCGGCGTCTTCGTAGAGGACGGTCAGGGGGATGGCTTCGGGCTGAGGCGTGGCCGGGGCGACGGGCGGCAGGGCGACGACATAGAGGCCGGCCTGGGCCTTGGCGGAGCCGGCGGTCAGGACCAGGCCGTCGCGACGGACGGCGCCTTCCGCGAGCAGGGCCTGGAGCCGGGCGCGCGACAGGGTCGGGAAGGCCTCGGCCAGGGCCTTGTCCAGGCGAACCCCGGGCGCATCGAGGCGGGCCTCCAGCACCTCGGCGGGGGCGAGGGGCGGTGACAGGTCTTCTTCGTCGATCAGATCAGGGTCGGACACCGGGGCTCCCTAGCACGGCGCGCGGCTTGCGCGAGGCCCCGTCGTCGGTCGATAGTGAAGCTTGGGGGCGTAGGGGAATCCGATGAAGCGTTTTCTGATCACGGGCGGCGGGATCGCCGCAGCGGCGCTGCTGGGCAGTTGCTCGACCATGAGCAAGGACGAATGTCTGGCGGGCGCCTGGGGTGAAAAGGGCTATGCCGACGGGGCGGCAGGCTATCCGATGAGCCGGCTGGACGATCATGCCAAGGCCTGCGAAAAATATCAGGTGGGGCCCAATCTCGTGGCCTATGGATCGGCGCGCGAGGACGGGCTCAGGACCTATTGCACCTTCCAGCGGGGCTGGACCGAGGGGCGGGCGGGCAACACCTATTACGGCGTCTGCCGACCCGAGGAGGAGGCGGAGTTTCTGCCTGCCTACAATGACGGGCGCAGGCTGCACGAGGTCGAGGCGGCGGTTGCAAGCGCCGAAAGCGCGCTGAGCAGCGCCGAGGCTCGCATCGAGGACCGGGAGGACAAGTTGGACGCCAAGCAGCGCGAACTCCGGTCGGACGGCCTGACGGATGACGAGAAACAGCGAATTCGCGACCGGATCGACGAGGTGCGCGGGGAAATCCGCAGCGCGCGCCGCAACGCCCGTGAGGCGCGCGACGCGCTGGATCGCGCAGAGTGGGACCTGCGCCAGGTGCGCGGCGAACTGAGCGGCCGCTACCCGGTCTTCTGATCGATCAGGCGGCCTTGACGGCGGCGCCGCGGAAGGACGGGTCAAGGTCGCCCGAGGCGTAGCGGCGGGCCATCTGGGCGGTGGACAGGGGGCGGATCCGAGAGGCCTGGCCCTCGCAGCCGAACTGCTGGTAGCGCTCCATGCAGAGCTTCTTCATGGCCGCCTTGGCGGGTTTCAGATAGGCGCGGGGATCGAACTCCCGGGGGTTCTCCATCAGGGCCTTACGGATGGCGCCGGTGATGGCCATGCGGTTGTCCGTGTCGATATTGACCTTGCGCACGCCGTGCTTGATGCCGCGCTGGATCTCCTCGACCGGCACGCCCCAGGTCTGGGGCATTTCGCCGCCGTACTGGTTGATGATGTCCTGCAGATCCTGCGGCACGGACGAACTGCCGTGCATCACCAAGTGGGTGTTGGGCAGGCGGCGGTGGATGTCCTCGATCACGTTCATGGCCAGGATGTCGCCGTCCGGCTTCTTGCTGAACTTATAGGCGCCGTGGCTGGTGCCCATGGCGATGGCCAGGGCGTCGACCTTGGTGGCGGCGACGAAATCGACGGCCTGGTCGGGATCGGTCAGCAGTTGCGAATGGTCCAGCTTGCCCTCGAAGCCGTGGCCGTCCTCGGCCTCGCCCATGCCGGTCTCCAGCGAGCCCAGCACGCCCAGCTCGCCCTCGACCGAGACGCCGCAGGCATGGGCCATTTCGGTGACGCGGCGCGTGACCTCGACATTGTATTCGTAGGAGGCGGGGGTCTTGGCGTCCTCCTCCAGCGATCCGTCCATCATCACCGAGGTGAAGCCGTACTGGATGGCGGTGGCGCAGGTGGCGGGGCCGTTGCCGTGGTCCTGGTGCATGCAGACCGGGATGTCGGGATAGAGTTCGGCCAGGGCGTCGATCAGCTTGGCCAGAACCACGTCGTTGGCGTAGTTCCGGGCGCCGCGCGAGGCCTGGATGATGACGGGGGCGTTGACCTCGTGGGCCGCCTCCATGATCGCCAGACCCTGTTCCATATTGTTGATGTTGTAGGCCGGCAGGCCGTAGTCGTTCTCTGCCGCGTGGTCGAGCAGCTGTCGCAGCGTGATGCGCGCCATGGATAGTCTCCTGAGCCGAATAGTCTTTTTTGATTGGGCAAGAGACTAGCGGCGAGGCGTGACGAAGTCACGCCGCGTTACAGCCGTTTCAGCGCGAATTCAGAAAGCCGCAGTGCAGGCGTGATCCGCCTGCACCGCCGCCGATCAGACGCGCAGGGCTTCGACGCCGGGCAGGGGCTTGCCCTCCATCCATTCCAGGAAGGCGCCGCCGGCGGTGGAGACGAAGGTCATGTCGTCCGATACGCCGGCGTGGTTCAGGGCCGAGACCGTGTCGCCGCCGCCGCCGACGGCGACCAGCAGCCCGGCCTTGGCCAGGGCCGCCGCATGACGGGCGACGGTCACGGTGGCGGCGTCGAAGGGCGGCACCTCGAACACGCCCAGAGGGCCGTTCCAGATCAGTGTCTTCGAAGCGGTCAGGGCCTCCAGCAGCCGCGCGACCGTGGCCGGGCCGGCGTCCAGGATCTTGTCGTCGGCCGACAGGGCGGCGCCGGCGATGACGGGGCGGGATGCGGCGCCGGGCTTGACCTCGGCCGCCACCACGAAATCGACGGGCAGCAGCAGTTTGCAGCCCTTCGCCTCGGCCTCCGCCATGATCTCGCGCGCCGTATCGGCCATGTCGCGTTCGGCCAGAGAGCCGCCGATGTCGATCCTCTGGGCGAACAGGAAGGTGTTGGCCATGCCGCCGCCGATGGCCAGCCGATCCAGCTTGCCGACCAGGTTCTTCAGCAGGTCCAGCTTGGTCGAGACCTTGGCGCCGCCGACGATGCCCAGAACCGGCTTCTGCGGATTGCCCAGAGCGGCGTCCAGGGCGTCCAGCTCGCGGCGCATGGATTCGCCGGCATAGGCGGGCAGGTGGTGGGCGATGCCTTCTGTCGAGGCGTGGGCGCGGTGGGCGGCCGAGAAGGCGTCGTTGACATAGAGGTCGCCCAGATCGGCCAGCTTCTGGGCGAAGACCGGGTCATTGGCCTCTTCCGCCGCGTGGAAGCGGACGTTCTCCAGCAGGACCACGCCGCCGGCGTCCAGGTCTCGGATGGCGTCCACGGCGTCCGGACCGATGCAGTCGTCGGCGAAGCGGACGGGGGCGCCGAGCAGGTTCTCCAGATCGTCCACGACCGGTTTCAGGCTCATCGACGGGACGCGCTGGCCCTTGGGCCGGTCGAAGTGGGCCAGCAGGGCGACCTTGGCGCCGGCGTCGCGCAGGCGCTGGATCGTTGGCAGGGCGACCCGCAGACGGGTGTCGTCCGTGACCTTGCCGTCCTCCATCGGGACGTTGAAGTCCACGCGGACCAGGGCCGTCTTGCCGGCGAGGTCGTGAGCGTCGTCGAGGGTGCGGAAGGTCATGATCGGCCTTTAGAAGGGGGGAGAGGAGATGTTGGCCCACGCGGCCAATGAAAACGAGGCCGCCATCAAAACGAGGGGCATGACAAACGCCAGCCTACTCCCTAGCTGCCGCCGCAGCCGATAGGCGAGCGCACCACAGGCCAGTGTGGCCAGCAAGCCTGCCCCGCAAAGCACGACCAAAACTTCAGGCGACGCGGCTACTGGATGGATGACGAATATGCTGCCGACACGCTCACCAGATTTTGGAAGTCGGGCCGACCAAAAAAGAGCGCCAACTGCGATCGCGTCGAGGCAGCCCGCGACCACTGCTGACATAGCCAGTGTAGTGGTCGCAGGCCATCTCATCAGAGGAACTTCGCCATCACCAGGGCGGTGTCGGCCATGCGGGTCGCGAAGCCCCATTCGTTGTCGTACCAGCTGAGCACGCGGGCCAGCTTGCCGTCGACGACCTGCGTCTGGGGCAGGGCGGCGGTGGAGGAGGCGGCGATGTGGTTCAGGTCGCTGGAGACCAGCGGATCGGTCGTCGTGAACAGGACGCCCTTCATCGGGCCGTCGGCGGCGGCCTGAAGCGCGGCGTTGATCTCGTCGGCCGAGGTGTCGCGACCGGAGACGACCTTCAGGTCGACGACCGAGACGTTCGGGGTGGGGACGCGGATCGACGAGCCGTCCAGCTTGCCCTTCAGTTCCGGCAGGACCAGACCCAGGGCCTTGGCGGCGCCGGTCGAAGTCGGGATCATCGACAGGGCGGCGGCGCGGGCGCGGTACAGATCCTTGTGCATCGTATCCAGCGTCGGCTGGTCGCCGGTGTAGGAGTGGATGGTGGTCATATAGCCGCGCTCGATGCCGAACAGGTCGTTCAGCACCTTGGCCACCGGGGCCAGGGCGTTGGTGGTGCACGAGCCGTTCGAGACGACGATGTCGTCGGCGGTCAGGGTCTCGTGGTTGACCTTATAGACGATGGTCTTGTCGGCGCCCTCGGCGGGAGCCGAGACCAGGACGCGCTTGGCGCCGGCCTTCAGGTGGGCGCTGGCCTTGTCCTTGGCGGTGAAGATGCCGGTGCACTCGAAGGCGATATCCACCTTCAGTTCGGCGTGCGGCAGGTTTGCCGGATCGCGCTCGGCTGTGACCTTGATCTTGCCCGTGCCGACGTCGATCCAGTCTTCGCCCGAGGTCACCGTGCCGGGGAAGCGGCCGTGCACCGAGTCATAGCGGAACAGGTGGGCGTTGGTCTCGACCGGACCCAGATCGTTGATCGCCACCACTTCGATGTCCGTGCGGCCGTGCTCGATGATCGAGCGAAGGACGAGACGGCCGATGCGGCCGAAACCATTGATGGCGACGCGAACGGTCATGGGGAGGCTCCTCTGAACGATTATGTTGTTGGCGTCTCAATGGAACTGTCGCGCCCCGGTTTCAACCCCGCCGCCGCGCCTTAGCCCTAACATGGCGTGAGCAAGCGTTACGGTTAGAGGGGGTGGCGGCGTGTCCGGCAAGAAACACCTCTGCCGAAGGCGGTTTTCGGTTCGTTGAGCAAAATTTTTGCGACAGGGGTTGTGCGGTCCCGGTCCATATGGTTTCTTGGCGTCAGAACAGGGAGCCACCCGTGGCCACGATGACGCGCGACATGATGAAGGGATGCACCGCTCAGGCGGCAGCGACCGTTCGTGCGCCGTTTGGCCTGGAAAGCCCCGTATTCCTCATTCTCCTCGTACTTCTCGGCCTGCTTACGCAAGCGGCGTGGATGCACGCGACCTGACCTAGACACACTCAGGATCGCCTCGCACCACCCCGCTCCCGAAAGGAAGCGGGGTTTTTCGTGCTTGGCGGTTCAAAAAGAACCGGACCGATGACGCAAGATTCTACCTCAGAACCCAACAAGCCCAATGCGCGCAGCGCGGCGGTGACGCATGGCCCGAACCGGGCCGCCGCCCGCTCGTATCTGCGCGCCGCCGGCATGCAGGACGCCGACTTCGACAAGCCGATGATCGGCATCGTCAACACCTGGTCGACGGTCACGCCGTGCAACATGCACCTGGACCGCTTGGCCAAGGATGTGCGCGCCGGCATCGTCGCAGCGGGCGGCTATCCGGTCGATTTCAACACCATCGTCGTCACCGACGGCATCTCGATGGGCACGGCGGGCATGAAGGCCTCGCTGATCAGCCGCGAGGTCGTCGCCGACTCCATCGAACTGGCCATCGAGGGCCATCAGCTGGACGGCGTGGTCTGCATCGTCGGCTGCGACAAGACGATTCCGGCGGCGGCCATGGCCCTGGCCCGGATGGATATCCCCGGCCTGGTCTATTACGGCGGCACGATCATGCCCGGCGTGATCGGGGCCAGGGAGGTCTCGGTCCAGGAGGTGTTCGAGGCCATCGGCGCCCATTCGGCCGGGACGCTGGACGACGCGGGGCTGAAGGCGGTCGAGAGCGCAGTCTGCCCCGGCGCCGGCGCCTGCGGCGGCCAGTTCACGGCCAACACAATGGCCATGGCCCTGTCGGTCATGGGCATCTCGCCCATGGGCGCCAATGACGTGCCGGCGGTCGATCCGGGCAAGGCGGCCCAGGGCGAGCGCTGCGGTCGCCTGATCGTCGAGCGGGTGTTCGCCGGCGACACCGCCCGCAAATACATCACCCGCGCCAGTCTGAAGAACGCCGCCGTCGCCGTTTCCGCCTCGGGCGGTTCGACCAACGCCGTCATGCACCTGACGGCCATCGCGGCGGAGGCCGGGGTCGATTTCGGCGTCGAGGACTGCCACCAGGCCTGTGTCGAGGCGCCGGTCATCTGCGACCTGAAGCCGGGCGGCCGCTTCCTGGCCTCGCACCTGTTCGCCGCCGGCGGCACCCGTCTGGTCACGCAGCGTATGGCCGAGGCCGGCAAGATCGTGAACACCCCCACCGTCAGCGGCCGCAGCCTGTTCGCCGAAGCCGCAGAGGCCGAGGAGACCCCCGGCCAGGTGGTGGTGACGACCTTCGACGCGCCGGTCATGGAGCGCGGCAGCTTCGCCGTCATCTATGGCGACGTCGCCCCGGAAGGCGCGGTCATCAAGCTGACGGGCCACAAGGTCGACAGATTCGAAGGTCCGGCCTGCGTCTTCGACAGCGAGGAAGACGCCTTCCACGCCGTTCAGGACGGCTCGGTCGGCGAGGGCGACGTCATCATCATCCGCTACGAAGGGCCCAAGGGCGGCCCGGGCATGCGCGAGATGCTGCAGGTCACCGCCGCCTTGAAGGGGCGCAAGATCGACAATGTCGCCCTGCTGACCGATGGCCGCTTCTCAGGCGCCAGCTACGGCTTCGTCGCCGGCCACATCTCGCCGGAAGCCGCCGTCGGCGGCCCGATCGCTCTCATTCGCGATGGTGACCGCATCACCATCGACGTCACCAACCGCCGCATCGACGTCGACGTCGATCTGGCGACGCGCCGGGCGGGCTTTACGCCCCACGTGGTCCGTCCGGCGCGAGGTGTCTTCGCCAAATACCGCGCCTCGGTCGCCTCGGCGGCCCAGGGCGCGGTCACCATTCCCAACCCGCCGCCGGCTCAAGTTCCGGCGTCTCACAAATCCGCTGCTGCTCAGGACGCCTGATCCACCATGGCCATCACCATCTACACCAACGAAGACATCAAGCCGGGCGCCATCGCCGGCCAGCGCATCGCCATCATCGGCTATGGCTCGCAGGGGCGCGCCCATGCGCAGAACCTGAAGGACAGCGGCCATGACGTCGTCGCCGGCGTCCGTCACGGCGGCACGGGCTGGAAACACGCCACCGAGGACGGCGTCCCGACCGCCGAGCCGGCCGAGGCCGTCAAGGGCGCCGACATCATCGCCATCCTGACCCCCGACATGGTCCAGGGCGACGTCTATCGCGACATCATCGAACCGAACGCCAAGGAAGGCTCGGCCCTGCTGTTCGCCCACGGCTTCTCGATCATCTACGAGCGCATCACCCCGCGCCCCGACATGGACGTCATCCTGGTTGCGCCCAAGGGACCGGGCGATCTGGTCCGTCGCGAGTTCCAGCGCGGCCGCGGCGTGCCTTCGCTGTTCGCCATCGAGAAGGACGTCACCGGCAAAGCCCGCGACCGGGCCATGGGCTATGCAAAGGGCAACGGCGGCGCGACCGGCGGTCTGCTGGAGACCACCTTCCGCGAAGAGACCGAGACCGATCTGTTCGGCGAACAGGCCGTCCTGTGCGGCGGCGCCAAGGAACTGGTCATGCAAGGGTTCAACACCCTGGTCGAGGCCGGCTACCAGCCCGAGATCGCCTATTTCGAATGCCTGCACGAGCTGAAGCTGATCGTGGACCTGTTCTACGAAGGCGGCATCTCGAAGATGCACCACTTCATCTCGGAAACCGCCAAGTACGGCGCGGTCGCCAGCGGCCCGCGCGTCGTCAATGAAGAGACCAAGGCCCGCATGAAGACCATCCTGGACGAGATCCAGGACGGCACCTTTGCGCGCAACTGGATCGCCGAGAACGAGGCCGGCAAGCCGCAGTACGAAGCCTGGCTGAAGGCGGACCGCGAAAGCCAGATCGAACAGGTCGGCGCCCGTCTGCGCGAGCGCATGGCCTGGCTGAACACCCCCAAGTCCGAAGCGGCCTGAGCCGTAAGCGATAGACCGGATGACCCTGATGACCGCCGCCGCCTTCAAATCCTCAGCCGAGGCCGTCCCCCAATCGGGGGCGCGCCTGCTGGTCTCCACCCTGGAGCGGCTGGGCGTGGAGGTGGTGTTCGGTTATCCGGGCGGCGCCATCATGCCGGTCTATGACGCCCTGGCCGGATCCAAGCTGAAACACATCCTGGTCCGCCACGAGCAGGGCGCGGCCTTCGCCGCCGACGCCTATGCGAGGAAGAGCGGCAAGGTCGGGGTGTGCATGGCCACCTCCGGCCCGGGCGCCACCAATCTGATCACCGGCATCGCCAATGCGATGATGGATTCGGTGCCGATGGTCTGCATCACCGGCAATGTCGCCCAGGGCCTGATGGGTACTGACGCCTTCCAGGAGATCGACATCCTGGGCGTCACCCTGCCGATCGTGAAACACTCGATCCTGGTCCGCGACGCGGCCGAGGTGCCGGCCGCCATCGAGGAGGCCTTCCACATCGCCGCCTCGGGCCGCCCCGGTCCGGTCCTGGTCGATCTGCCCAAGGACGTGCAGTTCGCCACGACCAGCGACGATTACGGCTTCCATATTCCCAACGAGACGCCGCGCATCGATCACGACGCCATCGCCGCCGCCGAGGCCGCGATCCGGGCCGCGAAGAAGCCGCTGGTCTATATCGGCGGCGGGGTGAAGATCGGCCGCGCGACCGAGGCCCTGCGCGCCTTCGTCGCCGCGACCGGCATCCCCCAGGTCTCGACCCTGAACGCCCTGGGCACCATCCCGACCGATGCGCCGGGCATGCTGGGCATGCTGGGCATGCACGGCGCCCGCGCCGCCAATCATGCGGTGCAGGACAGCGACCTGCTGATCGTCGTCGGCGCCCGGTTCGACGACCGCGCCACGGGCAAGCTGGCCGAGTTCGCGCCCAACGCCCGGATCGTCCATTTCGACATCGACGCCTCGGAAGTCGGTAAGCTGCGGGCGGCCAATGTCGCCGTCGTCGGCGAGCTGAAGGACGGGGTCGAGGCCCTGACGGCGCGCATGGCCGGCGGCCCGGCCCTGGACATCCAGCCGTGGGCCGTTGAATGCGCCCAGGCCGCCGCGACCCACGCCTATCGCTATGACGCGCCGGGCGAGGGGGTCTATGCCCCCGCCCTGCTGAAGGAAGTGTCGGAAGCGGCCGGCGATGACTTCGTCGCCGCCTGCGACGTGGGTCAGCACCAGATGTGGGCGGCCATGCACTGCCGCTTCTCGCGGCCCGAAGCCCACATCACCTCGGGCGGCCTGGGCGCCATGGGCTTCGGCCTGCCCGCCGGCATCGGCGCCAAGCTCGCCGATCCGTCGGCTACGGTCGTCACCATCGCCGGCGACGGCGGCTTCATGATGAACATCCAGGAGCTGGCGACGCTGAAGCGTTACGGCATCCCGCTGAAGATCGTGCTGATCGACAATTCCTCGCTGGGCCTGGTGCGCCAGTGGCAGGAGCTGTTCTTCGCCGAGAACTATTCCGAGATCGACCTGTCCGACAATCCGGACTTCGTGAAGGTGGCCGAGGCCTTTGGCATCGAGGCCTTCCGTATCGATCGCCGCGATCAGGTGTCGGACGGCATCCAGCGCCTGCTGGCCGCCGAAGGCCCCTGCCTGGCCCATGTGGTCATCGATCCCCGAGACAATGTCTGGCCGCTGGTTCCGCCAGGCAAGAGCAACGCCGAAATGATGGAGGGCTCCTGAGATGAGCGACACGATCCACATCCAGATCGACCGTGCGGACGGTTCGCTTCAGCGTCTCATCGGCCTTGTGGAGCGCCGCGGCTTCCACATCGACGGCATGAACATGGCCGACGAGGGAGCCTTCCGCCGCATCTCCCTGACCGTGCGCGGCCGTGACGCCGGGCGTTGCATGGAGAATCTGGGCCGCCAGATCGACCGCCTGTTCGGCGTGCGCCGCATCGGCAACGACATTATTCAATCCGAGGCCGCGTAATGACCGCCGAGAAAGTACGAGTATCCGGCGTATCCCGAACTGAGGAGATCGCCGCCGACCCCAACCGCGTCATCGTCTTCGACACGACGATGCGGGACGGGGAACAGGCCCCCGGCTTCTCCATGAGCGCCCAAGCCAAGGTGAAGATGGCCCAGGTCCTGAAGGACCTGGGCGTCGACGTTATCGAGGCCGGCTTTGCCGCCGCCTCGCCCGGCGACGAAGACTGCATCCGCCGGGTCGCCGGCGAGGTCGAGGGGCCGATCTTCTGCTCCCTGTCGCGCGCCAACGAAAAGGACATCGACGCCACCTTCCGCGCGCTGCAGCCGGCGCCCAAGTCGCATCGCCGCTGCCACACCTTCATCGGCACCAGCCCGATCCACCGCACCGCCAAGCTGAAGATGTCGACCAACGAGGTGCTGTCGACGGCCGTGCGCTCGGTCGAATACGCCGCCAGCCTGTTCGACGACGTTGAGTTTTCGGCCGAAGACGCCTTCCGCACCGAGCCCGAGTTCCTGGCCGATGTGCTGGAGGCCGCCGCCGACGCCGGCGCCCGGACGCTGAACGTGCCCGACACAGTCGGCTATGCGACCCCGGAAGAAGTGCGTGAGACCTTCCGCGCCCTGGCCGCGCGGATCCACAAGCGCCATCCGCATGTGATCTTCTCGGCCCACTGCCACGACGACCTGGGCATGGCGGTCGCCAACTCCCTGGCCGCCGTCGAGGGCGGTGCGCGTCAGGTCGAGGGCGCGATCAACGGCATCGGCGAACGGGCCGGCAACGCCTCGATCGAAGAGGTCGTCATGGCCCTGAAGGTCCGCGAGGACCGTTACGGCGTCACGACCGGCTCCGACAGCCGCCATCTGGTGCGCGCCTCCAAGATCCTGTGCGAGATCACCGAGACGGTCATCGCCCGCAACAAGTCGGTGGTCGGCATCAACGCCTTCGCCCACGAGGCGGGCATCCACCAGCACGGCATGCTGGCCGACAGCCGCACCTATGAGATCATGCGGCCCCAGGACGTGGGCTTCGAGGGCAGCTGGTTCGTGCTGGGCAAGCATTCGGGCCGTCACGCCATCGCCAAACGCGCCGAGACCATCGGCCGTCCCATTGAGGGCGAGCGTCTGGTCGCGGTGGTCGCCGGCTTCAAGCAGCGCGCCGACCAGATCGGCGAGATCAACGACGCGGAGCTGATCGCCATCATCGACGCCGTGGACGGCGTGTCGGAGACGGTGGCCCAGTATGCCTGATCCAAAAACCCTGTTCGACAAGGTCTGGGACGCCCACGTCGTGCGGAACGAGACGGTCGACACGCCCGGGGTTCTGTATATTGACCTGCACCTGGTCCACGAGGTCACCAGTCCGCAGGCCTTCAGCGAGATTGAGGCGCGCGGCCTGAAGGTGCGCCGTCCTGATCGGACCTACGCCACCCTGGACCATTCGACCCCGACCCTGCCGGCGGGACTGAACGGGCTGAAACCCTATGTCACCGCCCAGGCCGAGGCCCAGGTGCATCGGCTGGAGAAGAACTGCGCCGCTCATGGGGTGCCGCTGGCGGGCTGGGGCTCCGAAGACCGGGGCGTGGTCCATGTCATGGGGCCGGAGCTGGGCCTGACCCAGCCGGGCATGACCGTGGTCTGCGGCGACAGCCATACCGCCACACACGGCGCCTTCGGGGCTTTGGCCTTCGGCATCGGCACGTCCGAAGTCGGCCATGTGCTGGCGACCCAGTGCCTGTTGCAGCGCAAGGCCAAGGCCATGCGGGTGACGGTGACCGGCCAACTGCAGCCCGGCGTCTCGGGCAAGGATGTCGCCCTGGCCGTCATCGCCGCCATCGGATTCGGCGGCGGCACCGGATATGTCATTGAATACGCTGGCGAGGCGGTACGGTCGCTGGACATGGAAGGGCGTATGACCCTGTGCAACATGTCCATCGAGGCCGGCGCCCGCGCGGGCATGATCGCCCCGGACCAGACCACCATCGACTGGCTGCGCGGCCGCAAACACGTTCCCGCCGACTATGAGGCCGCGACGGCCGAATGGCTGAAACTGTCCAGCGATCCGGGCGCGGTCTTTGACAAGGAAGTCGTCATCGACGGCGCCGCCATTCGCCCGATGGCGACCTGGGGCACGACGCCGGACGCCGGCGCGCCGATCGGCACGCCCGTGCCCCAGCCCCAGTCGGACAGCGACCGCAAGGCCATCGCCTATATGGGCTTCACCGCCGGCGAGGCGACGACCAGCCAGCCGGTGGACGTGGTCTTCATCGGCTCCTGCACCAACGGCCGTCTGCCCGACCTGCGCGCCGCCGCCGAGGTGCTGCGCGGGCGCAAGGTCAAGCCCGGTCTGCGGATGCTGGTGGTGCCGGGTTCCGAGGCCGTGCGGCGCGACGCCGAGGCGGAGGGCCTGCACGAGGTCTTCATCGCCGCCGGCGCCGAATGGCGGATTCCCGGCTGTTCGATGTGTATCGCCATGAACGGTGATTTCGTCGCGCCCGGCCAGTTGGCGGTCTCGACCTCCAACCGCAATTTCGAAGGCCGCCAGGGCAAGGACGCCCGTACCATCCTGGCCAGTCCAGCGACGGCGGCGGCGACGGCTGTGGCCGGGGTGCTGACCGATCCCCGCGTCTATCTGAATGAGGTGGAGCATGTCTGAGCCCTTTCAGGTCCTGACCTCCCGCACGGTGACGCTCAGCCAGGCCAATATCGACACCGACCAGATCATCCCCGCGCGCTTCCTGACGACGACGTCGCGCGAGGGGCTGGGCAAGGCGGCCTTTTATGACTGGCGCTATGAGACGGACGGATCGGAGAAGCCCGAGGCCATCCTGAACCGGATCGATCCGGCCGAACATCGCATCCTGCTCGCGGGCAAGAATTTCGCCTGCGGCTCGTCGCGCGAACACGCCCCCTGGGCCCTGTACGACTATGGCTTCCGGGCGGTGATCTCGACCGAGATCGCTGACATTTTTACATCTAACGCGTTGAAAAACGGCCTGCTGCCCATCGTCGTAAGCCAGGACGTCTGGGACGATCTGGCGTCGCAACCGGACCAACCGGTCACGATCGACCTTCAGGCCAACCAGATCCGGCGCGGCAATGCTCAGCCCGTGTCGTTTACGGTCGAATCCTTCGCGCGCGAATGCCTGCTGAACGGGGTGGACACCCTGGGCTGGCTGCAATCAAACCTGCCTGAGATCGAAGCCTATGAGCGTTCGAGAGAGACCGTCTGATGCCCCACACCGCCCCCAAGACCTATAATATCGTCCTGCTGCCCGGCGACGGCGTCGGGCCGGAGGTGACGCGCGCCGCGCGCGACGTCCTGGCGGTGATCGGCGACTTCTATGGCCACAGCTTCAACTTCTCCGAACATCTGATCGGCGGCGCCGCCATCGACGAGACGGGCGAGCCCCTGCCAGAGGCGACCCGCGCCGCCTGCGTCGCCGCCGACGCGGTCCTGCTGGGCGCCGTCGGCGGTCCCAAATGGGACGGCGGCAAGCGCCGGCCCGAGGAAGGCCTGTTGGCGATCCGCAAGGCCATGGGCCTGTTCGCCAATCTGCGGCCGCTGCAGGTCTCGCCAGTGATGGCGCACCGTTCGCCGCTGAAGAAGGAGATCGTCGAGGGCGTCGATCTGATCGTCTTCCGCGAACTGACCGGCGGCGTCTATTTCGGCGAGAAGACCCGCACCGCCGACCGCGCCACCGACCTGTGCGAATATACGGTGCCGGAGATCGAGCGCGTCACCCGCGCCGCCTTCCAGACCGCTCGCCAGCGGCGCGGCAAGGTGACCTCGGTCGACAAGGCCAATGTCATGGAGACCAGCCGCCTGTGGCGCGAGGTGGTGACCCGCATCCACGCCGAGGAATTCCCCGAGATCGCGCTGGAGCACGCCCTGGTCGATTCCATGGCCATGCACCTGATCCGCAAGCCGCGCGAATACGACGTCATCCTGACCGAGAACATGTTCGGCGACATCCTGTCGGACGAGATCTCGGTGCTGGGCGGTTCGATCGGCCTGTTGCCGTCGGCCTCGCTGGGGACCGAAGGGCCGGGCCTGTTCGAGCCGATCCACGGCTCGGCGCCGGATATCGCCGGACAGGACCTGGCCAACCCGGTCGGAACCATCCTGTCGGCGGCCCTTCTACTGCGCCACAGCCTGAAGCTGGAGGACGAGGCCGATTCCATCGAGGCCGCCGTCGCCGCGGTTCTGGCGGCCGGCGCCGTCACCGCCGACCTGGGCGGCGCCCTGGGCACGCGCGCGGCGACCGAGGCCGTGATCGACGCCATCCGCGCCATCCACTGGGCGGCGGCGCATCGGGTGCAGATGCACTGGGCCTGACCTGATCGGGCTGCGAAATTCGTACCGCGAACATCGTTACCGAAAACACGATTTTGATATTTTAGCCCCGCATGACGCATCGATCATGCGGGGCTTAACTTTTGTTCAATGACCGTTGCAAGAAAGTTGCACCGTTTACGGTCAAGCCCCTTGCGTAAGACGCGATTGCAGTAAAACCTTCGCATCTGCGAGATTGCTAAGGGGGATTTTTGCTCATGTCGCGTGTCTGGAATCGACTTCCGGGAGCCGTCGCGCTCCTGTGTCTGACCATTGGTCTCTTCTATGCGGGCGGGGCCTTCGCCCAGACGCCCGAGGCGGCGCCGGCCCTGCTGGCGCACCAGTCGGTGCTGGAACTGGACGGCGCCGGCACGGCCTGGCTGGGCACCTCGACCGCTCTGGTCCTGTTGATGACCCTGCCGGGTCTGGCCCTGTTCTACGGCGGCATGGTGCGCCGCAAGAACGTCATCGCCACCATCACCCAGTCGGTCGGCGTCTTCGCCGTCGTCTCGCTGGTCTGGTTCATCGCCGGCTACAGCATCGCCTTCGGCGCCAACCCTGACGCCGCGCTTCAGCCCTATGTGGGCGGCCTGGACATGCTGTTCCTGAACGGCGTGACCCTGGGCACGGCGAACACCCTGCTGACCGGCATTCCCGAATATCTGTTCATCGCCTTCCAGATGACCTTCGCCATCATCACCCCGGCCCTGGTCACCGGCGCCTTCGCCGAACGGATGAAATATTCGGGTCTGCTGCTGTTCACGGCCCTGTGGTCGCTGCTGGTCTATTCTCCCATCTGCCACTGGGTCTGGGGCGGCGGCTTCCTGGGCGCCGCCGGCGTGCTGGACTTCGCGGGCGGCGCGGTCGTTCACGTCAACTCGGGCGTCGCCGGTCTGGTCTGCGCGATCTTCCTGGGCCGTCGTAAGGGCTATGGCGCCGAGCCGATCATCGCCCACAACCCGGTGCTGACCATGATCGGCGCCTCGCTGCTGCTGGTCGGCTGGATCGGCTTCAACGCCGGCTCGGCGGGCGCGGCGAACGAACTGATGGGCGTCGCCCTGCTGAACACCGTCCTGGCCGCCGCCGCCGCCGCCCTGACCTGGAAGATCATCGAACTGATCGAGAAGAAGAAGGTCTCGCTGATCGGCATGCTGTCGGGCGTGGTCGCCGGTCTGGTGGCCATCACCCCGGCCGCCGGTTTCGTCGATCCCAAGGGCGCAGTCATCATCGGCCTGATCGCCGGACCGGTCTGCTACATCTCCTCGGTCTGGATCAAGAAACTGCTGCGCTACGACGACTCCCTGGACGCCTTCGGCATCCATGGCGCCGGCGGTCTGATCGGCGCCCTGCTGACCGGCGTGTTCGCGACCACCGCGATCAACAGCCTGTCGGAAGGCGCTACTGTCGGCGCCCAGGCCTTGGGCCTGGCTTGGACCATCGCCTACAGCGCGGTCGGCACCTTCGTCATCCTCATCATCTGCAAGTTCACCACGGGCCTGCGCGTGAGCGAGGCGGAAGAAGCCGCCGGTCTGGACACCTCGCTGCATGGCGAGAGTCTGGACCACTGACTAACGCTCTCGGGCGCGGCCCGCCGGCCGCGTCCGAGGTCTCCGGCATTCGTGTCGGTTCTTGAAACCAAATCTATAAAAACAAGGGGATAGCGTAATGAATGTCAGGTTTTTGAGTTCGGTCGCGGCCGTAGCCGTGTCTTTGGGTCTGATCGGCGTGGCCGCTCCCGCCTCGGCCCAGGCCGACACTGCGGTCGATGTCGCGTTCAACGTCGGCGTCTTCAGCGACTATGTTTACCGCGGGTACAGCCAGACCAATGAGGATCCTGCCATCCAGGGCGGCATGGACCTGACGGCAGGCAATTTCTATGCGGGCGTCTGGGCCTCGAATGTAGACTTCGGCGACGACACCGATGCTGAAGTCGATTTCTACGCCGGCTACCGTACCGAGGTGCAGGGCTTCGCTGTCGATGGCGGCGTGATCGCCTACAGCTATGTGAACGCCCCCAGCTTCACCGACTATAACTACACCGAGTTCAAGCTCGCCGCATCGCGGGCGGTCGGCCCGGCCACGGTTGGCGCGGCGGTCTTCTACTCGCCCAGCTATCTCAACGAACAGACGCTGTACTATGAGATCAACGGCAGCTTCTCGCCGATGAACAAGCTGACCCTGTCCGGCGCGGTCGGCCTGCAGACTTACGAAGACAGCGACGAGTACACGACCTGGAACCTCGGTGCGACCTACGCCCTGACGGACAATCTGGGAGTCGATGTCCGCTATCATGACACCGACGTGGACAACGTTCAGAACGCCGAGGATCGCGTTGTCGCCAGTCTTAAAGTGATGTTCTGATCCTTCGGAACTGAACTGAGGAGGCCCCGGAGAGTGATCTCCGGGGCCTTTTTCTTTAGCGGGCGTAGCGGCTTTCGACCGGATCGTACTGGTCCCAGACCTTGCCGTCGGCCAGCGACCGCAGCAGCTTCAGATATTCGGCGTGGGTCCAGGCCAGGGGGGTGGCGGAATCCGTGTTCTGACCCAGGGCGTAGTCGTGGGCCGTGGGGTCGCCGACCCCGTCCCACACCTGTTCGGCCAGCATCAGGCCGTCGTTGGCGAACCGCTCCATGCCGCGCACATAGGTCTGGCGGATGGCGGCCATTTCGGCTGCGGAGGGGGCGCCGTTCAGGCTGACGCGGGCCAGTTCATAATGGCCGCGCTCGCCCGTGAAGAAGGGCCAGACCCGACCGCGCTGACCCGGGCTCATCTGGCCGCCCACGCCGTAGTTGGCTCCGGTCAGGTGATCCTCGCCGTAACCGTCGACGCCGTAGCGGCGCCAGCCCGGCGTCCTGTCGCCCTCGGGGCCGAAGTCGTAGCGGACGCGGTACAGGTCATTCAGGCCCTGGTCGTCATAGACCGGCAGGGTGGAGACGATATGCGGATCGTCGGCCTTGCGCACCCCGTAGCGCACCAGTTCCAGGAAGCCGCCGTCCACGACCCGATCCTCGGCCGGGGCGATCTGACCGTTGGCGGCGCCGATCGGGGCCTTGTCGTTCGGGTTCTCGTTCTGGGTGATGCGGATATAGTAGCGGCCGTTCCCGAAGTCGCCGTTGGTGGTGAACATCCGCTCTTCGATCTTGGACGCATAGCTGTCGGCGGCGGACTGGTAGCGGGTCGCGCCCGCCGCGTCGCCCGAGGCGCGGGCCATTTCGGCGGCGACCGTCAGGCCGGCGACCACGGCGGCGGTGCTGGACGGGGAATAGCCCTGCTGCTCTTCCCAGCGTTCCTGCTGGGTGAAGGGCGGCTTGATCTCGGCCTCGTTCCACAACAGGCCGACCTTGCCGCCGTCGACCAGGAAGTCGGCCGCCGGCTTCAGCATGGACCGATAGTGGTCGGCCATTTCCGCATCGGACAGCCAGCCCATCTTCCACAGGCGGTAGCCGAGCATGATCGGCATGGCCGTCTGGTCCAGTTGAACCGCGACCCACTCCAGTTCGCCATCGACGTGGGTCTTCTGCAGGAACCAGCCGCCGACGCCGGTGTTGCCAGGCGTGTTCGCGCCCACCTGCACCTGCGGCAGATAGTTGAAGGCCGCCAGCGGCGTCTCCTTGTCGCCCAGGGCCGCCAAGGCCATGGCCACCTGATAGAAGTCGCGCGGCCAGACCGCCTTGTAGCCGGTCGAGGATTTCGACGCGTCCACCGTGTCGCCCCACGGGTTGGAAAGCGACGCGATCAGGGCGCCCGCATGGGTGCGGTCCTCCTGCACCTTCAGCATCAGGGCCGACGCATAGGCCAGCTTGCCCCCGTCGGTCGCCTGTTCGGCGATGCGTGGCAGTTCGGTCAGCGAGGCGACATAGTCCTCCCAACCGGCGCGCTCGCCCTCGCCGTTGAAGCGGGCCAGCACCTCGTCCAGGCCGGTCGCGAAGGCGCCGTCCGCCGCCGCTTCGGCCGCCGCCTCGCTGTCGCCGAAGCCGATGACGAAGTCGCGGCTGAGGCTCTGGCCCATGCGCAGGGTCGGCAGGGCGCCGGTCATCATCGTGTTGCCGGCGGTCTCGCCGGTCGAGGCGTAGGTCCAGTCCAGCTTGCCGTCCTTCAGATCGGTCAGGCCGTCGGAGGCGCCGACGAAGCCAACGCTGGCGGCGGCGAAGGCATCGCTGGGCTTCAGCAACAGGTGCGTGTCGCCTTCCCAGGCGTGGAAGCCCTGGGCCGTGACGGCGCCGCGATCCTCGACGCCGGTGTTGGCGATGTGCGGTTCCAGCAGCAGATAGGGCGTGGCCTCGCCGCTCAGGGCGGTGATCTGAACCCGCAGCACCAGGGCGTTGCGGTCGGGGTCGGTGAAGATGCGCTTCTCGATCTCGAAACGGCCGGCCTTGTCGCGGGTCGTGACCTTGTAGGCGGGGGACAGCGGGCGCCCCTCGGCGTCCACGTGCAGGTATTCGGTCTTGGCCGTGGTGTCGTCGCCTTCCAGCGCCAGACCATCCGGTGTGACGACGGCGAAGCGTAGGGCCTTGATCTGGGCCTCGTGGATCAGGCCGTACATGGTCTCGGTCAGGACGCCGTCGGCGATCGAGAACCAGACCTTGGACACCGCCCCGGTCGGGCCGCCGTCCCGATACTGGCCGCCGACATAGGCTTCATAGGACGCGCCGGCGCCGGTCTTGGCGGCGCTGGACCAGGTCGGCAGATCGCCCGGCGCACCGGGTGCGACCGACTGTGCGGACGCGGCTGAGGCGACGGCGAAACCGGCGGCGCCGGCCAGGCAAAGGGTTTTGAACTTACGCATGGAGAAGCCTCACGGGTTGGGCGTGGGGGAGGGGGAATGTTCGCGCACCAGCAGGGCGCTGATCGCCGCCAGCACGAAGGAGACCGCGCCCAGCACCAGGGCCCAGATGGCCTGGCCGTCGAACAGGGTCTTCAGGATCAGGCCCAGGACGGTGGCGGCCAGCAGCTGCGGCACGACGATGAAGATGTTGAAGACGCCCATATAGACGCCCATCTTCCGGTCCGGCACCGCCGCCGACAGGATGGCGTAGGGCATGGAGACGATCGAGGCCCAGGCGAAGCCGACGCCGATCATCGGCAGCCACAGCAGGCCCGGATCGCGGATGACGAAGACCCCGAACAGGCCCGCCGCGCCCAGCAGCAGCATCAGGGCGTGGGTCGCCTTGCGGCCGATGCGCCTGGCCAGGACCGGCAGGGTGAAGGCCGCCAGGGCCGCCACGCCATTATAGACCCCGAACAACACCCCGACCCAGTCCGCTCCGACGGCATAGGCGGCCGAGGTGGTGTCGGTCGTGCCGTAGTGAACGCTGGTCACGGCGGCGGTGGTGTAGATCCACAGGGAGAACAGGGCGAACCAGCTGAAGAACTGGACCACCGCCAGACCCCGCATCGTCTCGGGCATGCGGAAGATGTCGTTCAGGATCTCGGTCGCCGCGTTGACGATGCGGCGGCGCTGCATCATCCCGACCGCGATCTGCAGCAACCCAAAACCGGCGAAGAAGCCGGCCAGAACCAGCAGCTCCTTCTCCAGGTCCAGCGCGCCGATCAGCACGAAACCCAGGCCCCCCAGCACGGCGCAGACCAGGCCCGACGTCATCCAACCCTGAACACTGCGCGCCGGCGCCTCGGGCCCGTCGTCAGCCGACGCGCCCAGGGCCGCCTGTTTGGCGCGTTCGAAGGCGGCGATCTGTTCGGGGCTGTATTCCTTGGTGCTCAGCACGGTCCACAGCACGGCCGAGAACAGGCCGGCGGCCCCGACATAGAAGGCGATCTTGACCGACAGGGGCACGACGCCCGCCTCGGCCGTCGAGACCACGCCGAACACGTTCGATAACAGCCAAGGTAGGACCGAGGCGAAGACGGCCCCGGCGCCGATGAAGAAGCTCTGCATCGCATAGCCGGCGGTGCGCTGCTCCTCCGGCAGATTGTCGCCGACGAAGGCGCGGAACGGCTCCATGGTGATATTGATCGAGGCGTCCATGATCCAAAGCATGGCCGCGGCGAACCACAGGCCAGGGCTGTTGGGCATGGCGATCAGGGCCAGGGTGGTGGCGATGGCGCCGACCAGGAAATAGGGACGGCGACGCCCGAACCGGGTCCAGGTCCGGTCGCTGAAATGGCCGATGATCGGCTGGACCAGGAGGCCGGTCAGCGGCGCGGCGATCCACAGGATGGCCAGGCTGTCGACCTCGGCGCCCAGGGTCTGGAAGATCCGACTGGTGTTGGCGTTCTGCAGGCCGAAGCCGATCTGGATGCCGAAGAAGCCGACGCACATGTTCCAGATCGCCAGGCCGGACAGGCGCGGACGGTGGGCGAGGATTGTCATGACCTTCCCCCGCTTGCGGGGGAAGTGTCAGGCCGTGGCGCGAAGCGACACGCCTGACGATGGGGGAAGTGTCCTCTTTCATCAGAAGACTTCCCTCTCCGACCCTGGATCGCTTCGCGATCGACGGGCCACCTCTCCCGCAAGCGGGAGAGGGTCTGAATGCCGCTCATCGACGACGGCTCCGGCCCAGCGGCACGAAGCGGATCGCCTGCCCGCCGCCGGGCGCGAGCGCCAGGGTCAGGACGTCGGCCGACGTCACCTCGCGCTGCTCGATGACGACGTCCTCGCGCTTGCCGCGATAATCGGCGTCCGGGCCGTCGCGGTAGATCTCGGCCCGGTAGCGCCGCCCGTCGTCCAGGAAGTCGAGGTGCGCGGTCAGGACGCGCGGATGCTCGTCGGTGATGGCGCCCAGGGCCCAGACGTCCGACGCCCGGTCCTTGCGCGCAATGGCGACGTAGTCGCCGATCTCTGCCGCCAGCACGCGGGTCTCGGCCCAGTCGCAGGGCACGTCCTTGATGAACTGGAACGGCGCCGGATTGGCCTCGTAGTTGATCAGCAGGTCGGCCGCCATCTGGATCGGGCTGTAGATGACGACATAGAGGGCCAGCTGTTTGGCCCAGGTCGTCTGCACCCCGCCGGGGCTGCGTGTCTCCATGCCGAAGATGCCGGGGGTATAGTCCATCGGTCCGGCCAGCAGGCGGGTGAAGACCAGGTTCGGCTCATGCTCGGGCGGATTGCCCGGATTGCCCCAGGCCGAATATTCCATGCCGCGCTGGCCTTCGCGGCTGATGATGTTCGGATAGGTGCGGCGCAGGCCGGTGTCCTTGAACGGCTCGTGGGCGTTGATCGCCACTTTGTGACGCGCGCCCGCCTCGACGACCTTCATATGGTGCTGAGCCATCGCCTGGCTCTCGTGCCAGGCCATCACCATCTGGCCGTTGGGTCCGGCGACGCGCGCGCCTTGCGCGTCCGCCACATAGCCCGTCTTCACCGAATGGACGCCGAGGCGTTCATACAGGGCCATCGCCGGTTCGAGCTGCTGCTCATAGTGGAAGGCGTTGCCGCCCGTCTCGTGGTGGCCGATCAGTTGCACGCCCTTGGACCGGGCGTGGGCGCAGACCGCCTCGATGTCGAAATCGGGATAGGCCTCGGTGAAGCTGAAGTCCGAACCATTGGCGAACCACTGGCCGTCCCAGCCCTTGTTCCAACCCTCGACCAGAACCCCGCCGAAGCCGTGCTTGGCCGCGAAGTCGATGTGCTTGATCGCGTTCTCGGTGGTGGCGCCGTGCTTGGGACCGGAGTTCCAGCTCTTCAGCTCCAGGTGCATCTCCCACCAGACGCCGACGTATTTCATCGGCTTGAACCACGACACGTCGCCCAGTTTGTTGGGCTCGTTCAGGTTCAGGATCAGGCTGGATTCGATCAGGCCGGCGGCGGTGTCCGACACCTGCAACGTCCGCCACGGCGTATGGAACGGCGCCTGACGCACCACGGCGGCGTTGGTCAGGCCGGGCGTCAGCTGGGCGCGGAACATCGTGCCTTCCGACCGGCGCAGGTTCATCCCGGCGTAGTCGATGCAGGCCGCCTCGTGGATCGAGACGTGCAGGCCCGATTGACCCTTTACCGTCATCGGGGTCTGGGCGCTGCCGACCGCGTCGATGGGGGTGCGGCTGTAGAGGTATTCCTCGCGGTTCCATTCCCAGGCCGGGCACCACAGGGCCTCGCCGTTTTCGGCCAGGTTGAACTCGGTGATCTCCGAACCGATGCGGACCGTCTTCAGCGCGGCCTGGTCCGGGAATTCGTAGCGGAAGCCCAGGCCGTCGTCATACAGGCGGAACACCACGTCGACGCGGCGTTGCAGGCCGGCGGTCTCGGCGTAGCTGACGCGCCATTCGTTGTAATGGTTGCGGATGAAGCGGCGCTCGCCCCACGGCTGCTCCCAGGTCTCGTCCACCGTCACGGGCTGACCCGCGGTGATCGCCAAGCCGCGCTCCAGCGCCGGGGCGTCGGTCAGCAGGAAGCCCAACTTCGACGGGGCGACGACCATCCGGCCCTGACGCAGGACCGCGTACATCGGCCGGCCGTCGTTGTCGGTGAAGGCCTCGACGGTCAGGACGCCGCCGGGCGAGCTGGCGCGGGCGTGGGTCGGCGTGGTCTGGGCGCGAACGCCGGTGGCGCCGAAGGCCAGAATCGAGGCGCCGCCGAGGGCCAGGAAGGATCTGCGCTGCATCATGTGAACTCCGTTACGCCGCCTCTTGCCAACCGCTGCGAACGGTGGCTGAAATGTTTGCAGAAAAATTTGCAGTCAGAACAGGCTGTGCTGGGGACCCGCGACCTTGAGCCGCAAGACCACTCGACTTGAAGACATCGCGCGCCTGGCCGGCGTGTCGGTCGCCACCACCTCCCGGGCGCTGAACGATAGCCCCGCCGTCAATGACCGCACCAAACAACTGATCTGGAAGCTGGCGAAGGAGCACGACTATCCGTTCCGCCGCTACATGCCCGCCGGCCCGATCGGGGCCCAGGGTACGATCGCCCTGGTGACGCCGCGACCCCAGGGACGGGAAGGCCGGATCTCCGACCCCTTCTTTCTGGAGCTGCTGGCCGGGGTGGGCGAGGCGGCGCGCGAACGCGGCTGCGACCTGCTGATGAGCCATATTTCGCCCGCCACCTATGACGAGCTGGCGGCTGCGATGAACACCAGCCGCGCCGACGGGGTGATCTTCCTGGGCCAGTCCAGCCTGCACGGCGCCTTCAACCGGCTGGCGGCGGGCGACCATAGGTTCGTGGTCTGGGGCGCCGACCTGCCGGAACAGGACTATTGCTCCATCGGCTCCGACAACTTCTCGGGCGGTCGCCGGGCGACCGCGCATCTGGCGCGGCTGGGGCGCACGCGGATCGTGTTCCTGGGCGACCTCGATCCGCCGGAGGCTATGCAGCGGCACCGGGGCTATCTGGAGGCGCTGGAGACGGCGGGCTTGTCGGTGGACGCCGAACTGATCGTGCCCGCCCATTTCGAGGTCGAGTCCGCCGAGGCGGCCGTGGACGCCCTGGTTCGCCGGGGCGTGCGGTTCGACGGCGTGGTGGCGGCCTCCGACCAGATCGCCCTGGGCGCCGTGCGCGCGCTGGAGCATGCCGGGCTGACGGTGCCGGGCGACGTCTCGGTGATCGGTTTCGACAATGTGCCCTTCAGCCGCTACTCGCGCCCGGCCCTGTCCACCATCGCCCAGGACACGATGAAGGCCGGCCGGCTGATGGTGTCCAAACTGCTGGACCACGGGGGCGCGACCGCCGGTCGGTCGGAACGCGTTCCCACCGATCTGATCGTGCGCGAGACCTGTGGCGGCTGACCGGCTCATGCCAGTCTGAAGACCAGGCCGGCGAGCGGGGGCAGGGTGGAGCCGTCGGCCTCGGTCCAGTTGATCGCCTCGATCCGCGTCGCGTCGACGGGCGGGCGCCATTCGACCGGATCGCGGCCCAGGTTGAAGACGCACAAAAGCCGCTCTCCACTCCCGCCGCGCTCCTGTCGTTCGAACACCAGCAGGTGCGAAGTCTCGATCGGCGCCATCCCGCCGTAGCGCAAGGCCGGATGCTGATGACGCAGCCGGATCATCCGGCGGGCGACATGCAGGGTCGAGGCCGGATCGGCCTCCTGCGCATCCACCGCCAGCGGCAGATGGCGCGCATCGACCGGCAGCCAGGGTTCGACGGTGGAGAAGCCGGCGTTGGCTTGGTCCGCATGCCAGGGCATGGGGGTGCGGGCGCCGTCGCGGCCCAGGGTCTCGGGCCAGTTGGCGATGGCCTCGGGATCGACCAGCCGCTCGAACGGCACCTCGGCCTGGGGCAGGCCCAGTTCCTCGCCCTGATAGACGAAGACGTTCCCGCGCAGGCAGACCAGAAGCAGCAGGGCCATCTCGGCGAAGGCCTTGCGGTCCCGGCCCTGGGCCCAGCGCGACACGGCGCGCGGCGCGTCATGGTTCGAGAAGGTCCAGGACGGCCAGCCTTCGCCCTGCCGATCCGGCCACATGGTCTCGCCCTGGGCGACCAGTTCGCTCTTCAGCGTGTCGGCGTAGAGATACAGGAAGCCATAGGCCGAGTGCAGGCGGTCGGTCCCGGCGGTGTATTCCTTCATCTCGCGGTCGGCGTGGTCGCCGCCCACTTCGGCGACGGTGAACCGGCCCTCGTAGCTGTCGGTCAGGGCGCGGATTCGGTTCAGGAAGCCGATGATCTCCGGCTGGCTCTGGTTGTTGATCTTGTCCTGGAAGTCGAACGGCCGGGTGCGTTTCTTGCCGTCGTTGATCGGCGGATTGTCGGTCAGCTTCAGATCGTGGATGGAGAAGTTGATGGCGTCCAGCCGGAAGCCGTCCACCCCCCGATCCAGCCAGAAGCGCGCGGCCTCGATCAGGGCGTCCTGAACCGCCGGATTGCGCACGTTCAGCTGCGGCTGGGAGGCCAGGAAGTTGTGCATGTAATACTGGCCGCGCCGGGCGTTCCAGGTCCAGGCCGGCCCCCCGAACACCGACTGCCAGTTCGACGGCGGCGATCCGTCCGGCTTGGCGTCGGCCCAGACGTACCAGTCGGCGTGCGGGCCGGAGCGCGACGCGCGGCTGTCCAGGAACCAGGGGTGTTCGTCGGAGGTGTGCGAGAAGACCTGGTCGATCACCACCTTCAGACCCAACGCGTGGGCCCGCGCCACCAGGGCGTCGAAATCGGCCAGGGTTCCGAAGATCGGATCGACGTCGCAATAGTCGGCGACGTCATAGCCGAAGTCCTTCATCGGCGAGGTGAAGAAGGGCGACAGCCAGATCCCGTCCACGCCCAGCGAGGCGACATGGTCCAGATGCTGGGTGATCCCCTTCAGGTCGCCCACCCCGTCGTCGTTCGCATCGGCGAAACTGCGCGGATAGATCTGGTACAGCACCGCACCCCGCCACCATTCAGTGTGGGCGGTCGCCGGTCGGGCGGCGGTCGCGAGATCGAGGGTGTGGGCGTTCACTGGGGCGTGCTCTTGCAGATCAGATAGTCGAGAGGGGCGATGCGGACGGCGTAGCTGGCCGGGGCCGAAGCCTCGGCCGCGCAGTCGCCGCGAACAGCTTGCCACCGCCGCGAGCCGGGCTCCACCTCGACCTGGGCCGTGACTTCGGCGGTCGATGTGTTGAACAGGACGAGGGTTTCGCCGCCGGCCTCGTCAATGCGGGACATGGCGAACAGGCCCGGCGTGTCGCCGGCGACGCGGACGACCTGACGGCCGTGGCGCAGGGCCGGTTCGGCGGCGCGGATCCGGGCCATCTCGGCGATGGCCGTATAGAGGGGCGCTTCGGTCGAATAGGCCGGCTGGCGACCGCCGATGGGCCGCTCCGCCGCATAGACGGCCGTCTGGCTGGCGAACATGTCCTGGCGTGAGTTTCCGTAACCGCCGGCGCCGGCGAAGCCCTGCTCGTCGCCGTAATAGAGGGTCGGCACGCCGCGGCTGAACATCATCAGGGCGTGGGCCAGTTTCACCCGCGCCAGGATCTCGGCGTCGTCGGCGGTCGGGTTGGCCTGTTTCACGAAAAAGCCGACCCGGCCCATGTCGTGGTTGCCCAGGAAGGTCGGCAGGATGGCGGCCGTCTCCGCCCCCTTGGCGTAGATGGCGTCGGCGGCGAACAACTTGGCCAGGGCGTCGGTCCCCGACTTGCCCGAGGCGACGTCGACCGCGGTCTTCTGGAACGGGAAATCCAGCACGGCCGGATAGGCGTCCACCCGCGTGAACCGCGCCGTGACCGCCGGGTCAGGGTCATAGACCTCGCCGAAGATGTGGAAGTTCGGGATGCCCTTGGCCCGCGCCCGCTCCAGCATGGCGGGGATGAAGGCCTGCCAGAACTCGGGGTTCACGTGGCGGGCGGTGTCGATGCGGTAGCCGTCGATCCCGTACTTGTCGATCCAGCCGCCGAAGATGTCGATCATGCCCTGGACCACGACCGGATCCTCGGTCAGCAGGTCGTCCAGACCGGCGAAATCCCCGTCCAGCGAGCTTTCGCCGGCGAAGGTGCTGTCGCCCCGGTTATGATAGTGGATCGGGTCGTTCAGCCAGGCCGGAACCTTGGCCGTCTCCTCGCCCGCCGGGACATAGGGGCTGTAGGCGTAGTCGGGCCGGGTCAGGCGCGAGAAGTCCCGCCCGTCGAAGCCCTCGTTGATCGCCGCCCCGTCCAGCCCGCCGCGGCGGGTGTAGGGATAGTCGGCCCGGCTGCGGTATTCGCAGGGCCGGTCGGGGCATTCGCGATAGCGGATCACGTCGGCCGTGTGATTGGCGACGATGTCCAGATAGACCTTCATGCCCCGCGCATGGGCCGCATCGACCAGGGCGCGCATCGCCGCCTCGTCGCCGAAATGCGGATCGACGGCCGTGAAGTCGGTGATCCAGTAACCGTGATGCGCCGCGCCCGTGTAGTTCCCGTGGGTCTGGACCGGCTTGTTCTTGAAGACGGGCGCCAGCCACACGGCGGTGGCGCCCAGGCCCTGGATATAGTCCAGCCGCTGGGTCACGCCGGCCAGATCGCCGCCGTGATAGAAGTCGGTGTCGGACGGGTCGAAGCCGCTCTTCAGCCGCTCGGGCGCATAGCCGCCGTGGTCGTTCGAGGGATCGCCGTTGGCGAACCGGTCGGGCAGCAGGAAATAGATGACCTCGTCCTGGGGCGGGCGCTGGCGCAGGGCGGTCAGGACGTCCGGCGCGGCCGACTGGGCCTGGACGGGCAGGGGGGGAGTCGAGGCGAACAGCGCCGCCGCCGCGATTATGGCGCGCGCCGGGGTCTTCCATTGTCGGGCGAGGATCATCCTGTCGTTCTCCCTGTCCAGAAAGTGCAAAGCCTTCCAGATCGATTTGCAAGATTTTGCAGTCCGGGCGGCCCCTGTCAACGCGGATTAGAATGCTGCATTGCAGCAAGTAATCGGCATGACTCTCCCGAAACGCTAAGGTTCACGGGCTGTTTGCGGTGGTTCGGGTGCGGCGAAAATGCGCCCCTCGCATTAACTGCTTGCAAGAATGCCAGATGTTTGCATATTTTTGCGAAGGCTTCGGCTGCGACATTCAGAATCGCGGCAGCCCCAGGGAGGATGACAATGTCTCAACGTCTTAATCGGCGCGTGCGCCTGCTGTCGGGCGCCGCATTCGGCGCCGCCGCGCTCGTGGCCGTCAGCAGCGCCCAGGCGCAAACCGCCGCGGCGACGACCCAGGCCGACGAACAGCCTGCGGAAGTCGGCGAAATCGTCGTCACCGGCATTCGTCGCTCGATCGAGGCTTCGATCTCGGCCAAGGCCAACAACACCTCTATCGTGGAAGTCATTTCGGCCGAGGACATCGGCAAGCTGCCGGACGTCTCTATCGCCGAATCCCTGGCCCGCTTGCCGGGCGTGACCATGCAGCGCCTCGACGGCCGCAGCCAGCAGATCTCCATCCGCGGCCTCGGCCCGGACTTCACCACCGCCCTGCTGAACGGCCGCGAACTTGTCACCACCGGCGACAACCGCGGCGTCGAGTTCGACCAGTTCCCCTCGGAACTGCTGGGCAGCGTCGTGGTCTACAAGACCCCGGATGCGGCCCTGATCGGCCAGGGCCTGGCCGGCACCGTCGACCTGCGCACCGTCCGGCCCCTGGCCTATGGCCGTCAGGCCATCGCGGTGAACTATCGCCACGAATGGAACGACATCGGCGCCCTGAACTCGGGCACGACCGACAGCGGCGACCGCTACACCGTCTCTTATATCGACCAGTTCATGGACGGCACCCTGGGCGTCGCCCTGGGCTACGCCCACATGAGCTCGCCCTATCAGTCCGAGCGGTTCAACGCCTGGGGCTATCCGAACTATTCCGACGGCAATCTGCTGACCGGCGGCGTCAAACCCTATGTCATGTCGTCGGAGCTGGAGCGCGACGGCTATATGGGCGTGCTGGAATGGCGTCCGAACGACCGCATCCACTCGACGATCGACGCCTTCTATTCCGAGTTCAAGAACACCCAGGTCCTGCGCGGCATCGAGTTCCCGCTGGCTTGGGGCGGTTCGTCCGGGGATTGCACAGTGAACGTGCCGTCGTCGCTCTGCCGTCCGGCGCCCTCGCTGCGAGCCGGCTACACGGTCGAAGACGGCATGATCGTCGCCGGCACCTGGGACAACATCAAGGGCGTCGTCCGCAACGACCTGAACAAGCGCGACAGCAATATCACCGCCCTGGGCTGGAACACCGAGTTCGTCGCCAACGACGACTGGACCCTGGCTCTCGACGTCAACTATTCGAAGGTCGAGCGGAACGACATCATCCTCGAGACCAACGCTGGCACGGGCCGCAACATCAACGGCGCCCTCGACACCCTGGGCTTCGAACTGACCGACGACGGGGTGACCCGTTTCACCAGCCAGCTCGACTACGCTGACGCCAGCCTGATCCGCATCACTTCGGCCCAGGGCTGGGGCTCTGACGTCATCGCGGGTGGCCAGGTCGGCTATATGAACACCCCGTCCATCGAGGATGAGATCAAGGCCGTTCGCCTGACGGCCAACCGCACTCTGCACCAGAGCCCGTTCAAGTCCATCGACTTCGGCTTCAACTATTCGGAGCGCAACAAGACCTTCGTCAACGACCAGTATTACATCGGCGTCCCGGGCGGCGGGGACCTGTTCGTGCCGTCGGAATATCTGCTGGCGCCGACCGACCTGGGCTACCTCGGCATCTCACAGGTGCTCAGCTACGACGCGCTGGGCGTGGTCAACAGCGGCCTGCTCGACCTGGTTCGCAACCCCAATGCCGACGTCGCCGCCGGCAACTGGGAAGTGACGGAAAAGGTCTCGACCGCCTATGTCCGCGCCAACATTGACCACTATCTGTTTGGCTT
Organism: Brevundimonas sp. GW821-FHT10A07; assembly: GCF_059415785.1. NCBI lineage: Bacteria > Pseudomonadati > Pseudomonadota > Alphaproteobacteria > Caulobacterales > Caulobacteraceae > Brevundimonas > Brevundimonas sp. GW821-FHT10A07. The sequence continues at coordinate 114,874 of NZ_JBWKNX010000009.1, forward strand.
GCCTCTGACCGGCAATGTCGGAATGCAGTTCGTCTACACCGATCAGATGTCCGATGGGTTCTCGGCCCGCCAAGTCTCACCCGGCGTGTCGGAAACGCTCGCCGTCAGCGGCGGAGTCGACTATCTGGAAATCTTGCCAAGCTCGAACTTCATCCTTGAGGTCGGCGACGACATGTTCGCCCGCTTCGCTGCCTCGCGCACCTTGGCGCGGCCGCGGATGGACGACATGCGCGCCTCGCGGAACTACAGCTACAACACCAGCCTTGCCCAATCGACGGACATCAATCGTTCGCCGTGGGGCGGCGGCGGCGGCAATCCCGAGCTCCGGCCCTATATCGCCGATGTCGCCGACGTCTCGTTCGAGAAGTACTTCGCCAACCGCAAGGGTTATGTCTCGGTGGCGGCCTTCTACAAGTATCTCGAATCCTATGTTTACAACCACAACCAGATATTCGACTTCACCGGCTATCCGATCGGCGTGATCTCGCCGACCAACCCGGAGCCGGCCTTGCGTCAAGGGCTGGTCGGGGCGCCGGACAATGGCGATGGCGGCTGGATCAAGGGGCTCGAATTCTCAGTGTCGGCGCCGTTCGACATCTTCCATCCGATGCTGGAAGGCTTCGGCGGCGTCTTCAGCGCCTCGACCACCGACAGCGAGGTTCAGCCGGATCCGACCCAGCCTCCGACCGCCCTTCCCGGTCTGTCGGAAACCGTCGTCAACGGCACGCTCTACTATGAGCGTTACGGTTTCCAGGCGCGCGTCTCGGGTCGTTACCGTTCGGACTTCCTGGGCGAGGTCGCCGGCTTCGGCAACGGCCGCACCCTGCGCTCGGTCGCGGCGGAAACCGTCGTGGACGCCCAGGTCGGCTACGAGTTCCTGTCGGGTCCGCTGGAAGGCCTGTCCATCCTGGCCCAGGTCAACAACCTGACCGACGAGCCGTTCAAGACCTTCGAGAACGGCGATGAGCGCCGGACCATCGATTATCAGAGCTACGGCCGGACCTTCGCGGTGGGCATGAACTACCGCTTCTGATTTCTCCCCTGAGCAAACTTGGGCCGCCCCGGAAACGAGGCGGCCCTTTCTTTTTGGCCCTGGCCTATCGCCCCCACCGCTGGTCGCCGCCGCCCAAGTTTGGTTACAGCCTGTGTTTTTCCGCTGGACGGCGCGTCCGCGATGCCCGAACCAAGGCGACCAGAACCGCGCGGGGAAAGCGCGGCCGTCCTTAGTTCTATCCGCAGGGGGAATTCATGTCCGCTCCAGAGGCCGCCAAGCGCCAGGGTACGACCCTGGCCTTCGCCTATGTCACCACGCTCTTCTTCGCCTGGGGCTTCGCCACCTCGCTGATCGATCCGCTGATCGCGGCGGTGAAGCGGGTGTTCGATCTGAACAACGCCGAGGCCTTTCTGACCACCTTCGCCTGGTTCATCGCCTATGGGCTGATGTCCCTGCCGGCGGCGGCGGTGCTGGGCCGGCTGGGCTACAGCCGTTCGATCATCGGCGCTCTGGTGGTCATGGTGGCGGGCTGTCTGATCGTGCCGGCCGCCACGGCCGCCGACTGGTACCCCGGCGTGCTGATCGCCCTGTTCGTGATCGCCTCGGGCGTCACCCTGCTTCAGGTCGCGGCCAATCCGCTGGTCGCCGAACTGGGCAGCCGCAAGGGCGCGTCCAGCCGTCTGAACCTGTCGCAGGCCTTCAACTCCCTGGGCACCACGGTCGGACCGTGGCTGGGGTCGCACGTGCTGCTGACGGGGGGCGTCTTCGCCGCCGGCGCCGTGGTCACGGCCGCGACCCGCACCCAGTCGCTGCGCAGCATCGACATGGCCTTCCTGGGCATGGGCGCCTTCTTCGCCGTCGTGGCCTTCTTCATCTTCACGGCCCGCAAGAAGATCAATGTGGCGGCCCCGGCCGCGACCGAGGCGGTCTCGCCGCTGAAGGCCCTGTCCTCGCCCTGGGCGATCTTCGGCGCCCTGGCGATCTTCCTCTATGTCGGTTCGGAAGTGGCCATCGGCGGCATGCTGACCAACTTCCTGGAAAGCCCCGACATCCTGAACGCCCCGATCGAGACGGCGGGCAAGATGGTCGCCCTCTACTGGGGCGGCGCCATGGTCGGCCGGTTCATCGGCTCGTGGGTGCTGTCGCGCGTGTCGCCCGGCGTGGTCCTGGCCTGCTGCACCGTCGCTGCGGCCGCGCTCTGCCTGCTGGTCAGCCAGATCGGCGGACCCACGGCGGCCTATGCGGTCCTGTCGATCGGCCTGTTCAACTCGATCATGTTCCCGACCATCTTCACCCTGACGCTGGAGCGGTCCACGGCGCCGACCTCGGCGACCTCGGGCCTGCTGGTCTTCGGCATCATCGGCGGCGCCCTGCTGCCGCAGGTGGCGGCGCGCATCGCCGACGCCGCCGGCGCCCTTCAGCCGGCCTTCCTGGTGCCGATGGCGGGCTATGTCGGCCTGACCGTCTTCGCCATCGCCTGCGCCCGCACCAAGGCCAAGGCGGAAGTGACCACGGTCGCCTCGCACTAAGGGCCGGTCGTCGGACAAGACAAAGGGCGCGGAGGGCGACCTCCGCGCCCTTCTTCATTTCGGGGGCGTGATCAGCCGTCGATCAGGGACTGAAGGATCGGCGCCAGCCGGTCGCGCATCGCCTCGCATTCGGCCGGCTCGATATTGAAACTGCCGCCGCCCAGTTCGCGGCTGACCGACATGCCCATGATGAATCCCGCCAGCAGCCGCGCCCGCACCGTGGCGTCCGGGCCGCTGAGCCAGTCTTCCAGGGGGCCAAAGAAACGGGCCGTGCAGGTGGTCTGCACCATGTCCGCCGCCTTGGCCGAGCCGATGGAGCGCAGCATGATCGACATGCCCTTGAGCTTCTCGGCCTTCTTGGGTTCGAACACGATCTCATGGGCCACGCACCGGCCGAAATCGGACTTTTCGCCCGACATCAGGGCGCTGCCGTCGCCGCAGCTGTCCAGCGCCGCCAGGAACAGATCGTCCTTGGATCCGAAATACCGGCTGATCAGGGCCGCATCGACGCCGACGTCGCGGGCGATGTCGCGCATGCCCACGTCGTCATAGCTCTCGGCCGCGAATCTCTCGCGTGCTGCGTCGAGAATGGCCGTGCGCGTCGCAGCGGCGTTCCTCGGGCGTGGGCCGGGACATAACAAGGGGATGACACTCCACAGAACAATAACCGTAGACACCATATGGCTTTGTCAACGCGTGTTGACAAGCGTCACGACGCCCATCATTAAGTCACCACGCGTTGACAACGGCCGACTCCCCATCGGCCTCTGTCCGCACGACAGGGATTTACCTCCGACAGGGAGATTGCGCAGATGCGCGGGCTGAAGATTGCGGCCGTGTCCGTCATGGTGACGGGCGCGCTATATGGATGTTCCCCCAAGGCCGAAGGCCAGGCGCCCGGCGCCCCGCCGGTGACGGTGGCCACGCCGCTGCAGCAGAAGGTGGTGGACTGGGACGAGTTTACGGGCCGCTTCGAGGCGGTCGAGAGCGTCGACGTGCGGGCGCGGGTCGGCGGCTATGTCCAGGCCGTCCACTTCCGCGACGGCCAGATGGTCCAGAAGGGGCAACTGCTGTTTACCCTGGACCCGCGTCCGGCCCAGGCCGCTCTGGCCCAGGCCCAGGCCCAGGTCGCTCAGATGCAGTCGCAACTGACCCTGGCCCGCGCCAACCTGGCCCGCAGCGAGACCCTGCTGGCCTCGCAGGCGGTGTCCAAGGCCGAATATGATTCCAACAAGGCCGCCGTCGATGCAGCCGCCGCCAATATCGCCGCCGCCAACGCCGCCGTGCGCACGGCGCGGCTGAATCTGGAATATACGCGGGTCACCGCGCCGACCTCGGGCCGCGTTTCCGATCGCCGCGTCGATCCCGGCAACCTGATCGCGGGCGGCTCCTCGGCGGGCGACATCCTGACCACCATCATTTCGGGCGGCCCGATCCACTTCGTCTTCGACGGGTCGGAAGCGGTCCTGCTGAAATATCTGCGTGACGGCGGCGCCGCCAACGGCGCCCCGGTCCGCATCCGCCTGCAGGACGAGAGCGGCTTCACCCGCACCGGTCGCCTGGACTTCTCGGACAATGCGCTGGACACCTCGTCAGGCGTCATCCGCATGCGCGCCATCGTGCCGAACGGCGACGGTTTCCTGCGTCCCGGCCTGTTCGGCCGCGCCCAGGTCGCGGGCGCCGGCTCCTACGACGCCCTGCTGGTGCCGGACACCGCCATCGGCACCGATCAGTCGCGCCGCGTCGTCTCGGTCGTCAACGCCGACGGCTCGGTCACGGCCAAGGCCGTCCAGTTGGGGCCGATCGTCCAGGGTCTGCGCGTGATCAAGTCGGGTCTGGCCCCGACCGACCGCGTGATCATCGCCGGTCTCCAGCGCGCCGCCCAGCCGGGCTCCAAGGTCACGCCCAAGAACGGCCGCATCGCTCCCGTCGCCGAACAGGCGTCGGACGCCCCGGTCACCCAGGCGGCTCCGGCCTCGACCGGCTCGTTCGCCAACAGCCTCTCCACCGGCGACTAAGCCATGAACATATCCCGCTTCTTCATCGACCGGCCGATCTTCGCGGCCGTGATTGCGGTGGTGATCACCATCATCGGCGTCTTCGCCTATCCGCTGCTGCCTCTGTCGCAGTATCCGGAGATCGCGCCGCCGACGATCACCATCAACGCCGCCTATCCGGGCGCCTCGGCAGAGACCCTGGCCGAAACCGTCGCCGCCCCCATCGAGCAGGAGGTGAACGGCGTCGAGGACATGCTCTACATCACCTCCTCGTCCACCTCGGACGGCTCGGTGGCCATCACCGTCACCTTCCAGCCCGGCACGGATCTCGACGCCGCGCAGGTGCTGGTCCAGAACCGCGTCTCCCTGGCTGAACCCCGTCTTCCCGACGCGGTCCGCCAGACCGGCGTCGTGGTCAACAAGGCCGAGAGCGGCTTCCTGATGGTGCTGGGTCTGACCTCGCCCGATGGCTCGCTCAGCAACGACTATGTCGGCAACTACGGCAATTCGACGCTGCGGGACCGCCTGCTGCGGCTCGAGGGCGTGGGTGCGGTCCAGGTCTTCGGCGGCGGCAACTATTCGATGCGGATCTGGATCGACCCGGCCAAGGCGGCCGAGCGCGGCCTGACCGGCCCGGATATCGTCGCCGCCCTGCGGGCCCAAAACGTCCAGGCCGCCGCCGGCTCGATCGGCCAGCCGCCCTTCCCCAACAGCGCCTCGGCCTTCCAACTGCCGATTCAGGTTGAAGGTCGTCTGACCGATCCCGACCAGTTCTCCAATGTCGTCCTGAAAACCGACAGCCAGGGCCGCGTCACCTATCTGCGCGACGTGGCTCGGATCGAACTGGGCGCCCAGGACTACGGCATCCGCGGCTTCTTCGACGGCCAACGCGGCGTCGGCCTGGCCGTCGTCCAGCAACCGGGGGCCAACGCCCTGGGCACCGCCGAACGCGTCCTGGCCGAGGTCGAGGCCGTCAAGGCCGAACTGCCCGCCGGCATGGACCTGTCCGTCCCCTATAATCCGACCGAGTTCGTCGCCGCCTCGGTGGAGTCGGTTCAGCATACGCTGATCGAGGCCGTCATCCTGGTCGTGATCGTGGTCATGATCTTCCTTCAGACCTGGCGCGCGGCGATCATCCCGATCGTGGCCATCCCGGTCGCCCTGGTCGGCACCTTCGCGGTGCAACTGGCCCTGGGCTATTCGATCAACTCCCTGTCTCTGTTCGCGCTCGTCCTCGCCGTCGGCATCGTCGTCGATGACGCCATCGTCGTGGTCGAGAATGTGGAGCGGGCCATCAGCGAGGGGCTGACTCCCAAGGAGGCCGCCTACCGCTCGATGCAGGAGGTTTCCGGCGCCCTTATCGCCATCGGCCTGGTGCTGATCTCGGTGTTCATTCCGACGATGTTCGTGCCCGGCATCCCCGGCATCTTCTATCGCCAGTTCGCCGTGGTCATCGCCTCGGCCTCGGTGATCTCGCTGTTCGTGTCGCTGACCCTGTCGCCGGCCATGGCCGCCCTGCTGCTGAAGCCGCACAGGAAGGACCACGAGAACGACCGCAAGCCGGGCGTCCTGGGTTCGGTCGTCTATTACGGCGGCTGGGCCGGGCGTAAGTTCAACGAGGGCTTCGACTGGCTGTCGGATCGCTATGGCCGTCTGACGGCGCGCCTGGTGCGCACCGTGGGTCTGGTTCTGATCATCTACGCCGGTCTGCTGGGCCTGACCGCCTGGCGTCTGGTCGACACGCCCTCGGGCTTCATCCCCGAGCAGGATCAGGGCTTCCTGATCGGCGTCATCCAGCTTCCGGCCGGCGCCTCGCTGGACCGCACCGAGGCGGTGATGCAGCGCGCCAGCAAGATCATCCAGGATACGGGTGGCGTGGACGGCACCGTGGCCTTCGCGGGTCTCGACGGCGCCAGCTTCTCGTTCGGCTCCAACGCCGCCACCATCTTCGTGCGTCTGAGCCCGTTCGAGGACCGGACCAAGGAAGAGGCCGCCGCCGCCCTGGCCGGGGCCATCACCCAGGCCACGGGTCAGATCGAGGACGCGCAGATCTTCGTCATCGCTCCGCCGGCGGTCCAGGGTCTGGGCAACGGCAACGGCTTCAAGATGATGATCCAGGACACCTCGGGCGCCGGCTACCGCGCGCTGGAGGGGGCGACCTTCGCCATGATGGGCGCCGCCGCCCAGGCCCCGGATCAGGTGAGCCAGGTCTTCTCGACCTACAACACCGGCTCGCCGCGCATCTCGGCCGACGTGGATCGTGACAAGGCGCTGATGATGGGCGTCCAGCCCGGCGCGGTGTTCGACACCCTGGGGGTCTATCTGGGCTCATCCTATGTGAACGACTTCAACATGCTGGGCCGCACCTATCGGGTGACGGCGCAGGCCGAGCCCCAGTACCGCGACGACATCGCCGACATCGCCAACCTGAAGACCCGCTCGTCCAGCGGGGCCATGGTGCCGATTGGTTCGGTGGCGAACCTGGTCAATGACTCGGGTCCGTCCCGGATCGTCCGCTACAACCTGTTCCCGGCGTCCGAGCTTCAGGGCAACCCGGCCATGGGCGTGTCTTCCGGCCAGGCGCTGGGCGTCATGGAGCAGATGGCGACCAGCACCCTGCCGCAAGGCTTCAGCTACGAGTGGACCGAACTGGCCTACCAGCAGAAGGCGGCGGGTTCCGGCACGACCATGATCTTCCTGATGGCCGTGGTCTTCGTCTTCCTGGTGCTGGCGGCCCAGTATGAGGCCTTCACGCTTCCGCTGGCGGTCATCCTAATCGTGCCCATGTGCCTGCTGGCGGCCATGATCGGGGTGAACCTGCGGGGCCTGGACAACAACATCCTGGTCCAGATCGGTCTGGTGGTCCTGATCGCCCTTGCGGCCAAGAACGCCATCCTGATCGTCGAGTTCGCCAAACAGGCGGAAGAGGACGAGGGCATGAACCGGTTCGATGCAGCCGTGGCTGCGGCCCGGACCCGCCTGCGTCCGATCCTGATGACCTCCTTCGCCTTCATCCTCGGCGTCGTGCCGCTGATGCTGGCGACCGGGCCGGGCGCCGAAATGCGCCAGTCGCTCGGCACGGCGGTCTTCTCCGGCATGTTGGGCGTGACCTTCTTCGGCCTGATCTTCACGCCGGTCTTCTATGTCGTGACCCGCTGGCTGTCGTCCAAACTGCCGCAAGGCAAGAAGCCGACGCCGAAGTCGAACGTCACCGAAGCCGTCCGCTACGATCAAACTTCCAGCCTGACCGATCCCGATGCGCCGGCTCCGGCCGCCGGGCGGGGAGGGGACTTCTGATGACCCGCACCAAGACCCTCCGCTTCCTGACCGTCGCAGCATCCGGCGCCCTGCTGGCCGCCTGCGCGGTCGGGCCCCAGGCGCCTGCCGCCGACCTGCCTGTGGCCGGGACGGGCGCCTTCGTCGGCTCCGCCTCGACCACGGTCTCGACCGCCCAGGCGCGAGATGACTGGTGGCGGCTGTACGACGATCCGACCCTGGACGGCCTGATCCGTCAGGCCTTCGCCGAGAACAACGAGCTGGAGGCGGCCTTCGCCAACCTGCGCGCGGTTCGGGCGTCGCTGTCCGAGGCGCGCGTGGGCCGGTTCCCGACCACGACCACCAGCGCCCAGGCCCAGCGCAGCCGCGCCTCGGCCGCCACCTCCTCGGTTCTGGAGGCGGACGGCAAGGCGCCCGAGATCGACACCTATGACGTCGGTCTGTCGGCCAGCTACGAGGTCGATCTGTTCGGCCGGGTGGAATCGACCATCCGCGCCGCCCGCGCCGACGCCCGCGCGGCCGAGGCCGCCCTGGCCACGGTCCAGGTCTCGGTCGCGGCCGAGACCGCCCGCGCCTATGCCGACGCCTGCTCGGCCAACGCCCAGATCGCGGTGGCCGAACGGACGCTGGGGCTGCAACGCAATACGGCTCAGCTGACACAGACCCTGCTCGATGGCGGGGCGGGCACCGGCCTGGACGTGGCCAGCGCCCGCGCGGCCCTGGCCCAGACGGCGGCGACCCTGCCGACGCTGCGCGCGTCGCGCAACGAAGCCCTGTACCGGCTGGCGACCCTGACGGGCGTCACCCCGGCCGAGGCCAGCCAGGCCGCCGCCGCCTGCGTCCGGCCGCCGCAACTCAGCCAGCCGATCCCGGTCGGCGACGGCGCCGCCCTCCTGGCGCGTCGTCCCGACGTGCGCCAGGCCGAGGCGAACCTGGCCGCCGCCGCGGCCCGCGTGAACGTGGCGACCGCCAATCTGTATCCGCAGATCAGCCTGGGCGGCTCTCTCGGCTCGACGGCCCAGGACTCGGGCGAACTGGGCGACGACCAGAACTTCCGGTTCAGCTTCGGTCCGCTTATCAGCTGGTCCTTCCCCAACGTCTTCGCCGCCCGCGCCCAGATCAAGGCCGCCGACGCCCGCTCCGACGCGGCCCTCGCAACCTTCGACCAGACGGTGCTGACGGCCCTGCAAGAGACCGAGACGGCGCTCAGCAACTACGCCAACGAGCTGGACCGCCGCGCGGCCCTGACCGAGGCGCGCGATCAGGCCGCCCGCGCCGCCAACCTGTCGCGTCAGCGCTTCAACGCCGGCGCCGACAGCTTCCTGCTGGTGCTGGACGCCGAACGGACCCAGGCCGCCGCCGACGCCGCCCTGGCCCAGTCGGACGCCCTGGTCACCACCTACCAGATCGCCCTGTTCCGCGCCCTCGCCGGCGGCTGGCAGGCCGACAGCTGATCGACCCCGTCCCCCCGCTCGGGCGGGGGGGACGGTTTCGACGATGACAAGCGCCGGCGGCCTCACGGTCGCCGGCGTTCGTCTGAGCATGAGGCGCCGAGCCCGGCGGCCGTGACTGCGGTCGTCCACAGCTGCGATGCGTCAGTGTGTTCGTGATTTGTTCCATTCGTGCTTTAACCGCTGGCGGCGGTCGGCGGCGTGACGGAGGAACAGATGAACGACGGAGTCTGGCCGATATGATGGCCGAACTGGATGCGGAACTGGCGCGGGCGGAGGCGTCCCTGCCGGAACATCCCGAACAGACGCGCCAGACCGAGGTGATGCGCGCTCTCGCCCTGGGCCTGGGCAATTTCGAGCGGATGCAGGCCCACGACGTGCATCTGCTGGCGGCCCGTTTGTCGCCCCGCCGGGGGTGAGGGCGCGCGCGGCGGCGGTTCAGGGCTTGCGCTTGAAGGTGTCGCCGATCTCCGCCGCGTCCGGACCGTCCGGTCCCGCGCTGCGTCGCTCCTGCTGACCGACCTTCTTCACATCGGCGTCGGAGGTCAGGCCGTCGGGCTTGCCCGCCGGGTCCGCGCCGTTCTTCTCCCGGCCCTTGGTCTGTTCACGGTCCATCAGGATCTCCCTTGCTGGGAGGGGAGCGCGGGGGGAGGGGGAGGGTTCCGTCAGCCGCCCGTATCCACCTTCGCCACCACCGACATCCCCGGCGCGAGACGCTCCACGCCCGCCTGCCCCGGCTCGATGCGGATGCGGACCGGGATGCGTTGGGCGACCTTGGTGAAGTTGCCGGTGGCGTTGTCGGGGCGGATGACGCTGAACTCGCTGCCGGCGGCGGGGGCGATGCGTTCGACGCGCCCGCGCAGGGTGCGGCCGCCCAGGGAATCGACCGCGATCTCGACCGGCTGGCCGATGCGGATGTCGCGCATCTGGGTCTCCTTCATATTGGCCGTGACCCAGACGACGTCGGGCACCAGGCCCATCAGCTGGGTTCCGGCGGTGACATACTGGCCCTGGCGCACGCCGACCTCGCCCAGGCGGCCGGGGCGGGGGGCGGTGATCCGGGTGTTGGCCAGGTCGATCTGGGCCAGGCGGACGGCGGCCTGGGCGTTCTCGACGGCGGCGGCCAGACTGTCGCGGTTGACCACGGCCGAGGTGACGCCGGTCTGGGCCACGCCTTCGCCGGCCTGGGCCTGGGCCAACTGGGCCTGGGCGCTGCGCAGGGCGGCGACGGCGATGTCCACATTGGATTGCGACACCCAGCCCCCGGCCTTCAGGGTGCGGGCGCGGTCGGCGTCAGCCTGGGCGCGGGTCAGGGCGGCCTGGGCGGCGGCGATGCCGGCGCGCTGTTGCGCCACCGCGCCGCGGGCCGAGGCCTGGCTCTGGGTCGAGTTGGACAGGGCCGCCTGGGCGGAGTGCAAGGCCGCCTCGGCCTGCTCCAGCTTCTGGCGATAGGTGCGGTCGTCGACCTGGGCCAGCAGTTGGCCCTGCTGAACGGCCTGGAAGTCCTGGACCGGGACCTGGACCACATAGCCGCTGACCTGGGGGCTGATGATCGTCACCTGGCCGCGCACATAGGCGTTGTCGGTCCGCTGCACATGGCCGGTGAAGGGCGGCAACTGCCAGGCGTACAGCACCAGGCCCACGGCGAAGACCGCGACCACCGCGGCGATCATGGCCCAGAGGACGCGTTTGTCCGGCTCGGGCGACGACGCAGGCGAAGGCGCAGGTTGAGCGGATTGGGGGGATGTCGTGTCGGTCATCGGCGTGCGGGGGGCTTTCAGGGGATCAGTCGGCGGTCGGGGCGGCGGTCGGGGCGGCGGCGGGTGCTGGGCCGGCGGTCATGGAACGGGCGGCGCGCTTCGCCTGGCGGCGCGCCTCGAAACGCGGATGCAGATGGACGGCCGTGACCCAGGCGCAGCCCAGGCCGGCGGCCGCGGCGATGATCAGGAAGACGTCGTTATAGGCCAGGATATTGGCCTGTTGCGTCACCTGACGGGTCAGCATGGCCACGCCCTCGGCGTTCAGCAGGGCCGGGTCGGTGATGGTCGAGGCATAGGCGCCGGACAGCTGGCGCAGGCGCAGAACCACCTCGGGATTCAGGCTGGTGATGTCGGCGGACAGCTGGTTCGAATGGAATTTTTCGCGCACCACCTGGATCGTGCCGATCAGGGCGCTGCCGGCCAGGCCGCCCAGGTTCTGAAGCACGCTGAACATGACGATGAAGCTGATGATGTTGCGCGCCCCCTGTTGCAGCACCTTGCCGACGCCGATCAGCAGGGCCGGGCCGACGAACATGGCCGAGGCGAAGGCGATCATGGCCTGGCTGACATACAGCTGGGCCGGACGGGTCAGAACGGTGGCGTGGCTGTCGATGAAGGCGCCGACGGCGATGAGGCCCAGGGCGATGGCGATGGGCTTGTTCAGCTTGGCCATGTTCAGGGTCAGGGCGCTGACCGCCGTGCCGGCGATCATGGCCAGCAGGATCAGCAGGAAGAGGCCGTGCAACTGGTCCGGACCCAGGCCGACTACGGTCAGGAAGCCCACGGCGCCCGAGGTCTGTTCCGACAGGGTGATGCGGATCAGCAGGATGGCGCCGAACAGGCGCAGGATGTCCGGGCCGGTCAGCCAGCGGACGTTGATCAGCGGATTCCGCCGATCGTACTCGATCATCAGGGCCGCAGTCAGCAGCAGGATGGCGCCGGCCAGGGCCCAGCCGATCCAGGCGGCCTCGGTCCACCAGACGATCCGGCCCAGACCCAGGACGGCGGCCAGCAGGGCCACGCCCGGCGCGAACAGGGCGAAGGTGACGAAGTCCAGCGGCTCGAACAGCTTCAGCCGCTCGGACGGGGGCAGGCGCAGCACCTGGACGGCGGCCCAGGCCAGAAGCGCCATGCCCAGCTCGAAGGTGTAGAAGGCGCGCCAGTCGTTCATCTCCAGCAGGCTGGGCATGATCAGGCGGGCGATGGGGACGGCGAAGCTGGACAGGCCGATGCCGATCACCAGTCCCTTCAGGCGGTGCTGGGCCGGGAAGGCCTGGATCATATAGAGGAAGCCCAGGGTGCTGAGCCCCACCGCCGCCATGCCTGCGACGGCGCGGACGAACAGGGTGGACTCATAGTTGTCGACCGCCAGGTGGGCGGCGCAGGTGACGACGAAGGCGGTCAGGCAGATCTGGGTGAACAGGCGCAGGCCGTACTGCTGTCTGAACTTGAACAGGATCAGGTTCATGCAGGCGTTGGTCATGACGAAGACGACCGGCAGCCAGGCCGCCTCGGTGATCGTGATTCCCAACGAGCCCTGAAGACTGGTCAGATTGGCGGTGACGGCCGCATTGCCCAGGCTGCCGACCAGGGCCACCAGAACCCCGGTCAGGGCGTACTGCAACCGCAGCCAGGCCGTATGGTCGGGCGTGGCCGGCGAGCCGGGCAGGGTGGGTCGCTCGTGCGGCTTCAGGGTGGCGAGATACTGCTCCCAGGGCAGATGCCAGTTGTGATCGGCGCGACGAGCCATCAGGACGCCTCCGGCCTGGGCTTCAGCCCGTCCAGAATGATGACGCGGGTGCGCTGGGACACGGCCTGACGCTCGGCCTCGTCGGCGCCCTGGAAGCCGGCGCCCAGCAGGGTGGCGATCAGGCGGATGTCCATCGGCCGCAGATCCTTTCGCACCAGACCGGCCGCCTGGGCCCGTTCGAGGGGGGCGGCGCCCGCCTCCATCAAGCTCTGCCGCAGGGGGGTAAGCGCATCGGGCGACCTCACGTTCCGGACCAACCCCGCCAGGCCGGCGTTGCGGATCATGTCCTCGGCCAGCCGGTCCAGAAACCAGAAGAAGGCTTCCGGGGCGTCGCCCTGTTCCGCGGTGCGGCGGTCCAGGTCGGCGAGGTCGGCCTCGAGCACGGCCAGGGCCAGTTCGGTGCGGTCGGCGAAATGACGATACAGGGTGCCGCGACCGACGCCGGCCTTTTCCGCGATCAGGTCCAGCGGCGCGTCCAGGCCCTGGTCGGCGAAGACCGCGCGCGCGGCCTCAAGCAGGGCGGCGTGGTTGTGGACGACGTCCTTACGGACATGTTTGGGGGCGGGGCGCGACATGATGACGCGCATAAATGGACATGGGTGTCCGTTTTGCAAGGGGCCGTTCGAAGATCCCTCTCCCAGCGGGAGAGGGCTTGAGCGCCTGAGAGCGTAGCGATCAGTCTTGCGCGCAAGGGTGAGGGGCACGGTGGTGCGAGCTGGCCCACCGGCGGGCCCTCATCCGGCCCTTCGGGCCACCTTCTCCCCATGGGAGAAGGAAGGGGAGTTTACAGCCCCTTCTCCAGCACCACGAAATCCAGCTCGGGCCGAGGCGGATCGACGGGGAAGGGGCGGGTCTCGCCGGTGGGGCGGTAGCCGCGCCGTTTGTACCAGGCGATCAGTTCCGCGCGGCGGTGGATGACGGTCATCTCCATGCGGCGGGCCGCGAACCGGGCGACGGCCTCGGTCTCTGCGGCGGCCAGCAGGCGGCGGCCCAGGCCGGAGGCTTGCAGGCTCGGCTCAACGGTCAGCAGGCCGAGATAGGCCCGGTCGTCGCCGATGCGGGCGACCTGGACGCAGCCGACCGGGGCGCCGTCCCGATGGGCCAGCAGGATGACCCGGTCGGGGTCGGCGATCAGGGCCGACAGCTCCTCGGCGCTGGTGCGGGTGTCGAACAGCAGGTCCGCCTCGTGCGTCCAGCCGGCCTTGGCCGTCTCGCCGCGATAGGCGCGCTCGATCAGGGGATGAAGCGCGGCGACGTCGTCGAGTGTCGCCGCGCGGAAGGCGATGTCGCTCACCTGGAAACGCCCAGCTCCCGCACCAGATGGTCCATGCCATAGACGTCGCGCAGGGCCACGGTGACGGCCTGGGTGGTGACGATGACGCTGCGGTTGACGGCGCGGTCGTAGCCGTAGGCGTTGCGTTGGGTCAGGACGGTGGAGTCGAAATTGGCCCCCACGATCTCGCCCTTCGCATTGATGGCGGGGGACCCCGACGAGCCGCCGATGGTGTCGGTCGAGACGGCCATGTCCATGACGGCGTTCGGGTCGATCCGGTCCTTGGCCGCCAGCAGTTTGGGCGCGACGGCGAAGGGCTCGGCGCCGGTGGCGCGGTCCCACAGGCCGGCGAAGGTAGTGAAGGCGCCGAACCGCTGACCCGGAACGTCCGAGCCTTCGACCTGGCCATAGGTCAGGCGAAGCGTGCCGGTGGCGTCGGGATAGACGGCGTCGCCATAGGCGGCGAAACGGGCGGCGGCCAGCTGTTCCGAGGCGCGGTCGGTCGGGGCCTGGACCCGCGTCTCCCAGGCGTCGCGAACGGCGCGGGCGTCGGCGTCAATGGCCAGGGCGTATTGGATCATCGAGTCGGTCGAGGCCTGGACGGCGGCGAGACCGCCGGTCCACAGGGCGCGGCGCACGGCCGGGTCAGCCAGGGTCGTGCCGGCGACCAGTCGGGCCGACAGGGTCTCGGGGCTTTCCTTGCCCAGCAGGGTGCGGACCGAGGGGTTGTCGACCGTCAGCCATTCACGGGTCTTGGACAGCCACCATTCCAGCCGGATCTGCTCAAGCTCGGGATAGGTGGGGCGTTCGGCGAACAGGCGGGACTCGACGCCCGACAGACGGCTGTCGGCGAACTCGGGCAGGCGCTGGTCAGACGGCTTGGCGCGCTCCTGGGCGCCGCGCACCAGGGTGCGGGCCCAGGCGAACAGTTGCGACCCGCCGGCGACCGAGGTCGTGCCCAGGCCCGTGCCGCCTTCCAGCAGGGCCATGGAGGGATAGAGTTCGCGGGCGACGGGCTGGACCGTGCTGAGCGTTGACCAGGGATCGACGCCGGACCTGGCGGCGCGGGCGCGGAAGTCGGTTTCCTGCTCGGCCTTGCGGGCCATGAAGGCCGGATCGATCAGGGCGGCCATCCGGCCACGGCCGCGCTTGTAGGTGTTCTCAAGGCTGACGATGGGGTCCATGGCGATGAAGGCCTGGTCCTCGCCCTCTTCGGAATAGCGGATCAACCGGCCGCGCAGTTCGGAGGCGATCAACTGGTCCAGCGGCAGGACCACGTCGCGGATGGTGGTCAGCTGGTCCATGGTCAGCAGGCGCTGGGTCGAACCGGGATTGCCGGAGATGAAGACGGCCTCGCCCTCGGTCGGCTTGTTCGGGTTCCAGGCGAAATGGGTCGATGTGACCGCAGGCTCACCATCCTCGTACAGGCGGATGAAGGCGGCATCTATGGCGAAGCGGGGGAAGGAGAAGTTGTCCAGATCGCCGCCGAAGGTGGCGGCGCGATCCTCGGGCGCCCAGGCCAGGCGGACGTCGGAATATTTGCGGTACGTGTAGAGCTTGAACTGGCCGCCCCGGTACAGGCTGACGACCTGGCAGCGGATCTTGGGGTCGTTTCCGCAGGCTTCGCTCTCGATCCGGCCGGCCTCGGCGTCGCGGGCCTGGGTGAAGGCCTGGCCTTCAAGCCCGGCGCCGGCCCTGTGCATCCGCTCGGTCACGTCGGTGATGTCGGTCAGGATCTCGGCGGTGGCGCCGGGGCATTTCAGCTCTTCCTCGCGCGACTTCGGCGTGAAGCCGGTCTCGGCGTAGTTGACCTGGGGCGTGGACAGGTTGGCGACGCAGGTGGCGACGCAATGGTTGTTGGTCATGACCAGGCCCTGGCCCGAGACCACGCCCGCCGAACAGCCGCCGAACTTCACCGAAGACAGCCGCACCCGGTCCAGGAAGGCCTGGTTGATGTCGGTTCCCAGCGCCTGGTTGGCGCGGGCGACGGGGAAGTTGTCGAAGGTCCACATGCCTTCTTCGGCGCTGGCCGATGAGGCGAAAGCGATGACGGCGGCGGAGGCGAGAAGGGCGAGGCGCATGGGGGGCTCCAAAACTCTCCCTCCCCGTCCGGGGAGGGTGGCCGGCGCGCAGCGCCGGACGGGTGGGGGCGGCAGGGCGACAAGGGCGCGGTCCTGTGACGGATCGCCGAGCCCTTCCCACCCGGTCGCTTCGCGACCCCCCTCCCCCGAGGGGGAGGGAGAGGCGCTTATGCGTCGGTCTTACCGCCGAACGCCCAGTTCGCGCAGCAGGCGCGGCTGGTTGTAGACGTTACGCAGGGCCTCGGTGATGGCGGCGGTCGAGACCGTGACGGTGCGGTTCAGTTCGCCGTCGTAGCCGAAGCTGCCGCCCAGCGAGTGGATGTTGCCGTCGAAGGCGGCGCCGATGACTTCACCCTTGGCGTTGATCACGGGCGAGCCCGAGTTGCCGCCGATGATGTCATTGGTCGAGACGAAGTCATAGACGGTCGACTTGTTCACCTTGCCCTCGGCCGCCAGCCAGTCCTCGGCCGCGTTGAACGGCTCGGCCCCGGTGTTGCGCTCGTACAGGCCGCCGATCTCGGTGAAGGGCGTCACCGTCACGCCGCGATAGGTCCAGCCCTTCACCTGGCCATAGGACAGGCGCAGGCTGAAGGTGGCGTCGGGGTAGAGGTTGGTGCCGTAGACCGCGAACCGGGCCTGGGCGATCTTTTCGCCGGCGCGGCTGGTCGGGCCGGACACGGCCGATTCCCACTGGGTGCGGATCGCCTGGGCCGCATCGTCATTGGCCAGGACGAAGGCGATCAGCGGGTCGCCCGAGGCGGCCAGCTGTTCCGGCGTCATGGCCAGGGCCTGGGCGCGGAAGGCCGGGTCGGCCAGGCGGGTGCCGTCCACCAGACGTTCGGCGATTTGCTCCGGGCTCTCCTTGCCCAGCAGGGCCTTCACGTCGGTATTGTCGACGGTCAGATATTCGCGCGTCTTCGACAGCCAGAAGTCCAGATAGATCTTCTCGAGATCGTTGGAGATCGGCGTCTCGGTCGCCAGGCGGCGGCCCAGCGAGGCGATGTCGGCGTCCGAATAGCCGGCGCGGCGTTCGGCGACCGGCTTGGCGCGCTCCTTGGCCGCGCGGACGATGGACTTGGCGTAGCTGTACAGTGACGAGCGTTGGCCGGCGGCGGCTTCCAGCTGGCGGTAGGGCAGGTAGAGGTCGCGCTGGGCGGCGGCGACGCGCTCCAGTTCGGCCCACGGGTCGCCGATGCGCTGGGCCAGGGCCGGGTCGGCGGCGACGCGCTGGCGCAGTTCCTGTTCGGCCGTCCGCTTCGTCGCCATGAAGGCCGGGTCGGTCAGGGCGCCCTGTTGGCCGTAATAGACCTTGAAGCCATTCTCCAGGCCGAAGATCGGATCGACCGAGACGCGCTTGGCCTCTTTGCCGGTGGTCGAATATTCCAGCAGGCGGCCGCGCAGTTCCGAGGTCTGGATCAGGGTCAGGGGCAGTTGCTGGTCACGCAGGGCCTCCAACTGGGCCATGGTCAGCAGGCGCGAGGTCGAGCCGGGGTTGCCGGCCACGAAGGTGACGTCGCCTTCCTTGGGCGCATTGGGGTTCCAGGCCAGGTGGTTCGGCGTGGCGACCGGCTTGCCGTCCTCGTAGATGCGCAGGAAACCGGCATCCAGGGCGTAGCGCGGGAAGTTGAAATTGTCCGGGTCGCCGCCGAAGAAGGCCGCCTGGAACTCCGGCGCGAAGACAAGGCGCACGTCGTCATACTTGCGGAACTTGTACAGCTTGTACTGGCCGCCGCGGTACAGGCTGATGACCTGGCAGGTCAGCTTCTGGTCGTCGCCGCAGACCTCCTTCTGGATCTTGTCGATCTCGGCGGCCCGGGCCTGGACGAAGGCGGCGCCCTCAAGCCCGGCGCCGGCGCCGACGACCCGGTCGGTCACATCGGTGATGTCGGTCAGGATCTCGGCCGTCTGGCCGGGGCATTTCTTCTCTTCCTCGCGGGTGGCGGGCATCCAGCCGTTCTTGACGTAGTCGTTCTCGGCGCTGGACAGGTCCTGGACGCAGCCCACGACACAGTGGTGATTGGTCAGGATCAGGCCTTCGCCCGAGACCAGCGAGGCCGAACAGCCCTGCAGGCGGACGGCGGCGTTGCGCACGCGATCCAGCCAGGCCTGGTCGATGTTCGTGCCGTACTTCTCGTTCACCGTGGCGATGGGGAAGTTGTCGAAGGTCCACATGCCCTCGTCGGCGCGGGCCGAGGTCGCGGGGGCGGACAGGACGACGGTCGCGGCGCCGAGGGCGGCCAGCGAGGCGGTGAGACGAAGGGACGGCAGGGACATGCGGGGTTTCCTACAGAGGGCGGAGCGAGGATGATCCGCCTGTTAACTTGTAACTAGCGCCGTTTCGGCGACGTCGCCAAGAGGCGAGACGGCCTTTGCCCTACGGCCCGTGGTCGCACGGGTCAAAAGCAAGCCTTACCCCGATTTAACTTGGCCGTGATGCCGCGCTCGCTCAGATAGACGGACGTATCGGGGATTTATCGACAACCATGTCGCTTGCGCTATCAACCTTGCTCTACGAGTGGCGTCGCTACATGGCGGCCGTCGTGGCGCTCGCCTTCTCGGGATTGCTCGTCCTGGCCCAGGTCGGCATGTTCATGGGCATCGGCAAGGCCTTCACGGCCCAGATCGATCGGGCCCGCGCCGACATCATGATTCTGAGCCCGGGCGCGACCGCCCTGTTCAACGGCGGCCCCTCAGGCGTGCCGCGGCGAATCATGCCGGTGGTCTATCAGCATCCGGAAGTCCTGGCCGTGGCCGATCTGGACGGTTCCGGCGGTCGTTGGCAGAACATCGTCAAGGATAAGGAGCCCGGCGGCGACCCGGCCGCGCCCGGCGCCAAGAAGATGGAGTTCGTCAACGTCACCACCATCGACGCCGTGCCTGGCGCGGTGACGGTGCCGGTCGACTATTCCGACGACCTGGTCGAGGCTCTGCGTCAGCCCTATGCGGTGGCGGTGGACCAGACGGCTTTGGGGCGATTGGGCGTCAAACTGGGGGATCAGGCCAGCTACAACGGCAAGACTGTCCGGGTCGCGGCTGTGACCCAGGGCTATCCCAACATGATGCAGGCGACGGTCGTCATGTCGCGCGACACCCTGCGGATGCTGGGCGAGGCCAACACCGGCGAACGGGTCGGACCGCTGATGGTGCAGATCAAGGATCCGGCGCGCGCGCCCATCGTGGTCGCCCAGCTGAACTCTATCTCGAACGGTCAGTTCAAGGCCTGGACGCGTCAGGATCTGGCCAAGGCCAATGAAGGGGCGATGATGAAGGAGAGCTTCATCGCCATCATGCTGGGCTTTTCGCTGTTCCTAGGCGTGCTGATCGGGGTGGCGATCACCTGGCAGACGCTGCGCGGCGCCATCATGGCCAATATCAAGGAGTTCGCCTCGCTGCGCGCCCTGGGCGTCGCCATGGGGTCGCTGCGCTGGATCGTGCTGGAGCTCAGCTTCTGGGTCGGGATCGCCGGGGTGCTGGCGGCCTTCGTCCTGACCTGGGGGGTCAGCCTGCTGGCGGCCGGTTCGGGCCTGACCATGTCCTTCCCGCCCATGATGGTGATGATGGTGTCGCTGATGCTGATCGTCATCGCCCTGCTGTCCGGTCTGTTGTCGCTGGGCGTCCTCAAGAACAGCCAGCCGGCGGACCTGCTGCGATGAACACTCATACGAAAGTGCACGGCAAACACGGCGACTTCGCCATCGAAGCCAAGGGCCTGGTCAAACGGTTCAAGACGGGCCGCAGCTGGGTCGAAGTCCTGAAGGGCGTCGATTTCGATGCGCGGCACGGCGACCTGACCATGGTCATGGGCCCCTCCGGTTCCGGCAAGTCCACCCTGATCGCCAACCTTTCGGGCCTGCTGAAGCCCGAGGAGGGGCGGGTGGACATACTGGACGTCGACGACCTGTGGACCTACGGCTCGGGTCGGATCGACAAGTTCCGCCTGGACCACTGCGGCTTCATCTTCCAGGGGTTCAACCTGTTCCCGTCCCTGACCGCCCTGCAGCAGGTCATGACGGTGCTGAAGTATCAGGGGCTGTCGTCGGCGGACGCGAAGAAGCGCGCCACCACGGCGCTGGAAGAAGTGGGCCTGGGCCATCGTCTGCACCAGAGGCCCAACGCCCTGTCCGGCGGCGAGAAGCAACGCGTCGCGATCGCCCGCGCCCTGGCCAAGGACCCGCAGATCCTGTTCGCCGACGAACCGACCTCGGCGCTCGACGGCGAAAACGGCCAGGTGGTCATCCGCCTGCTGCGCCGGGCCGCCACCGAACACGGCGCCGCCGTGATCTGCGTGACCCACGACCCGCGCCTGGAAGCCTGGGCCGACCGGGTCATTCACATCGAGGACGGCCGGATCCTGGACGATCAGCGCCGCACTCCTGATCCCGACGCCCAGCTGGCGTCCCACTAAGACCCTTTTCCAACGGACTGAACCGTCATGCCCGCCTTCCTCAAAAACAAATGGCTCTGGATCGGCCTGGTCCTGATCATCGTCCTGGTCGTCGGCTTCATGGCCTTCAGCAAGGCCGGGGCGGCCAAGAAGGCCCAGGTCGAGAAAGAATCCGCCCAGAAGATCGACAGCCCCTACGCCGCCATCGCCAACGGCAAGGCCGATGTCGAGGGCGGGGTGATCAAGGTCGCCGCGCGTCGCGGCGGCGTGGTGCGTGAAGTCTTCGTCAACGAGGGCGACCGGGTCGTCACCGGCCAGATCCTGGCGCGGCAGGAGGACGACGAGACCCGTCTGGCGGCGCAGAGCGCGGCTGCGGCTGTGTCGGAGACCCGCGCGCAGCTGGGGCTGACGCGCGTCGAACTGACCGCCGCCCGGCGCGAGTACAACCGGCTGTCGCGGCTGGCCTCGACCAATTTCGTCGCCGCCCAGCGTCTGGATCAGGCCCGTGATCAGATCGCCCAGGCCGAAGCGCGTCTCGCGTCGCAGGAGGCCGCGATCCAGACGGCCCAGTCGCGTCTGGACGAGGCCCGCTATAATCAGGAACTGACGGTGATCCGCGCGCCGATGGACGGTCGGATCGCCCGCCGCTACGCTCAGCCCGGCGCCGGCGCCTCGACCCTGAACGTCACCGCCATGTTCGACCTTGAGCCGGACACCGACCGCATCGTGCGGGCCGAGATCGTTGAGGCGGACCTGCCCAATGTCACGGTCGGTCAGGAGGTCGAACTGACGCCCGAGGGGGATCCGACCAAGATTTCGGTCGGGCGGGTCCTGCGCCGCGCCGCAGTCTTCGGCGCCCGTCAGCTGCAGTCCGAGGATCCCTCGGCCAGGACCGACGAACGGGTGGTCGAAGTGGTGGTTTCGGCCGACAACACCCCCTTCCTGATCGGGCAGCGGGTGCTGGTGAAGTTCATGAAGCCGGGCCAGAAGGCGGGCGTCGCCCGCCCGGCCAGCGCCGGAGTGGGGCCCAACCAGGCCATGCGTCCGGCCGGCCAGTCGTAAGCCGGCGGGTCAGCGGCCGGTGAAGTCTCCCGGCCGCTTCTCCAGCACCGCGTTCACGCCTTCCAGATGGTCCTCGGTCATGTGGGCTAGGGCCTGCATGGCGGCCGACAGCTCCAGGATCTGTTCGAAGGTCTGGTCGCGGCCCTGGCGCATCAGGGTCTTGGCCATGCGCAGGGCCTGGGGCGGCTGGGCGGCGATCTGGCCGGCGGTGATCAGGGCTTCGTCCATCAGCCGATCGTGCGGCACGACCCGATTGACCAGGCCCCAGCGCTCGGCCGTCTCGGCGTCGATGCTGCGGCCGGTGAACAGCATTTCGGCGGCGCGGGCATAGCCGACGTCGCGCGGCAGCCGCCAGGCCCCGCCGTCGCCGGGAATGATGCCCAGCTTCAGGAAGGGCACGCCGAAGCTGGCGCGTTCGGACGCGATGCGGATGTCGGCGGTGGCGGCGATGCCGCAGCCCAGGCCCATGGCCGGACCGTTGACGGCCGAGACCAGCGGAATCTCCAGATCATAGAGACTGCGGACGATCCGATGGACGACGCGGCGATAGCGGGCGCGGATCTCGGCGCCTGAGCCTTCGAACAGGTCGCGCCGGTCTCGCATGGCGGTCAGGTCGCCGCCGGCCGAGAAGGCGCGCCCGGCTCCCGTCAGGACCACGCATTTGACCGTCATGTCGGCGTTGGCGCGGGCGCAGGCGTCGGCGAATTCGTCGCCGTCGGTCAGGTCGGGCAGGGCGTTCAGCCGGGTCTCGCGGTCCAGCGTCCAGATCAGGATCGCGCCCTGTCTGGTTTCGGCGATCAGGCCCATCGGTCGTCTCCTCGTTCCCCCTCCGTCATCGGACGCCGACGCCGCGTCACGCAAGCCCGGAATTGCAAAAGCCCCGGCGCGGACCGGGGCTGCTGCACGTCAGGCTTTCGAGGCCGTCAGGGCTTCTTGGGCGTATAGGGTACGAAGTTGGACGGATGGCTGACCGCCCGTCCCGAGTTCGACGGCATGTGCCGACTGTTGACCAGCATCCCGCCCCACAGGGCGAAGGACATCATGGCGTGTTGGAGGTTACGCTCCTTATCGTTCATTTTGGCGTCTCCTTTCGCAGAACGATGAAAAGAGACGCGTCGTACCTATGGAATCTCACCATCAGTCGTTTCGCGTCAGAGCCCAAGATAGGCAGTTTCGCGGAAATTGCAAATTTATCGATCAGGAAGCGGAGTATATTTCTTGATGGTGTCACATTGAGCGAGGTCCCGCGCCCGGCCGGGCCGCCGAAGTCGATCGCCACGCCCTGTGTCATGGTATGCGCCGTCGATGGCGAAAGCGGCCTGTGTCTGGGGTGTTTCCGGACCTTGGGCGAGATCGCCGACTGGCGCGCGCTCAGCGACGCGGAAAGGGCGGCGGTGATGGCGGATCTGCCATCCCGGCGGTCTCGGGTGGACCCGGCCAAGCTGGGCTAGGACGGGTCGGGGCTTAAGCTTTCGTCAGCCAAGTCGGTTCACCGCATTCCAACCTGGGTCGGATAGGCAGGGTGCATGATCCGCATCGACCTTCAGTCCGCCGCCGTTCTGAGCGTCGCCCTCATGGCCTCGTTCGCGACAGCTTTCACGATCCGTCATCTGGACGGCGGAGAGACAGCCATGGCGGCTGCCGCCGATGTCGCTGTCGCGGCTTCCGCGTCCGGAACCCCGACCCAGGTGGTCAAGGGGCCGGACGGTCACTACTGGGCCCAGGCCAGGATCGACGGCCGTGCGGTCCAGGTTCTGGTGGATACGGGCGCCAGCGTGGTGGCCCTGACGCGCGCCGATGCACGTCGGCTGGGTGTCGATCCGGCGCCGGAAGCCTTCACCGGTAAGGTCCAGACCGCCTCGGGCGTGGTGCGGGCCGCGCCGGTCGAACTGAAGACGATCTCGGTCGCCGGGGTCCGGGTCGATAAGGTCGAGGCCCTGGTGGTCGAGGAAGGCCTGACCTATTCGCTGCTGGGCATGAGCTATCTGGGTCGGCTGTCCGCTTTCGAGGCGACGCCGGCGGGTCTGACGCTCAGGCCCTAGAGATCCCGCATCTGGCGCTTGGCTTCGCGGAAATACTGCCAGCCGGTCCACAGGGTGATGACGGCGGCGAACCAGATCAGGAAGACGGCGAAGGATTCGAACGCCGGCTGCCACGACAGGGGCGAACCGTCCGGCTCCTGCAGGCCGAAGGCGTTCCACAACAGGGTGAGCTGCAGCGCGGCCAGGGCGACCATCTGCACGGTGGTCTTCCACTTGGCGGCCAGGGTGACGGGCAGTTCGATCCGCCCGGCCATGGTCTCGCGCAGGGCCGAGACCGCGAACTCACGGAACAGGATCAGGCCGCAGGGCAGGGCGATGCCCGGCAGGGAGCCGGAGGCGAGCACGCCCAGGATGGCCCCCGTGATCAACACCTTGTCCGCGATCGGATCCAGGATGGCGCCCCACCGCGTGGTCGAGTTCCAGCGGCGCGCCAGGAAGCCGTCGACCCAGTCGGTCGAGGCGGCGATGACGAAGATCCAGAAGGCCCAGATCCCGAACTTGGCCTGGGTGTCCGGCGACAGCCAGGCGTCAAGCGCCCCCGGCGCGGCCCCGGCCATCATGGCGAACATCACCACACCGGCGAACAGGCGGATGCCGGTCAGAATGTTCGGGATCGGATTGGCGCGGTGCGGATAGGTGGTCATGGCAGGATTTCCAGCAGGGACGCGAGCAGGGGGTGAAGCGTCTCCGCGAACGGATTGGCGATGGTCACGCCTCGATAGACGAAGCCGTCCTGCATGTCTTCGGAAAGCAGAAGACCGCAGCCCGCTTCGGCGGCGACGGTCAGGATCAAGGCGTCCCAGATCTGCAGATTGAAGAAGGCTGCGGCCTCCAATGCGGCGTCCATGGTCGTGGCCGAGGCGGCGGTCAGCCCAACGCCAGCGCTCCAGTCCAGCACGATCTTCCTGGCGACCTTCGGCGGGTGTCCGCCCTTGCGTGTCAGGATGTTGTAGAACTCGCCGGCAACCTGGGTCGGGATGACGAGGTTCTGCTTGGCGAGGGTCTTCAGCACCCCTAACGCGCGCTGACGCTTGGGTTCGTCATCACCGATGCCGGCGGCGTAACCCAGGACGTTGGTGTCGAGCGCCAGCTTCAAGCGTAACCGTCTTCACGTGTGATGCGTCCGGGCGCGCGGGCGGGCAGGGCGGCCAAATCGTCCACCAGGGCGTGCAGCCGGGCGACGCGTTCATCGTCTGTCTGCTCGCCGGCGGTTGCAGGCGTAATCCGCACCAGCGGCTTGCCGTGCGCGGTGACGACGTAGGACTCGCCAGACGCCACCTCGCGAAAGATGCGCGAGAACTCGCGATTGGCCTCAGTCGCGGTGATCGTCCGTTCCATGGTTCAATAGTAGTGTTTTCCACTACTTTGCGCAAGTCACGCCAATGGTTCGAACCGCGGCTTGTTCGTCAGGGCGCGCAGGACGCCGTCGGCGATGCCGAAATGCAGGCCGGTCAGGGTCAGTTCGCCGGCCGCCTCGCGCTCGGCGATCCAGGGGAAGGTGCGCAGGTTCTCGATCGACAGGCGGACGACGGCCTCTTCGGCGGCGCCTTCGACCTGATCTTCGGACACTTCCTCGGCGACGCGGCGGACGACGGCCGAGCCCTGGGCCACCCAGGGGGCGACGAAGTCGGCGCAGATGTCGGGCGCCCCGTTCAACATGGCGTCGACCCCGCCGCAGTGGGCGTGGCCCATGACGACGATGCGGCGCACGTTCAGCACCTTGACCCCGAACTCCAGCGCGGCCGACACCCCGTGCAGCAGGCCGTCAGGCTCGTAGGGCGGGACCAGATTGGCGACGTTGCGCACCACGAACAACTGGCCGGGCGCCGCGTCGAAGATCAGGGCCGGATCGGCGCGGCTGTCGGAACAGGCGACGATCAGGGTGTGCGGCTTCTGGCCCAGCTCGGCCAGGGCTTCGTACCCGGCGCGGGCGGCGGGCCAATGATCGGTGCGGAACCTGCGGTATCCGGCGGTCAGTTCGTCGTCGATGTCGCTCATGACTCGCCTGTAGCCTCGCTTCAATCCGGACTCAACGGCCACGAGGCCGCAAGGCCGAGGCCGAACTTCAGCTTTTCCTGAAAAAGGCGTGGATGCGTTCGGCCAGGGCCTGGTTGATTCCGTCGATCTTCAGCAGGTCCGCCACCGAGGCGCGGCTGACGCCCTTGGCGGAGCCGAAGGCGTGGAGCAGGGCCTTCTTGCGGCCGGGGCCGACGCCTTCGATCTCGTCCAGAGGGTTCTTCTTGATGTCCATCGAGCGACGCTTGGCGTGGGCGCCGTTGGCGAAGCGGTGGGCCTCGTCGCGCAGCCGTTGCAGGTAATAGAGGGCCGGGGACTTCAGCGGCAGCATGAAGGGCGGCTTGCCGGGCATGAAGAACTTCTCCATCCCCGCATCGCGATCCGGCCCCTTGGCGACGCCGACCACCGCGATGTCGTCCAGGCCCAGATCGGCCAAGACCGCCAACACCTCGGCCAGCTGGCCCGCGCCGCCGTCGATCAGCAGCAGGTCGGGGCGGACGGCGTCCTCGCCCTCTTCCTCGTCCTTGACCAGGCGGGCGAAGCGGCGGCGCATCACCTCGCGCATCATGCCGTAGTCGTCGCCGGGGGTCAGGTCCTCGCCCCGGATATTGAACTTGCGATACTGCGACTTCTGGAATCCGTCGGGGCCGGCCACGACCATGCCGCCGACCGCATTGGTGCCCTGGATATGGGCGTTGTCGTAGATTTCGATCCGCTCGGGTCGGGTTTCCAGGCCGAAGGCCTCGCAGACCTCGTCCAGGATCTTGCCCTGGGCCGAGCTCTCGGCCAGGCGGCGGCCCAGGGCCTCGCGCGCATTGGTCAGGGCGTGATCGACCAGGGCCAGTTTCTCGCCGCGCATCGGGCGGACGATCTCGATCTTGCGGTCCGCCTTCATCGAGAAGGCCTCTTCCAGCAGCTCCAGCTCGTGCGGGCGGACGTTGGACAGGATCAGGCGCGGGATCGGCTTGTCCTCGTAGAACTGGCCCAGGAAGGCTGCCAGGATCTCCGGGTCGGTGTCGGTCTTGTCCACGCGCGGGAAATAGGCGCGGCCGCCCCAGTTCTGGCCGGCGCGATAGAAGAAGACCTGGACACAGGCCTGGCCGCCGTCGCTGTGCAGGGCGAAGACGTCGCCCTCGGCCACGCTGTCGGCGCTGACGGAGTTCTCCATTGAAATGGCGGACAGGGCGCGGATGCGGTCGCGGACGCGGGCGGCCTGTTCGAAGTCCATGGCGTCCGACGCCGCCTGCATTTCCTGCGACAGGCGGCCGATGACGGCGCGGGACTTGCCGCGCAGGAACTGTTCGGCCTCGGTGACCAGCTCGCCATAGTCCTCCAGCGAGATCAGGCCAGTGCAGGGGGCAGAGCAGCGCTTGATCTGGTGCAGCATACAGGGACGGGTTCGGGTCTCGTAGACGCTGTCCGAACAGGATCGCAGCAGGAAGGCCTTCTGCAGCGTGTTCAGCGTCCGATTGACCGCCCAGGTCGAGGCGAAGGGGCCGAAATAGTGGCCCGGCGTGGTGTGGGCGCCGCGATGCTTCTTCACCTGGGGGGCGCGGTGGTCGCTGCGGATCATCAGCTCGGCGAAGGACTTGTCGTCGCGCAGCAGGACGTTGAAGCGCGGCTTCAGCTTCTTGATGAAGTTGGATTCCAGCAGCAGGGCCTCGGTCTCGGACGCCGTGACGACCAGCTCCATTGACCGGGTCTGGGCCACCATCAGGCCGATGCGCTGGGTGTGGAACCGGCCCTGGGCGTACTGGACGATGCGCTTCTTCAGCGACTTGGCCTTGCCGACATAGAGGCATGAGCCGTCCTCGCCATACATGCGATAGACGCCCGGCTTGTCGGGCGCCCGACGCGCCTCGTCGGCGATCAGGGCGGCGGCCGTCAGGTTCGAATCGAGCGTCTCCTCGGTCATCCGGGTGGATATAGGCTCACGACCGCCGAACCAGAAGGACGCCCGCCAGAACCAGGCCCACGCCGGCGATGCGGCCCAGGTTCAGCGGCTGGCGGGGCACGCCCAGGGCGCCGAAATGGTCGAGGACCAGGCTGAGCAGCAGCTGGCCGCCGACCATCAGGGTGATGGTCATGGCCACGCCGAGGCGCGGCACGCCCCAGGCGGCGGCGACCACGAAACAGGCGCCGTAAACCCCGCCCAGCCAGGCGTACCAGGGCAGGGCCCGGGCGGCGGCGAAGTCGGGGCGCGTGTGCATCAGGGCCGCGACGATCCCCAGCACCGTCGTGCCGACGGCGAAGGAGATGAAGGCGGCGTTGACCGGCGAGGCGACGGCCGAGGCCAGCCGGGCGTTGGTCGGCGCCTGCAGGGCGGTGGCGCCCCCGGCCAGGACGACGACGAGGATGGCGATCAGCGACGGGTTCATGCGCCTTGGCTAGCATGCCCTCGGCCGTTTGTTAGCCCGAGATGAAGCGGGCGGCGCGTTCGCCCTCGGGATCGCCGGCGACGCCAAAGCCGCGGTTGATGGTCATGTGGCTGTCGTCGGGGGCGGCGACGACCTCGGCCCGGCCGCCGGCTCGGGTCAGGGCCTGAGCCAGGTCGCGGCTCTGGACGGCCGAATCCTGACGCCGGGCGACGTGGAAGATCAGGAAGGGCGGATAGGCGACGCCGGGGCGGACGCGCAATGTCGGCGACAGGGCGGCCGCCTGGTCGCCGAAAGCCTGGTCATAGGTCTGGCCCAGCCACTGATCGATCCGGTCGTCGCCGCGCGGGGCGGTGGCGTCATAGCCCGCCCCGTCCAGCAGGATGACCCCCGCCAGATCAGACGGCTTCAGCCCGACAGCACCCAGATAGTCGGGGTCGATCCCGACCAGGGCGGCCAGATGGGCGCCGGCCGAGTGGCCCAGCAGATAGATCGGGCGGCCGGGCAGGCGGCGTTTCAGGTCGGCGACGGCGGCGGCGACGTCCATGGCGGACTCGCGGGCGCTGACGGCGGGAACCAGACGATAGCTGGTCGAGGCCAGGGTCAGGCCGTGACGCTGGGCGTAGGCGGGCAGTTCGCTGACCATAGCCCGCTCGCCGCGCGACCAGCCGCCGCCGTGGACGAACAACAGGATCGGTCCGGAGCCGTGGTCCGCATAGACGTCATAGGCCTGGAGCGGGTCGGGGCCGAAGGCCCAGGTGTGGACAGGGGCCGCCGCGCTGCCGCCGGTCTGGTCGCGTCGGCGCCCCAGGCGGCGCTGCGCCAGGGCCGGGCCGGCCAGGGTTGAGAGGGTCAGGCCCAGCAGGGCGGCGCGGCGGGAGACGGGCATGGGACATCCTTTCGGGATCCTCAGGATAACGCCGTGCGCCGTCCGGCCCGCCTCACCAATTTGTATCGATTTGTACGCCGTCGAACCATTCGGCCAGCCGCGCGCGACAGCCCCGGTTGACGTCGGCGGGCAGGGTGTCGGGCGCGAACCAGCCGACCTCGGCGATCTCGCCGTGGCTGGTGCGCTCGCCCCGGTCGAAGGCGTCGATGACGAAGACGGCGACATGATCGCCGGGAAAGAACCGATCGTTGGCGTGCAGCGAGACCAGGCGCGGCGCCGCCCGCGCGATCAGCCCGGTCTCCTCGCGCAGTTCGCGCACCACGGCCTCATGGGTGGTCTCGCCCCGGTCCACCCCGCCGCCCGGCAGCCACCAGCCCGCCAGATAGGTGTGCCGGACCATCGCCACCCGCCCGTCCGCATCCACCGCCACGGCCCGCACGCCCAGCGTCTTGCCCCGCGACAACCGCGACCAGGCGAAGAAGACGGGGCGGGTGAAGGGTTCGACGCGCTGACGCCAGTTCATCAATGTGTCCGCCCCCGGTCGTGGTGTGTGGCGGGATGTTCGATCATCTTTGGGGGCGGGAGGGAAGGGGTGTGGGGGAGGTAGAATGGACGAGGGATCGGTTGCGTCGCTTCTCAACCAACTGAATCGCCGCCTCTTAGGATCTGCCAGCGGACTTAGCGCCGGTGGTCCCCAAATCGGATGTGTCGCGGTTAGAGTGCTGGCTTGGTTGCGAACATCGGGAAGAACGATCGCTGACGCTTGAGCCGCAGGGTGTCCTCGACCGAGATCGTATTGCCCTTACGCCGCACGCCCCCGTCCGGCGTGAGCACTTCAAGATCCTCGTTTTCAAGCATTGCTGAGTGGATGTCGTCCTTGTGGGCGGGCGTGGCGCTGTAGGCGGACTCGTAGAAGTCGCTCATCGGCATGACGTCGCCAGCTTCCATCACCAGCTTCGGGATATCCGAATGGAGTTGGTTTCGGGCAGCGGTGCGGTCGTCGTCCTTGAAGAGGTAGAGGCGCCCTTCGTTGGCGGGGTTGTAGTTGAACATCCGCAGGCCCGATCGGCCGAAGTGGTCGAGCTCGCCGTTATCGTGGAGGATATTGTTGTAGACTTGGCGGGCCCGGTAGTTGTTGGCGAGGTGGAGCATCCAGTACCGCCATCCGTCGGGATTGCGGATTGAGAAGGGGCTGACAAAGGGCGCGCACGATTTAAGCGCCTCATAGACCGTCTTTTCTGCGGCCCCCAGCCACTCCTTTTTGGACATCAGCTTGTCATCCAAGTGGCGCAGCTGTTCGGGTGTCACGCTCAGATGTCTCAGCTGGCGTTCTAGCAGTTCAGGGTCGCGTTGGCTGAGGTAGGTCATCAGCGTCTGGATCGCGAAGGTGTAGAAGACTTCTGTCGAAGCCGTGGTGCGCATGATGTCTTGGACGGTCGCGACTTGAACGTCGGCGTGTCCGTACTGGTCAAGGTTGAAGATGACGCTGCGATAGCGCCCCCCTTCCACGATCGCCTTCATCGCTGGGTAGGCCACCTCGAAGGGGTCGGAAAAGTACTGGGTTTGTATATGAAGCTTGGAGGGCTTGCCCTTGATCGCCGCCACCAGCGGCTCACATCGCGAGCGCAGCAGTTCCACGACATCGGGTGACGCGTCGTTGAAAACCAACATCGCTTCGATTTCGATCGGACTGATACCCTGTACGGCGCGCTGGATGTTGATCGCATCGAGGGTGTTTTCGAGTTCTTCGAGGAAGATCACGGGTGAGCCCGCAGAGCCGCAGTTGTACTGGCCCCCGCCCGCAAACCCATCGACGATAGCGAGGCGAAACCGCTCGCGCTTGGGTAGTTGGCAACGCACGATCAGATACTGACGGAAGTACTCTCGCAAGATCTTGTGCTTACGCCGGCTATGGTCGTCCAGCTTGGCCTTTTCAAGCCAATCGTCATAACCCGCAGTCTTCAAGCCCTACCCCCCGTCGAACCTGGCCTCGGCGTTAAGCCTCCGGTGCCACTGGCATGTCGTTCCAGGTACGGCCGCGATACTCGCGGCCGTTGGCCTTCTTGGAACGCTTCTTGTTATCCTTGCCCCAGGTGCCCCACTGCTTAAAGAAGAAAGCAGTGCCGTAGGTATCGCATTGCGCGTAAATCTCGTCGATCCAATCTTCTCTGATCGGACGAGCGTTGAGCCCGCTCTCCCCGCCGACGATAGCCCAGTGCACGTCTGTGAGGTCAACATCACCAACCGGACCGATCAGAGGCTCGAAGGAGATGAAGCGGATCGCCGCGGGCACGGCGCGCAGATGGTCGATGCGTTCGACGACATCAGCGTTTTCGACGCTGGTGCCCAGCCACACATTAGGCAGAACGTCGGGGATCAGGCGCGCGACCACTTCGGCCATTCGCTCGGGGCGCTTAGTGAGAATTTGGTAGTTGTGGCGGGGCGTCTCGCGCATCACGCGCCAGACGTCGACGATGAATTCCTCGCTCACCGCGTCGTGGAAGAGGTCGCTCATCGAGTTGACGAAGATCTTCTTGGGCTTGCGCCAGCCGTAAGGGATTTCGAGTGCCGCGCGGTCCTCGCGGACCACGCCGTTCCAGATGGCGCGTTTGCCGCTCTTGCGGGTCAGGCCCGTGTACTTGGGGACGCCCATGGCCTCTAGCCGGCGAGCCATCTGCATGGCGTAGCAGTTGGTGCAGCCGGCGGTGACGATGGAGCAGCCCGCCACGGGGTTCCAGGTGGAGTCGGTCCACTCGATCTGCGTCTCAGCCATGGTCAAACTCTTCTGTCGCGTCTCATGCGAAGCTTGCATCGCGGCGCACCATCCACTCCAAGCGGAAAGGCATTCTTAAGCATAACCCTTCCGTGGAAAAATTTCTTGTAACTACTCTGAAACCCCTCGACGCCAACTGCGGACGCAAGTGGACACTAGAGTCCTATCTGGCCGCGCCGCAGACGTGCCATGCGGACTGGTAGCCGAGCCCCCGCGTTGCCAGGATCGACGTCGCTAGCGCCTCGGCCGCTGCCATGAAGCGGATATTCCCAAGGTCGCCTAAGAGTCACTTTCGTCCCTCCATCCCGCCATCCCCCTCCCAAAAACCTGCCCCCGCTTGAACCGCGCCCCGTCCCGCTCTAATCGAAGATCAGACACAGGAGCATCCCATGCTGGCTCTCGGCATCATCTTCGGCTTCGTCGCCGTCATCGCGGCGTTCAACGTCTTCGAGTTCGGTCGGGTTGACTGAAGTCCCGGCGGCGCCCGCCGGCGTCGCCCCGGCGCGGGGCGTCGCCCTGGTCACGGGCGCGGCGCGGCGGATCGGGCGGGAGATCTGCCTGACCCTGGCGCGGGCGGGCTTCGACGTGGCGATCCATCATCATGCGTCGGGCGAGGACGCCCGGACCCTGGCCGACGAGATCGCGGGCCTGGGGCGGCGGGCCTGTCTGTTGCAGGCGGACCTGACGGACGAGGCCCGGGTGCGGGCGCTGGCGCCGGCGGCGGTCGAGGCGCTGGGGCCTGTGACGGTGCTGGTCAACAACGCCTCGGTGTTCGAGGACGACCGGGTCGGCGGCCTGACGCGCGACAGCTGGGACCGGCATATCGAGACCAATCTGCGGGCGCCCCTGGTGCTGGCCGAGGCCTTCGCCGCCCAGGCCGTGGAAGGCGTGATCATCAATCTGCTGGATCAGAAGGTGCTGAAGCCGGATCCGCGCTTCTTCTCCTACAGCCTGTCGCGCAACGGCCTGTGGTGGGCGACCCGGACCCTGGCCCAGGCCCTGGCGCCGGGCATCCGGGTCAATGCCGTGGGGCCGGGGCCGACCCTGCCCTCGATCCACCAGACCCCCGAGGAATTCGCCGCCGAGGCGCGCGGCACCCTGTTGCAGACGCCCGGCAGCCCGCAGGCGGTGGCCGAGGCCGTGCTGTGGCTCATTGACGCGCGGATGGTCACGGGCCAGATGATCGCCGTCGACGGGGGCCAGCACCTGGCCTGGCGCACCCCCGACATCCAGGAGTAGCGCGTGGTCCAGTCCTCTCAGGTGACGCCGTTTCCGGCGGACGAGCCGCTGCGTTTCGAACGGCTGAGCGTCTTCGTGCGCGGGCTGGAGGTCGAGGCCGGGATCGGGGTCTATGACCACGAGCAGGGGCGGCTGCAGCGGCTGGTGATCGATGTGACGCTGGAGCTGGAGCCGCGGCCGATCGAACGGCTGGGCGACACCATCAACTACGAGACCGTGGCCAATGCGGCGCGCGCCATCGCCGCCGAGGGCCATGTGGGCCTGGTCGAGACCTTCGCCGAACGGCTGGCGCGGGCCTGTCTGGAGGACCGGCGGGTGCGGCGGGCGACCGTGCGGATCGAGAAGCCAGGCGCCCTTCAGGCCGTGATCGCGCCGGGCTGCGAGATCGTTCTGGCGCGCTAGGGCGTCGGTGATCCCGCTCCCTGTCGTCCGGGTTTCAGACTATTCAGACGGTGTTTTTCGGAGACCGCACCCATGACCCAGCTCTGCGTCGTCGCCGCCGGCGGCACCGGCGGCCACATGTTCCCGGCCGAGGCCCTGGCGCGGGAACTGGCCGCGCGCGGCTGGCGCGTGGTGCTGGCGACCGATCATCGCGGCGAGCAATACGCCCACGCCTTCCCGGCCGTGGAACGGCTGGCCCTGGATGCGGCGACCGGCTCGGGCCCGCTGGGCCTGATCAAGGCGGGGGTGGCCATCTTCAAGGGGGTGATGCAGGCGCGCGCGGCCTTTGACCGGCTGGGGGCGGACGTGGTGGTGGGGTTCGGCGGCTATCCGTCGGCGCCGGCGCTGGTGGCGGCGGTGACGTCGCAGCGGCCGACCGTGATCCATGAGCAGAACGCCGTCCTGGGCCGCACCAACCGTATCCTGGCCCCCTATGTCGGCGAAGTGGCCTCGTCCTTCCCGACGCTGGAGCGGGCGCCGGCCAGGGTGCAGGGCCGGTCGCACGTCGTCGGCTCGCCGGTGCGGAGCGAGATCCGCGCCCTGTTCGACCGGGCCTATGCCGCCCCGGTCGACGGCGGCCCCATCCAGGTGCTGGTGACGGGCGGCAGCCAGGGGGCGCGCATCCTGTCGGAGACCACGCCCCGCGCCCTGGCCGCCCTGCCGGAAGCCCTGCGCCGTCGTCTGAAGGTGCAGCAGCAGTCGCGGCCCGAGACGCTGGAGACCGCCCGCCAGATCTATCTGGAGGCCGGGATCGAGGCCGAGGTCGCGCCCTTCTTCCGCGACATGGCCGAGCGTCTGTCCAAGGCGCATCTGGTCGTCGGCCGTTCGGGCGCCTCGACCTGCGCCGAACTGGCCGTCGCGGCCCTGCCGTCGGTGCTGATTCCGCTGAAGATCGCCATGGACGACCACCAGCGCCTGAACGCCAAGGCCCTGGTCGACGCCGGGGCGGCGGAGATGGTGCTGGAGGACGATCTGACGGTTCAGGGCCTGACGGCGACGCTGGAGGGACTGCTGTCCGACCCGGCGCGTCTGGCGGCCATGGCGGCGGCGGCGCGTTCGGTCGCCATCCCCGATGCGGCGCAGCGCCTGGCCGATCTGGTGGAGAAGACGGCGAAGGGCTGAACCGCGTTCGCCAAGCTTTGCGGGAACTCATTCGGCGTCAATGCGTCCCTTACGCATGCCTCCTGAAATCACCGCCCTGACCCGCCAGATTCATGACCTGTGGCGCCGGTTCGACTGGCTGCCCGAATGGGCCGTGATCGTGCTGGTGACGGCCGGCTTCGTCGCAGGCGGATGGGTGGCGCACAAGATCGTCTTCATGATCCTGCGGCGGGTGGTGAAGAACCGCGACGTCTTCTGGCGCGGCGTGGTCGAGCGGGCGCGCAAGAAGCTGCGGGTCATGATGATCCTGATCGGCATCGGCATCGGCGTGACCGTCTCGCCGATGGATCCCGCGCCGTCGGCCGACATCCGCGAAGTGCTGCGTTTCCTGTTCGTCCTGACCCTGGGCTGGCTGGCCTCGGGCCTGCTGGACATGTGGTCGGTGATGCACCTGAAGCGGTACAATATCGCCGTCGAGGACAATCTGCTCGCCCGCAAACACCTGACCCAGACCCGCATCCTGCAACGGGTGGCCAAGGTGATCCTGTTCATCGTCACCGTGGGTCTGGCCCTGATGACCATCGCCGGCTTCCGCCAGTGGGGCGTCAGCCTGCTGGCCTCGGCGGGCGTGGTCGGCATCATCGCCGGTCTGGCCCTGCAGCCGATCCTGACGAACATGGTCGCGGGCATCCAGATCGCCCTGACCCAGCCGATCCGCCTGGACGACGCCGTCATCGTCGAGAACGAGTGGGGCAATGTCGAGGAGATCACCGCCACCTATGTGGTGGTCAAGCTGTGGGACTGGCGGCGGATGGTCCTGCCCCTGTCCTACTTCATCTCGACGCCGTTCCAGAACTGGACGCGAGAGAACGCCCGCCTGATCGGCTCGGCCTTCTTCTACGTCGATTACGAAGCCCCGATCGACCGGCTGCGCACGGCCTTCGAGGGGATCGTCAAGGCGTCCAAGCTGTGGGACGGCGACGTGCAGGTGATGCAGGTGACCGACATCACCGCACGAGTGCTTCAGGTCCGCTGCCTGGCCAGCGCCCGCTCCGCCGGCGTCGCCTTCGACCTGCGCTGCGAAATCCGCGAGAAACTGATGGCCTTCATGCGCGACGAATGCCGCGAAGCCCTGCCGCGCGAACGGCTGGAATGGCCGCAGGGGGAGGAGCGGGCCGTCAGTCCTTCAGCGCCGCTTGACCCTGAAGGATCGCTTCGTCCAGCCTGAGGGTCTCGCGAGCAGCAGCCTCCCCGCACGCCACGGCCATCAGTTCCGCCGCGTCTCCGCCAGGCGCGGCTTCATAGGGCGGGGCGGGGTCGGGCGTCGCCGGGCCTTCGGTTCCGTCGGCGCGCAGGGAAGCGAAGTCGAGCCGGTCCGCCGTGCCGGCGCGGCAATCGAAGGCCCAGCGCGACCAGCCGCCGACATAGGTCACGTCCCCGACCTTGAACCCGGTCTCCGTGACCTGAAGCTCGCGCATATGGGCCACGTCGCCCGTGCGTTCGATGGAGGCGACATCGGCATAGATGGCGAAACGGCCGACGCCGGTCGGGACCAGTTCAGGATCGGCCCCAGTCAGCAGGAAGGCCAGCAGCAGGGGGATCATGCGACCAGCTTCTCCGCCTGGTGCAGGTCCACGCTGACCAACTGGCTCATGCCGCGCTCGGGCATGGTGACGCCGTACAGCCGGTCCATGCGGCTCATGGTGACGGGGTTGTGGGTGATGACGATGAAGCGGGTGTCCGTGCGTGACCGCATCTCGTGCAGCATCTTGCAGAACCGGTCGACGTTCGCGTCGTCGAGCGGGGCGTCGACCTCGTCCAGCACGCAGACGGGGGCGGGGTTGGCCAGGAAGACGCCGAAGATCAGGGCCGCCGCCGTCAGGGCCTGTTCGCCGCCGCTCATCAGGCTCATGACCGACAGCCGCTTGCCGGGCGGGCAGGCGTAGATCTCCAGGCCCGCCTCCAGCGGATCGTCGCTCTCGACCAGTTTCAGCTCGGCCTGGCCGCCGTCGAACAGGGCCTCGAACAGGGCCTTGAAGTTGGCGTTGATGACGTCGAACGCGGCGACCAGCCGTTCGCGGCCCTCGGCGTTCAGTTCGTCGATGCCGTCGCGCAGCTTGGCGATGGCCTGGGTCAGGTCGATCCGCTCGGACTTCATGCTGTTCAGCCGCTCGCCGTATTCGGTCGCCTCGTCCTCGGCCCGCAGGTTGACGGCGCCCAGGGCCTCGCGTTCCCGCTCCAGCCCGTACAGCAGGCTTTCGGCGCCGGCGGCGTCGGGCGGCCGGGCCACGGCCTCGTCGGTCAGCTTGCGGGCCAGGTCTTCCGGCGACATCTGGGCGGTTTCGCGGACGGTGGTCTCGGCTTCGGTCAGCTTCTCGGCCGCGGCCTCGGCGCGGGCGGCGAGACCGGCGCGGGCTTCGCGGGCCTGGGAGGCGGCGGCGTCGGCGGCGCGGGCGGCGCGATCAGCCTCGCTTGCAGCAGTCTCGGCCGTGGCCATGGCGTCGGACGAGGCCTGTTTGCGCTGTTCGGCGGCGGTCAGCGCATCCAGCAGCTTGCTGCGCTGTTCCGCGAAGCCCTGGGGCGCGACCTCGGCCTGTTTCAGCTGGGCGGCGGTTCGCTCGGCGTCCGTGGTCAGGGCGGCGACCCGGGCGCCGCTGTCCTTGGACCGGGCGATCCAGCCGTCGCGGGCGCGGGTCAGGCCGCCCAGGCGTTGTTCGCGGCCCTGGCGGTCGCGGGCCTCGGCGTCGCGATCGGAACGGGCGGTCTGGGCGGCGATGCGGGCGGCGTCGGCGGCGGCGCGGGCGGCGGTCAGATCGTCACGCAGGACGGACAGGGTCTCGGACGGGGCCTCGACCGTCTGTGCGGCGGCCAGGGCGGCTTCGGCCTCGGCCACCTCGGCCGCCAGACGCGCCAGGGCCTCATCCAGAGCCTGGGCGCGGGCCTCGCGGCGGGTCTGGTCGCGGGTCAGGCTTTCGACGCGGTCGCGGGCGGCGGTCACGGCCTTGTCGAGGGCGAAGGGTTTGAGGCGGGCGGTCTTCACCGCCTCCTCGGCGGCGCGGAAGGCCTCTGCCGCCCCCTTTTGCTGGGCCTGGGCCTGTTCGAGCGCCGGCTTGCCCTTGTCGATCTCGGTTTCCAGCTCGGCCAGGCGGGTGCGCTGGGCCAGGCGGACGGCGGCGGGGCGGGGCGCCTCGGCGCGGCTGACGAAACCGTCCCAGCGGAACAGGTCGCCCTCGGGCGTGGCCAGACGGGCGCCGACGGGCAGGGAGCGGGCCAGTTCGGCCGCCTGGGCGCGAGGGGCGACGCCGCACAGAACCAGGCGGGCGGCCAACTGCTCGGGCGCCTGGACGTGGTCGGACAGGGGCTCCACCCCCGCGGGCCAGACCGGCGGGTGGGGATCGGCCCCGCCCCAGTAGGCGGCGGCGCGGGCGTCCAGGGCCGCGTCGAGGTCTTCGCCCAGGGCGGCGGCCAGGGCGGCCTCATAGCCCCGGTCGGCGCGGACCTTGTCGAGGGCGGGTGCGTGGTCGCGCTTGCCGCCGACCAGCAGTTGGGCCAGGCCGCGCGCCTCGGTCTGGAGCCGGCCCAGCCGGTCTTCGGCGGCGCGGGCGGCGGTGCGGGCGTCCTGTTCGGCGCGGGCCAGGTCGCCGCGTTTGGCCTCAGCGGCCTCGACGGCTTCGCGGGCGGCGGTCAGCTCGGCCTGGGCGGTCTCCAGCGCCTGGCGAGCGGTCTCAAGCTCGGGCGTTTCCAGCGGCCCCAGGGCGTCGCGTTCGCGCTGCGCCTGATCCCGCTGGGCGGCGACGCGGGTGAGGCGGGTCTCGGCGTCTCGGCGGCGGGCGGCCTCGGCGTTGGCGCGGGCCTCGACGGCGGCGAGGGCGGCGGCCAGACGTTCAACCTCGGCGTCGGCGGCCTTGCGGGCCTCTTCGGCGGCGGTCAGGGCCTTGTCCAGTTCGGGGCCGCGTTCGGGGGCGGCGGCGATCTCGGCCTGGAGCCGGGTCAGTTCCTGGTCCAGCCGGTCCAGTTCGCGCCGGGCGTCGGCGGCCATATTGGTCTCGCGCTCGGCGTCGGCGGCGATGCGGGCGGCCTCGGCCTTGAGACGGTCCACCTCGGCGCGGGCGGCCTGTTCGGCCATGTCGAGGCGGTCGCGCTCCAGACTGGCCCGGTGCAGCAGGGCGGAGGCGACGGCGTCCTCCTCCCGCGCCGGCTTCAGCGCCTCCTGGGCGGCGAGGGCGGCGGTCTGGGCGGCGGCGGCGGCGGTCGTCGTTTCCGCCACCGCGCGGTCGGCGGCGCGCAGTTCCTCGGCGGCGGTCTCGGCCGCCAGTCTGGCGTCGTTCCAGCGGACGTAGAGGAGCGCCGACTGGAGGGCGCGGATCTCGGCGGAGATCTTCTTGTACTTCTCGGCCTGGCGGGCTTCGCGCCTCAGCCGGTTCAGCGCCGTCTCCAGCTCGCGGCCGATGTCGTCAAGGCGTTCGAGGTTGGTCTCGGCCGCCTTGAGCCGCAGTTCGGCCTCGTGGCGGCGGGTGTGCAGGCCGGCGACGCCGCCCGCCTCTTCCAGGATGCGGCGGCGGTTCTGGGGTTTGGCGGCGATCAGTTCCGAGATCTGGCCCTGGCGGACCAGGGCGGGGGAGTTGGCGCCGGTCGAGGCGTCGGCGAACAGCAGCTGGACGTCGCGGGCGCGGACCTCCTTGCCGTTGATCCGGTAGGTCGAGCCCTGGCCCCGGTCGATGCGGCGCGACACCTCCAGCACCGGGCTGTCGGTGAAGGGCTGGGGGGCGCGGCGCTGGGCGTTGTCGATGGTCAGGCTGACTTCGGCGTGACTGCGCGGCGGGCGGCCGGCGGCGCCGGCGAAGATGACGTCGTCCATGCCCTGACCGCGCATGGCCTTGGCCGAGTTGGCGCCCATGACCCAGCGCAGGCTTTCAAGGACGTTGGACTTGCCGCAGCCGTTGGGGCCGACGACGCCGGTCAGGCCGGATTCGATGTGCACTTCCGCCGGATCGACGAACGACTTGAAGCCGACGAGCCGGAGGCGCTGGAACTGCATCGGTCCTGGCGGTTACCGGCGCAGC
Source organism: Brevundimonas sp. GW821-FHT10A07 (assembly GCF_059415785.1). Lineage (NCBI taxonomy): Bacteria > Pseudomonadati > Pseudomonadota > Alphaproteobacteria > Caulobacterales > Caulobacteraceae > Brevundimonas > Brevundimonas sp. GW821-FHT10A07. The sequence goes on from NZ_JBWKNX010000009.1 coordinate 154,370, forward strand.
AGCGGATCGACGGCGGCCGACAGGGCCTCCAGCGAGTGGTCGGCGACGGGCTTGCCGTTGACGAAGAAGCTGGGGGTGCCCGCCACGCCGGCTTCCTGCGCGCCTTCGATCTGGGCCTGAAGCGCAGCGCCGGTCGCGGGGTCGCCGAGGCAGGTCTCGATCTGTTCGCGCGTCTTGCCGCTGGCGGCCAGGCCGGCGTCGAACCAGGGCTTGGCGCCGGTGGTGCGCAGATTGGCCTGGTCGCGCATGAAGACCTCGGCCACGTCGAAATAGCGGCCGGGCGCGGCGCAGATGGCCACGGCCGCAGCAGCGGCGGCGACATTGGCCGGGGCGGTCGGCAGGTTGCGATGGACCAGGCGGACCTTGCCCGTGTCGATATAGCGGGCTTTGAAGGCCGGCAGGACGTCGTTGTGGAAGTCGGCGCAGTGCGAGCAGGTGAAGCTGGCGTATTCGATAACCGTCACCGGCGCGTCGGCCCGACCCAGGACATGATCCAGGGCCGTCACGGGCGGCGGGGGCTCGGCGGCGAAGGCCGGCCCCGCCAGTGTGGCGGTCAGGAGGGCGAGGGTGAGGACGGCGCGCCGGATCATGGCTTATTTCGCCAGTTCGGCGTCGATGGCCGTCGACAGGTCGGCCAGGCTGGCGCCTTCGCCGCCGGGGGTGATGACCTGGGTGTCGTTGACGTAGAAGGCCGGGGTGCCGGTCACGCCCTGGGCCTGGGCGAACTGGACGCGCTTCTCCATGGCGGCGACGGCCTCCTTGTCGGTGACGCAGTCGTTGAACTGCTGCTCGGACAGGCCGGCGGCCTGGGCCGTGCGCAGCAGCCAGTCGCGCGGCGACGAGGTCAGCATTTCCTGCTGGGTGGCCATCAGCTGGTGGATGACGTCGAAATACTTGTCCGGACCGGCGCAGCGGGCGACCAGGAAGCCGGCGGTGGCGGCGTCGACCGGCGGGGTCGGCAGTTCGCGGAAGATGTAGCGGACCTTGTTGGTGTCGACGTACTTGGCCTTGAACGCCGGCCAGGTCTTGGCCTGCCACACGGCGCAGTGGGGGCAGGTGACCGAGGCGTATTCGACCACGGTGACCTTGGCGCCTTCCGCCGCGCCCAGGCCCATGTCGCCCTCGGCCGCGCCCTTGGAGCCGCCGGCGCCGCAGGCGGCCAGGGCCATGGTCGCCATGGCGGCGCCGGTGATGGCCGCACGGCGGCTCATGCGGGCGAAACGGGTTTCGAAATTGGCCATTGGACTTCCTTGGTCGGAGCGTTGCCGGATGATCGCGCGATTCCCGGGGAACAGCGCAACCTTGATCATTCGAGAACAGGTGCGGCGAAGATTTGTCAATCGCGGTCGTTCGAGCGTGACAGGGTGGCGCGGCCCAGGCGGGCCAGGGCGGCGCGCAGTTCGTCGGGAACGTCGGCGATGGAGGCGGCCAGATCGGCCTCGGCCTCGGCGGCCAGGGGCGGGGGCTTGGCGGCGCGCTTGGGGCGGGCGGCGGCCTCGGTCAGGGGTTTGATCGGACCCTGGGCGATGCGGAGGCGATCGACCGAACCGGCGCCGAGGAACAGGTTCACGCGGGCCAGGATGTCTTCGGACTGATGCTGGACCAGAAGGGCGGCGGCGCCGGCGACGCGCAGCTCCAGCACGCCGGGCTGGCCGGCCTTGCCCTTGGTCAGCTTCTGGGGGCGGGTGACGCGGGCCAGGCGGTCGCCGACGATCTCGCGCCAGCGGGGCTCCAGCGCGCCGGCGCCGCGGCCGAATTTCTCGTCCAGCTTCTTGATCAGCGGCGTCAGGGCCTTGCCGGCGCGCGGGGCCGGGCGCGGCGCCGGGCGGGTGCGGCGGCGCGACAGAATCTCGCGGACCTCGGCGTCTGTGGGCAGCGGGCGGCGCATGGGCCTATATAGCGCCATCTCATGCTCGACGTCTCTCTGATCCGTTCCGAATTGCTGGCCTGGTACGACCGGCATGCGCGCAGTCTGGCGTGGCGCGCGCCGCCGGGGGTGGAGGCGCGGACCGATCCCTATCGGGTCTGGCTGTCGGAGGTGATGCTGCAGCAGACCACGACGCCGCATGCGACGCCCTATTTCCAGAGCTTCACCGCCCGCTGGCCGACGGTGTCGGACCTGGCGGGGGCCGAGGACGGCGAGGTCATGGCCGCCTGGGCGGGGCTGGGCTACTACGCCCGGGCTCGCAATCTGCTGGCCTGCGTCCGGGCGGTGGCGGGCGAGCATGGGGGCGTGTTTCCGGATACGGAGGCGGGCTTGCTGGCCCTGCCGGGAGTGGGCGCCTATACGGCCGCCGCCGTGGCGGCCATCGCCTTTGATCGCCCGGCCAATGTGGTGGACGGCAATGTCGAGCGCGTCATGGCGCGGCTGTTCGCGGTCGAGACCCCGGTTCCGGCTGCGCGGCCCAAGCTGAGGCGGTTGGCGGGGCTGTTCGTGACGGACGAGCGGCCGGGCGATTGGGCGCAGGCGCTGATGGATCTGGGGGCGACGGTGTGTCGGCCCAAGTCGCCGCTATGCGGCCAGTGCCCGGCGGCGGATCAGTGTCTGGGTCTGGCGAGCGGAGCGCCGGAGCGGTTCCCGGTCAAACTGAAGAAGGCTGAGCGTCCGCATCGCCAGGGCGTGGCCTTCGTCATGATCGATCCCGACGGACAGGTGGCGCTGGAGCGGCGGCCGGACAAGGGGTTGCTGGGCGGGATGCTCGGCTTGCCGACGTCGGACTGGGGCGCCGCGCCCCATCCTACGCCGCCGGTCGCCGCCGACTGGCGCGAGGCGGGGGCGGTCGAGCATGTCTTCACCCATTTCAGCCTGACCCTGACGGTGCGGGTCGCCCACGTCAGGCCGGCCGGCGACTATCAGTGGCTGGGGCTGGAGGCGGCGCGGGCCGCCTTGCCGACCGTCTTCGCCAAGGCGCTGGATCGGGCCGGCGAACCGGCCCTGATCTGAACCCGCCGCCTATTGCATCCCGGCGCGGACCTCGGCGCGGAGGGCGTCGATGGATTTCAGGCCCTGGTCGGTCTTGAAGCGCCAGTAGGTCCAGCCGTTGCAGGCGGGGGCGTTCTCGAACAGGGCGCCCAGCTTGTGGATCGAGCCGGTCATCGAGCCGGACACCAGGGAGCCGTCGGCGCGGACGCGGGCCTCGCGCTCGCCCTTGGGGCAATAGAGGCGGTCGCCCGGGTGCAACAGGCCGGCTTCGACCAGGGCGCCGAAGGGCACCTTGGGCTCGGCGCGCTTGGAGCCCATGACCATCAGGTCTTCGGGATTGGCGGGAATGACCGAGGCGATGCGGGTCTCGGCGACCTCGGCGTAGGTCTCGTCACGCTCGATGCCGATATAGTGGCGACCCAGGCGTTTGGCGGCGGCGCCGGTGGTGCCGGTGCCGAAGAAGGGATCCAGCACGACGTCGCCGGGGCGGGTGGCCGACAGCAGCACACGGTGCAGCAGGGCCTCGGGCTTCTGGGTCGGATGAGCCTTCTTGCCGTCGGCGTCCTTGATCCGCTCCTCGCCGGTGCACAGGGCGAAGGTCCAGTCGGACCGCATCTGGGTGTCTTCGTTGAAGGCCTTCAGGGCGTCGTAGTTGAAGGTGTAGCGCTTCTGGTCGCGCGAGCGGGCGGCCCAGATCAGGGTCTCGTGGGCGTTGGTGAACCGGGTGCCCTTGAAGTTCGGCATCGGGTTGGACTTGCGCCAGATGATGTCGTTCAGCACCCAGAAGCCCAGATCCTGGATCGCCGCGCCCAGGCGGAAGACGTTGTGATAGGAGCCGATCACCCAGATCGAGCCCTCGGGCTTCAGCACCCGACGGCATTCGGTCAGCCAGGCGCGGGTGAAGGCGTCGTATTCGGCGAAACTGTCGAACTTGTCCCAGTCGTCGTCGACGGCGTCGACCTTGGAATTGTCGGGACGCAGCAGGTCGCCGCCCAGCTGGAGATTATAGGGCGGGTCGGCGAAGACCATGTCGACCGAGGCGTCGGGCAGGCTTTTCAGCACGGCGATGCAATCGCCACGGTGAATGACGTCCTTAGCCAGGGTGGGCTTATCCAGGGTGGGGAGCTTCAGATCGGACATGCAACGCGGCCTCGGAACAGTGAGACGGGCATGGTGAATCCTTACGGTTAAGGCAGTGTTGATTCCGGGGTTTTCTTTGCGCGCCGTGACGCGGGCGAGCGGAGGCGCCGACGCGCTTTCGCTGCGAAGTTCATGGAGGGCTGGGCGGGGCGCCGGGCCTTCGCCCGGAGTTTTGTGTTCTGAGTACCGTTTCGACGAAGGTTTGACGCCCCGCGCGGTTGGTTGGCCTGCAAGCTCGGGGCGCCGAGCGGTGGCGGTCTT
>NZ_JBWKNX010000010.1:0-140948 GCF_059415785.1 Brevundimonas sp. GW821-FHT10A07
GGGCGTCAAACCTTCGTCGAAACGGTACTCAAAACACAAAACTCCGGGCGAAGGCCCGGCGCCCCGCCCAGCCCTCCGCTTCCAAAGGGCCTCCAACTCCGCCGAACGGACGGAGCGTTTCGCCGTGTCAGAATTCCGAAATCGCGCCCGGACGGCGCGAGCGGGTCTTCAGCCACATGACGCCCAGCAGGTCCGAGAAGGAGGCCCGCAGACGGCCCCAGTTGGTGTATTTCGACTGGCCCGTCTCGCGGTGGCGGTGGTCGACGTCGAGATACTGGTTGCGGAAGCCTTCGCGGATCATCAGGGCCGGTAGATAGCGATGGATGTGATCGAAATAGGGAAGGCGCAGGAAGACGTCGCGGCGGAAGGCCTTCAGGCCGCAGCCGGTGTCGTCGGCGTCGTCGCCCAGCAGGCGGCGGCGGATGCGGTTGGCCCAGATCGAGGCCTGGCGTTTGGCCTGGCTGTCCTGTCGCTTGGCGCGGCGGCCGCCGACCAGGCCGACGTCGGCGGGGGCGGCCAGCAGGGCGTCGACCAGGCGCGGGGCGTCGGCCGGGGGGTTCTGGCCGTCGCCGTCCATGGTGACGACCACGGGGGCGCGGGCGGCCAGCACCCCGGTGCGGACCGCCCGGCTCTGGCCCGCATTGGTCCCGTGGGCCAGGACCCGCAGGGCCGGCAGTTCGGCCATGGCGGCCCTCAGCTCCGACAGGGTCGCGTCCCTGGAGGCGTCATCGACGAAGATCATCTCATAGGATCGGCCGGCGAAGGCGGCCGCGATCTCGCGGGCCAGGGGCACGGCGGCGCCCGCCTCGTCATGGACAGGCACGACGACGGAGATCAGAGGCGCAGGATTGTGTTCGGCGGTCATGGCCGCTCCATAGACGAGATCGACGGCTTAGGGGAGACGGCTGACGACGGGCCGGTCGCCGTGTAAGGAGTCTCTCATGAAGACTTTCGATCTGGATCGCCGCATCGCCGGCTGGAAGGGTCCGCTCCTGGCGGCCCTGCTGACGCTGATCGCCGGCCTGCCCGGCCTGCTGCTGCTGCCGCCGCTGGACCGGGACGAGAGCCGTTTCGCCCAGGCCACGGCCCAGATGCTGGAGAGCGGCGACTATGTCGACATCCGCTTCCAGGACGAACCACGCTGGAAGAAGCCGGTCGGCATCTACTGGATGCAGGCCGCCGCCGTCGCCCTGACCTCGGATGTCGAGGATCGCGACATCGCCCCTTACCGGATTCCGTCGCTGCTCGGCGCCATGCTGGCCGCCTGGGCCGTGGCCTGGGCCGGGTCAGCCCTCCTGGGCGCCCGTGTCGGCTTCTTCGGCGGCGCGATCATGGGGGCCACCTTCCTGCTGTCGACCGAGGCGGGCATCGCCAAGACCGACGCCATGCTGTGCGGCGCCACCACCCTGGCCATGGCGGCCCTGGCGCGGATCTATATGGCGACACGGGCCGGAGAACGGCCGATCCGGCCGCACAAGCTGCTGTTCTGGATCGGGGTCGGCCTGTCGATCCTGATCAAGGGACCGATCGGGCTTCTGGTCATCGCCCTGGCCGTCATCGCCCTGTCGATCTGGGACCGGAACATCAAATGGCTGGCGCGCCTCGGCTGGGGCTGGGGCCTGCCCCTGGTCGCCCTGATGGTCGGGCCCTGGGCCATCGCCATCACCATCGCCACCGACGGCGGCTTCTGGCGCGAGGCCATCGGCGGCGACCTGGCGCCCAAGATCGCCGGCGCCCACGAAAGCCATTCGGGCTTCCCCGGCCTCTATCTGCTGCTGGCCCCCCTGCTCTTCTTCCCCTCGACCCTGCTGCTGCCGGCCGCCGTCTCGACCGGCTGGAGCCGGCGGGCCGAGCCGGCGATCCGGTTCCTGGTCTGCTGGCTGGTTCCCGGCTGGCTGATGTTCGAACTGGCCCCGACCAAGCTGTGGCACTACACCCTGCCGACCTTCGGGGCGCTGGCCCTGCTGGCCGCCGCCGCCCTGGCGCGGCCCATCGGCAAGGTGTCGCGCATCACCGGCGCCGTTCTGGCCCTGTTCGCCGCCCTGCTGATCATCGGCGTCACCGTCTATGGACTGACCGTCTATGGCACCTCGACGGCCCAGACCTGGGCCGCCCTGACCGTGGTCACCACCCTGGCCGCAGCCGCCGTGGGCGCCTTCCTGCTGCTGAACCGGGCCCCGGTCGCGGCCCTGGTCGCATCCCTGGCCTTCGGCATCGTGGCCCACGGCGCCCTGGCCGGGACCATCCGCCAGCTGCGCCCCCTGGCCATCGCCCCCCAGCTGGAGAAGACGCTGGAGGCCGCCGACCTGCATCCGCGCCAGGGCCGCACGCCCGGCCCGGTCGCCATCACCACCTATCATGAGCCCAGCTTCGTCTTCCTGACCGGCCGGGACACGGACCTGACCGACGCCGAAGGCGCCGCCCGCGCCCTGGCCGAGGGACGGCCCGCCATCGTCGAGGCGCGCGACGCCGACGCCTTCCGCGACGCCGCCGGCCGGTTGGGGGTTTCGGGCCGCGCCGTCGGGGTGGTGCGGGGCTACAACTATTCGGGCGGGGACGAGATGACCCTGACCGTCTATGCGCCGCCGCCCCGGCCCGGAACAGGCGATGACGCAGGCGATGGCGCAGGCGAAGCCCCATGAGCCGGTTCATCCAGATCGTCGAGGTCGGCCCCCGCGACGGGCTGCAGAACGAGAAAACCGTGCTGGACCCCGCCGTCCGCGTCGATCTGGTGCGGCGGCTGGAAGCGGTCGGCGCCCGACGGATCGAGGCCGTCTCCTTCGTCCATCCCAGATATGTGCCGCAGATGGCGGGCGCAGAAGCCGTCATGGCCGCCCTGCCGCACGCAGCGGGCCGCAGCCGCATCGGCCTGGTCCTGAACGGCAAGGGCTATGACCGGGCCCTGGCGACCGGGGTGGACGAGGTCAATGTCTCGGTGGCCGCCACCGACGGCTTCGGCCTGAAGAACCAGGGCCTGTCGGTGAAGGACCAGCTGGCCATGTTGGGCGAGATCGTCGCCCGCAGGCACAATGCGGAAGCCTCGGACGGCGCCCCGTCCCTGTCGGCCATGATCTCGTGCGTGTGGGGCTGTCCGTTCGAGGGCGAGGTCTCGGTGGACCAGGTCACGGACATGGTCGGGGCCATCGCCGAACTGGGCGTCGCAGAGATCGGCCTGGCCGACACCATCGGCGCCGGTGATCCCTGGGCCGTGACGCGCAAGGTCGAGGCCGCCCGCAAGGCCGCGCCCGACGCCGTGCTGCGCCTGCATTTCCACGACACCCGCAACACCGGCCTGGCCAACGCCTACGCCGGGGTCGAGGCCGGGATCGACGTTCTGGACGCCTCGGTCGGCGGTATCGGCGGCTGTCCCTTCGCCCCGGGTGCCACCGGCAATATCGCCACCGAGGACCTGGTCTATATGCTGGCGCGCAGCGGATTCGAGACCGGCTATGACCTGGACGCCCTGATCGCCACGGCCCGCTGGATCGGCGAGGCCCTCGGCCGCCCGGCCCCGTCCGCCCTCAGCCGCGCAGGCGGCTTTCCCCGCCACTGAGGGCGCCGTCACACCTCCGGCGTGGCGAAACCGGTCAAATAGAGTTAATCAAGCTTAACAAGCGCAGCCGTTGCGCCGGGGAGGACCGCCATGCTGATCGCCATACCCCTGCTGCTGATCCCGGTGATCCTGTACAATATCGTCGTGCTGTTCGGCGCGCCGGGCGACATGGGCATGGCCCAGGCCGACGCCATTCTGCGCGATCCGATGTTCTCGATCCCGATGGCGTCCGGCGCCCAGTGGAATATCGGCTCGGGCGACCTGATCCTGTTCCTGGGCCTGATCCTGCTGTTCTTCGAGCTGATCAAGTCGACCTCCAGCCAGAAGGTCGCCATCGTCAATCACGCCCTGTCGATGGTTCTGTTCATCGTCGTTCTGGTCGAGTTCCTGCTGATCCGCGGCTTCGCCACCTCGACCTTCTTCCTGATCGTGGTGATGATCCTGCTGGATGTGCTGGCGGGTTTCATCGTCACCATCATCTCGTCCCGCAAGGACTTCGACCTCGGGAACTGACGGCTTGATCAGGCCTCAGGCCGCCCGACAGAGGGATGGGCCCCGTGCGGCCTCAAGCAGCCCGACAGGGCGATAGGCCCCTAAGAAAAGGCCGTGAAGATCAGGGCGACGACGGCGACGTCGAAAACCTTGGCGGCGAGATGAAGGGCGGGCATGGGCTGGTCCGAAAAGAGGCGTCCTGCCCCCGTCCCAGCAAACCCCGTGCCGCTCAGCCCCGGCGACGGTCAGATGTCGGTCTTGGCCGCCCGGCCCAAGGGAGGACGCCGCTCCGCCTCGCCTGAATATTCGGCGCCCATATAGGCGGCGCGGGCCGCGCCCAGCACGGGGGGGCCGCCGCGCAGACCGCGCTTCTGGCCGCGCTGCCCCATCTGCTGGGCGACAAAGGCCGCCGCACCGGGGTCGGCCGCAACATGGACGGCAGGTCTTGCCGGGGCGGTTTCGGGCTTGAACTCGGGTTCGGCGGGTTCGACCGGAACCAGGGCGCGAGACCTCTCCTGATCGGCCCGGCGCTCGCGTTCCCGGCGCTCGCCTTCGCGGCGATCGATCCGCTCAGGCCCGCCGACCGCTCCTATGCGCTCGGTCATTTCGCCTTCGACCCGCCCGCCAGACGATCGATCTGGGCGCGCATCTCGTCCATCTGGCGACGCATCTCGTCCAGGGCGTCGGGGGCTGCAGGAGCCTCGTTCCCGGTTTCAGCGGCCGCCGCCTGAAACGAGGTTTGGGGCTCGGTCCGGGAATAGCCGAAGGCGGGGAACATCTGCATGGCCCGTTCGAACATGGCCATGTTGGCCTTGGCCGCCTCCTCCATCAGGGTCGCGCCCGATCCCGTGCCGAAGGCCCGGCTCATCTGACTGGCGAACTGTTCCTGCTGGCGGCCGAAATTGGCCAGCGACATCTCCAGGTAGGAGGGCAGAACCCCCTGCATGGAGCCGCCGTAAAATCCGATCAGCTGACGCAGGAACTGCACCGGCAGCAGCGCCTCGCCCCGGCTTTCTTCCTCGAAGATGATCTGGGTCAGGATCTGACGGGTCAGGTCGTCATTGGTCTTGGCGTCATAGACGACGAACTCGGTGCCTTCGCGCACCATGGCGGCCAGGTCCTCCAGCGTCACATAGGCGCTGGTCCGCGTATTATAGAGTCTGCGGTTCGCATACTTCTTGATGACGACCTGGGCGCCGTCGCCGTGTTTTCCACCCTTGATCTTTTCGTCAGCCACGCTTGTTCTCGCGATGTTGCAACGCGTCACTATCCTCCGTTGCGACGCGATGCGCCAGAGGGGGGATTCGGCGACCTGAACACGCAGGGATCGGACGGAGATCCTAGTGGCTCATCGCGGGGGCCAGCACGACGCCCACCAGAACCGCCGTCCAGTGGACGGTCGCGCCGGTGACGACGAAACCGTGCCAGATGGCCCGGCGGAAACGCACCTTGGGGCTGATGAAGACCAGGACCCCGGCGGTGTAGATCAGACCGCCGATCACCAGCAGAGCCAGGGCGACCGGATGGACCGTCTCGACCATGGGCTTGAGGGCGGCCACGGCCAGCCAGCCGAACACCACATAGACGCCGCTCCAGAACTTGTCGGAAATGCGTGGCGCGAACAGTTTCACCCCGGCGCCGACGAAGGCCAGGGTCCAGATCAGGGCGGTGAAACCGACCGACCACAGTCCTTCGAATCTCTGGGTGGTGAAGGGCGTATAACTGCCGGCGATCATCAGGAAGATGGCGGCCTCGTCGAGCCGTCGCAGCACGGGTCGCGCGGCGCAAGGCTTGGTCCAGTTGTAAATCGTCGAAGCGGTCAGCATGCCGACCAGACACAGGGCGTAGATGGCCGTGGCCATGACCCCGCCGATTCCGGCGTAGACTCCCGCCAGACCGGCCAGGATGACGCCCCCGACCGCCGCCAGCATCAGACCGACGACATGGACCCAGAGGTCCGCCAGTCTTTCGGCGCGCGTCTGGTAGTGCTCGATCATGTCCAGCTCGTCCGGCGTGCAGACGTGGGCGGCGAAGCGTTTCAGCGTGCGGAGCATGGCCAATCAAATCCGGGATCGTCCGTATCGTTCCTCCAGAATGCGCCGACAGGGTGACGAATGACTGAATCTGCGGCGGTCTGTTTCGGCCACAGGTGACGAAGCCGCCGGGATGCGGCAAAACGGCAACTCATTATTCCGCATCGAGTGAAATCCCATGACCGAGGTCGTCATCGTCTCCGCAGCCCGCACGCCCGTCGGGTCCTTCCTGGGGGCCCTGTCCGCGCTGCCGGCGTCGAAACTGGGCGAGGTCGCCATTCGGGCGGCGCTGGAACGGGCGGGCGTGTCGGGCGAAGAGGTCGATGAGGTGATCCTGGGCCATGTGCTGCAGGCCGCCGCCGGACAGGGCCCGGCCCGTCAGGCCGCCGTCGGCGCCGGGGTGCGCCAGGCGGCGCCGGCCTGGAGCCTGAACCAGATCTGCGGCTCGGGCCTGCGCGCCGTCGCCATCGCCGCCCAGCAGATCGCGCTGGGCGATGCGAAGATCGTCGTCGCCGGCGGCCAGGAGAGCATGAGCCAAGCGCCGCACGCCCAGCAGCTTCGGGCCGGGCACAAGATGGGCGACGTCGCCCTGATCGACACCATGATCAAGGACGGGCTGTGGGACGCCTTCAACGGCTATCACATGGGCCAGACGGCCGAGAACATCGCCGACAAATGGGCCATCACGCGTGAGGCCCAGGACGAATTCGCCCTCGCCAGCCAGAACAAGGCCGAGGCGGCGCAAAACGCAGGTCGGTTCGACGCCGAGATCGTTCCGGTCGTCATTCCCGGCAAGAAGGGCGACGTCGTCGTCGACAAGGACGAATACATCCGCCACGGCGCGACCATCGAGCTGATGCAGAAACTGCGGCCGGCTTTCGCCAAGGCGGGCAGCGTCACCGCCGCCAACGCCTCGGGCCTGAACGACGGCGCCGCCGCCCTGGTGCTGATGAGCGCCGATGAGGCGAAGGCCCGCGGCCTGGAGCCCCTGGCCCGCATCGTCTCGTCCGCCACGGCCGGGGTCGATCCGGCGATCATGGGCACGGGGCCGATCCCCGCCTCGAAGAAGGCGCTGGAAAAGGCGGGCTGGACCGTCGCCGACCTGGACCTGGTGGAATCCAACGAGGCCTTCGCCGCCCAGAGCCTGTGCGTGGTCAAGGAGCTGGGTCTCGACCCGGCCAAGGTCAACGTCAACGGCGGCGCCATCGCCATCGGCCATCCCATCGGCGCCTCGGGCGCCCGCATCCTGACCACCCTACTGTTCGAGATGAAGCGGTCGGGCGCGAAAAAGGGCCTGGCGACCCTGTGCATCGGCGGCGGCATGGGCGTGGCCATGTGCGTGGAGCGGAGCTGAGCCGCCCTCTCCTTGATCCGTCGCCCTCGGGCCGGTCCCAAGGATGACGGGACTTGACGGTCGGGGTTTACGCGCCGAGCGCAGACGCGACATGCCCCCTGATTGGTCAGGCCTCCGTCTGAATGGATCCCCGCGCCGAGCGTACACGGCAAAGACGGGTCAAAACGCCGCGATCAGCCCCAGGGGCCGCGCGGTTCGCCAGGGGTGGCGGGCACGCCGGTGGTCGCGCGACGTGGCGTGACGGGAACCGCCGAGACGGGCGGCGTCGCAGCCGCACGAGGACGCACCCCCATCTTGGCGCCCAGCTCCGCCAGGGCGCGCACCCGGTTGGCCGTGGCCGGATGGGTCGAGAACAGGTTGTCGGCGCCGCGTCCCGCCAGAGGATTGATGATGAACATCTGGCCCGAGGCCGGATTGCGTTCGGCCGTCGGATTGTGGATCCGCTTCGCGTAGGCGTCGATCTTCTGCAGGGCCGAGGCTAGGGCCTGGGGGTCGCCGGCGATCTCGGCGCCGATACGGTCGGCCTCGTATTCGCGGCCGCGGCTGATCGCCATCTGCACCAGGCCGGCGGCCATGGGCGCCAGGATCATCAGGGCCAGGGTTCCGATGACGCCGCCCGGTCGCTCGCGGTCCTCGCCGCCGCCGAAAAACAGCGCGAAATTGGCCAGGGCGGCGATCGCGCCGGCGATGGTGGCCGTCACCGTCATGATCAGGGTGTCGCGGTTCTTCACATGGGCCAGTTCGTGCGCCATCACCCCGCGCACCTCCTCGCGCGTCAGCATGTCCAGCAGGCCGGTGGTGGCGCAGACGGCGGCCCGTTCCGGATTGCGGCCGGTGGCGAAGGCGTTGGGCTGGTCGCTGGGGATGATGGCGACCTGGGGCTGGGGCAGGCCGGCGTCGCGGGCCATCTGGCGCACGTCGGCGACATAGTTGCGCACCACCGCGTTCGGATGTTGCTCGTCGACCGGCTGGGCCCGGTACATCTTCAGCACGATCTTGTCGGCGTTCCAGTAGCTGAACAGGTTCATCCCGCCGGCGAACACCAGGGCCACGGCCATGCCCGTCGCGCCGCCGATCAGATAACCCACACCCCCGAACAGGGCGGTCAAGGCGGCCAGAAGGATGAAGGTCTTCAGATGGTTCATCGTCGTTCCATCCGCGATCATCCGGTTTTTCTGGCGTCGCGGCTTCAATCGACTATTTGAGGCCATGAGACGCCGCCCTCAAGGGAGCCGACCTGTGACCGAACATCCCACCCCCGAGGGGGCCGCCCCCTCGCCCGACAATGAAAACGCGCCTGTTTTCAACGCCGAAATCCCCCATGCGACGCCGGAGAAGCCGCTGAGCGACGTCGCACGCCGCGCCCTGCTGGAAGCGGCCGATCGTCGCGCGGCCGAACAGGTCGCCCAGACCGATCCGGAACACGGGGGACCGAGCGGTCCCGAACCCACCCGCTACGGCGATTGGGAGAAGAAGGGCCTGGCCATCGACTTCTGACGCGGTGCAAATCCGCGGGGCGCGGGACTTGCCTGAACGGAGACAATTCAGAGGAGTCTGTCCCGTGACGATACAGTCCACGATCGCGGCCGCGTCGGCGGCCCTTCTGCTTTCCGCCGCTCCCGCCCTCGCCGGTGGGCCGTCTGGCGGCCACGGCGGCGGCTGTGGAAGCTGCGGCGGCGGACACGGGGGCGGGGGTCATTACGGCGGCGGCCACAACAGCAACGTCAATGTGAACGTGAATGCGGGGGCCAACGCCTCGGCCTTTGCCGGCGCGGCCGCCTATTCCGCCGTCAACGCCCGCGCCTATTCCCATTCGTCCAGCTTCAGCCGCGGCGGCGGCGGCGGCGTGACCTATGTCGGCGGGGGCGGTTACGCCGACGGCGGATATTCAGGCGGCTATATTCCCGGCCCGCCCGTGAACTTCGTCGGCCCGGCCCCGGTCAGCGCCCCGGTCGGCTATCCCGCCTATGGCTTCGGGCGCGACTATATCGGCTGGCGCCCTTATCAGCCGCAACGCCCGGTCGATTGCGACTGCCGCCCCGCCCCGCGCCCGGCCTATCGCGAAGACCGGTACGAAGGCCGTTATCAGGAGCGGTACGAACACTATGAGCAGCGCGGCTACGAACAAGGCGGCTACTACGAGCAGCAGCGCGCCTATGTGCAGGCCCCGATCCAGGTTCAGGGGCCGCCCGTCTATGTCGCGCCGCAGCGGATCTATGTCGCCCCCTCTCAGGTGAACATCGCGCCGCCCGAGATCGTGACCGGCCCGCCGGTCTATATCGAACAGCCGCCCGTCTATGTGCAGGCGCCGCCGGTCGAAATCGCCCCGGCCCAGATCCATGTCGCGCCGCCCGAAGTCCACGCGCCGCTGCCCGTCCAGGACTATTACGGCGACCTCCCGCCCCCCGGCTATGTCGCGCCGCAAGCCCCGCCGCGCCAGCATTACGCCCAAGAGCCGGGCGAGCGCGGCTGATCAGATCAGGGCGATGCTTTCGGCGACCGCCAGGGCGGCGGTCCGGGGATCGGCCGCCGCCGTGATCGGGCGGCCGATCACCAGATGGGTCGCCCCTGCCTGGAGCGCCGCTTCGGGCGTCGCGGCCCGGGCCTGATCGTCCAGGGCCGAGCCTGCGGGCCGGACCCCTGGGGTCACGATCAAAAAGTCCGGACGGCCGGCCTCGACCGCGATCTCGCGCACCCGCGCCGCCTCATGGGGGCTGGAGACGACGCCGTCGATCCCCGCCTCCAGCGCCTGTCGGACCCGGCGCTCGACAAGATCGGCCGGCGACAGGCTGTGATCGTCGGCGGCCAGATCCTCCGCCGTCAGACTGGTCAGGACCGTGACCCCCAGCACCTTCAAGCCCGACCCCGCCACGCCGCGCGCCGCCGCCGCCATCACTTGGGGCCGGGCGTGAACGGTCAGCAGGTCGCAGCCGGCGTCCGCCAGATTGGCCGCCGCCTTCTCGACCGTGGCGCCGATGTCGTGCAGCTTCCAGTCCAGAAACACCTTGCGTCCCTCGGTCTTCAGGTCACGCGCCAGGTCCATGCCGCCCGCCGCGAACAGCTGCAGCCCGATCTTGTAAAAGCCCACCGCGTCCTGGACCCGCGCGACCAGGGCGGCCGCCTCGGCGATGGTCGGGACGTCCAGGGCGCAGATGATCCGTTCGTCTGGACCGCGATTGGGGGCCAAGGTTTCGGTCTGGGTCATCGACGGACTCGCGCTGAGCGGCTATGCGAGGACGCAAGGGGTGCGTCGGCGCGGCCGGCGTGTTGAATTTCAAGAGCGAGGCGAGGCGATGAACGCGGTCGATCTGGGTGTCAACCTGTTCGTGACCCTGTTCGCCCTGCTCGATCCCATCGGCAATCTGCCGATCTTCGCCGCCGCCACGGCCGGGGCGACGCTGCGCCAGCGGATTTCGGTCTCGGCCCTGATCTGCACCTTCGCCGCCGTCTTCCTGGCCTTCTTCCTGTTCACCGGCCTGGGCCTGCTGCAGTTCTTCGGCATTTCGCTGGCGGCCTTCCGGATCGCGGGGGGCATATTGCTGCTGCTCCTCGGCCTGGACATGGCGCGCGGCGACTTCCTGGCCCTGTTCGCGGACAAGGACGCCATCGCCGACAGCCAGGATGTGCGCGGCTACGCCCGTCGCCGGTTCCAGCGCCTGGTCGTGCCCTTCGCCATCCCGCTGATGATCGGCCCCGGCGCCATTTCGGCGGTCATCATCCAGGCGGGCGAGGCGGCCAAGCTGGGTTATGCCGGAACCATGGGGTCGCTGGTCGCCATCGCGGCCGCCTGCGCCGTCTCCTTCGTCTGTTTCGCCATGACCGGATCGCTCAGCCGCCTGTTGGGCGAGGTGGGCATGGCCATCATCGTGCGCGTCCTGGGCCTGATCCTGTGCGCCCTGGCGATCCAGTTCATCCTGCTGGGTCTGGGCGAGGCCATCCCCGGCATGATCTCGGGGGCGGTGACGACCCCCTACCCGGCCACCAAATAAGGCTTCAGTCGGCGTCGTCCTCGATGGCGTGGATATCGTCGTCGGACAGGCCGAAATGGTGGCCGATCTCGTGGATCAGGACGTGGGCGATCAGTTCGGCCAGGCCGACGTCGCCGCGCTCGCACCATTCGTCCAGGATCGGACGGCGATACAGGAAGACCCGCGACGGCTCCGCCGCCGGTCCCAGGCTGTCGCGTCGGCCGATGTCCACGCCATGATACAGGCCGGTCAGTTCGAACGGATCCTCGATCTCCAGATCCGCCAGCGTCTGTTCGTCGGCGAAATCGTCGATGCGGAACACCACCTCGCCAGCCGCCGCCCGGAACTCGGCCGGCAGGGCGTCGAACGCCTCGCGCGCCAGTCGGGCGAAATCGTCGAGAGAGGGGGCGAAGAGATCGGCGGTCGCGTCGGTCATGCCTCCGCTATCGCCGTCTGGGGCCCGCCATGCAACGGGGCGCGATGACGCGACGAAGACTGACTTTTTCTGGCCGGGTTTGCGGTATGGTGAACGCCGAATCAGGTCGCGGGACCCAGGGACAAGAATGGCCGAGGCCGACATCGCCTATGTCGCCACTGCGGGCGCAGCCGGGCTAGCCCTGGCGGTCAGCGCCTGGGCTTTGCGTCTGCGCGCCAGGCTGAACGCCGCTACGGCCCTGGCTGAGGGCGAGCGGGCGGCGGCCGTCGCCGATCTCAGCCGCCACGACAGCATGTTGCGCGCCTTCGACGACGTCAGCCTGGCCCTGACCCCCGAAGGCGAAGCCAGCGGCGCCCCCATCGGCCCGCCCGAACTGATCGATCGCCTGACCGAGGCCAGCGGCGATACGGCGGGACACGCCCTGCTGACCCGGCTGAAGACCTCCTATGTGGTGCTGATCGACGGTCTGGTGACGGCCGGCAAGGCGTTCGAAGGTCTGATCGAACTGGGCGACGTCGAACCCTGGCGGATCGAGGGACGGGTGGCCGGCGGCGGCGCCTGGCTGAGACTGTCACCGGCGTCGCGCGTCATGCTGACCGGCGCCGACGCGACCGAGAGCGGCCTGGCGCTGCTGGGCGACGCCTCGCCGATCCCGACCTGGGTGGTGGACGGCGCCGGCAAACTGGCCTGGGCCAACCGGGTCTGGCTGCACGAGATCGGCGCCGACAGCGTCGAGACGGCGCGGAACAAGGGCCTGTCGTTCGACCGGGGCGCCGACGCCCTGGTCGCAGAAGCCGGGCGGCTGGGCGTGCGCCAGGAGGGCTTCCGCTGGACCACCGGCGGCGGCCATCGCCGCGCCTGGCGGATCATCGCCGAACCGGCCGGCGGCGGCGCCGTCACCGCCTTCGCCATCGAGGTGACCGAGGCGGAAGAGACGCGCGACACCCTGCGTCGCCACGTCGACGCCCATGACGAGACGCTGAACCATCTGGCTGACGCCGTGGCCATCTTCGGCCCGTCCAAGCGGCTGGCTTTCCACAACACCGCCTTCCAGACCCTGTTCGACATCGACCCCGCCTGGCTGGATGAACGCCCGACCCACGCCGAACTGCTGGACCGGCTGCGTCAGCGCCGCCGCCTGCCCGAGGTCATGGACTATGCGGGCTGGAAGGCGCGCGAACTGGAATTCTATGGCGCCTCCCAGGCCTCGCCCGACGACAGCTGGTCGCTTCCGGACGGTCGCACCCTGCGGGTCGTGCGCCAGCCCCATCCGCTGGGCGGCATATTGCTGATCTTCTCGGACATCACCGACGAACTGAACCTGAGAAGCCGGTTCAACGCCCAGATTCAGGTCCAGACGGCGACCCTGGACAAGCTGAACGACGCCGTCGCGGTGTTCGGTTCGGACGGACGGCTGCGGTTGCACAACGAGGCGTTCGAGACCTTCTGGAAACTGTCGGCGGAACAGATCGCCGGCTCGACCGACTTCGACGCCCTGGCCGAACTGTGCAAGGCCGTCCTGCCTGATCCTGCCCTGTGGCTGGGGTTGAAGGCCCGCGTCGCCGATCCCGATCCCGAAAGCCGGGTCGCCATATCGGGCGAAGGCCGCACCATCGACGGCCGGATCGCGGCCTGGCAGACTCGCCCTCTCCCTGACGGCGCCACCCTGGTCGCCTTCTCGGACATCACGGCCCGGCGCGGTCTGGAACAGGCCCTGGTTCAGCGGGAACAGGCTCTGGCCGAGAGCCAGGCGTTGAAACGCGAGTTCGTCGGCAGCGTCTCCTATGAGCTGCGCACCCCGCTGACGACCATCGTCGGCTATTCCGAGCTGCTCGAGACCATGGGCGACCTGCCGGAACGCGGCCGCCAGCACGCCGGCGCCATCCGCGTCGCCGCCAGCCAGTTGGCCCGATCCATCGACGACGTCCTGGACATGGCCCAGATCGACGCCGGCGAGATGGAGCTGTCGCTGGGCGACGTGCGCGTTCAGGATCTGCTGGAGCAGGCCGCCGAACGGGTGCGCGCCAAGGTCGAGGGCCGGGGCGCGACCCTGACCGTGACCTGCCCGCCGGGTCTGAAGCCGATCCGCGCGGACGACCACCGTATCGGCCAGGCCCTGAACCACCTGCTGGAGAACGCCGCCCGCGCCGTGTCCGAAGGCGGCGCCGTGACCCTGTCCGCCGAGATGGGCCCGTCGGAAATGCGCGTGACGGTGTCGGATTCGGGACGCGGCATCCCCTATCATCTTCAGGCCCACGTCTTCGACCGGTTCGTGCGGCGCGAGCGCGGCGGCCCCGGCGTCGGCCTGGCCCTGGTCAAGGCCCTGGTCGAGCTGCACGGCGGCTGGGCCGAGGTCGAGAGCGAGCCGGGCAAGGGCGCCGCCTTCATCCTGCACCTGCCGCTGGGCGCCGCGACCAGCGCCGCCGCGCCCGAGCTGCAGCTCGTCGTGCCCTCCTTCCAGACGGCGGCCTCTTAGGGCCGCAGAGCCTTGGATTGATCCCGCGCAGGGCCGAACTCGGCGCCGGGGTTCCATTCGGGCCAGGCGTCGGACTGGGCCAGGTCGCGGCCGACGGCGTAGATCAGGGCCACATCCGCGGCGGCGGCGTCCATGCGCCAGGTCGCATCCCATGCGTCCGACGGCTGGTGATAGCGGTTCTGGACATAGTCGCGGCTGGCGGCGCTGGCGCCGGTGAAACCGGCGGCCGGGAACAGGGCCGGCACGCCCTTCAGGGCCAGGGGGAAGTGGTCCGAGCGATAGAAGGCGCCGGCCTGGGGCGCGGGATCGGCGATGAGGGTGCGGCCGGTCGCGGTCGCATGGCGGGCCAGAACCTCGTCCAGCTGGTTCTTGCCCTTGCCGATGACGACGACATTGGGGTCGATCTCGGTTCCCGGCAGCAGACTGTCGACATTGATGTTGGCCACGGTCGTCTCCAGCGGCCAGACCGGATTGGCGGCGTAATAGGTCGAACCCAGCAAGCCCGCCTCCTCGCCCGACCAGGCGGCGAAGACCACCGAACGTTTCGGACGCGGCGCATCGGCGAAGGCGTGGGCCAGCTCCAGCAGGGCCGCCACCCCGGTCGCATTGTCCACCGCCGCATTATAGATCGTGTCGCCCGAGGCGTCGGGCGTGCCCACGCCGTAACCGTCCCAGTGGGCGCCGTACATGACGGTCTCGTTGGGTCGTTCGGAGCCGGGTATGCGGGCGATGACGTTCCTGGTCTCCACCCGGTCGGCGATCTGTCCGAAATCGACGCTCATCGTCATCCCCGGCAGGACGACAGGTTTGAAGTCCGCGCTGCGGGCGCCCGCCTTCAAGGCTTCGAAGTCCAGGCCGGCGGCGGTGAACAATTCCTCGGCCTTGGCCCGCTGGATCCAACCCTGGAAGGGCGCGCGCTCGACGTTCGGGTCGGCGCGGACGATGTCGAACTTGGGCGCGGCCGACGAGTTCTGCAGCACCGACCAGCCATAGCCGGCGCCGGCCGTCTCATGCACCACCAGCACGCCCGCCGCGCCGCGACGGCCGGCCTCGAGGAATTTATAGGTCCAGCGGCCGTAGAAGGTCATGGCCTTGTCGTCGAACTTGCCGGCCACCGGATCCCCCGCCGGGGCTTCGAAATCCGGATCATTGACCAGGACGATGATGACCTTGCCCCGCACGTCCACGTCCTTGAAATCATCCCATTGGCGCTCGGGCGCAGTGGCGCCATAGCCGACGAAGACGACGGGGGCGTCGGTCACGGCGATATGGTCGGTGGGACGGTCGCTGGAGACCAGGACGTCCGGACCCCGCTCCAGTGCGATCGTGCGGCCGCCGACCTGGGCGGCGACGGTCGCGGGGCCGTCCTGGCGCGTGCGCGACAGATGGGCGATCTGGACGAAGGACCCGTCCGGACCGCCGCCCTCGGCGCCGGCGGCGCGGAATTGTTCGACCAGCCAGGCCACGGTCTTTTCCTCACCGGGCGACGCGGGGGCGCGGCCTTCGAATTCGTCCGAGGCCAGCACCCGCACCGCCTCGTTCATCCGGGCGGCGTCGATGTCGGGCGCAGCGGCGTCACCGGCCTGGGCCGAGGAGCAGGCCATCATCAGGGCGAGGGCGGAAACGGCGGGCAGGGCGTGGCGCATCGGGAACTCCTAACGGCGAGCCCTCGACCCTGCCCCTCTCAGCCCCGGCTGTCGAGCCAATCGACAAGGCCGTGCGCCGCCTGAGCGCCCGAGGCGAAGCTGGCCTGGAGCAGATAGCCGCCGGTCGGGGCCTCCCAGTCCAGCATCTCGCCGGCGACGAAAACGCCCGGTCGCGCGACCAGCATCAGCCGTTCGTCCACCCCGTCCAGCGCCACCCCGCCGGCGGAAGAGATCGCGCGCTCCAGACCCTGTACGCCGGTCAAGGTCAGGGGCATGGCCTTGATCCGTTCGGCCAGGGCTCGGGGGGAAACAGGCAGGGGACCGGCTTCATACAGCAGGGCGACGGCGGCCAACTCGAGCCCGACCACCTTGCGCAGATGGTTGGACAGGCTGGCCTTGCCCCGGGGTTTCGACAGCCGGTCGGTCAGTTTGCCGACCGCGACATCCGGCTTCAGATCGATGTGGACATCGGCCCGCCCGTCCGCCTCTACCGACGCCCGCAGCGTGGCCGACAGGGCGTAGACAGCGCCGCCTTCGAGGCCGTACCGGGCGATCATGGCCTCGCCGCGCGCGGTCTTCTCCCCATGGGTCAGGGCGACGCCCTTCAGCGGCTGACCCGCGAACCGATCACGGAACAGCGGGGACCAGGCGAGATCGAACCCCACATTGGCGGGGCGGAAGGGCGCGACGGCGACCCCGCTGGCCTCAAGCCAGGGCTTCCACGCGCCGTCCGAACCCAGGCGCGGCCAGCTGGCGCCGCCCAGGGCCAGGACCACGGCGTCCGGCCGTTCCAGCCGCTCTCCGTCCGGCGTCTCGAACGCCAGGGCCCCGTCGCGCCAGCCGACCCAACGCGACCGGGTGCGGATCTCGACGCCCAGATCACCCAGTCGCGCCAACCAGGCCCGCAGAAGGGGCGAGGCCTTCATTGCGCGGGGAAACACCCGCCCGCTGGACCCGACGAAGGTCGGCTGGCCCAAGCCCTCGACCCAGGCGGTGAGGTCGGCGGGCGTAAAGGCGTCGATCCAGGGCGAGACAGGCGCCTGGGCCGGGCCATAGCGGGTCAGGAACCGGTCCAGAGGCTCCGAATGGGTCAGATTCAGTCCGCCGCGACCGGCCATCAAGAATTTGCGTGCGACGGACGGCATCCGCTCGTGAACCACGACGCTCAGACCCGCCTGGGCGAGGCGTTCAGCCGCCATCAGACCGGCGGGACCGGCGCCGATGACATGGACTTGACGTTTGGATTGGGTCATCCCCCGCTTTGCCCGCTCGCGGCGACGCTGGCTATAGGCACGCGCGTCGCTATGTTCCGAACCATGAGCGTTGCATTCACCCGAGAAGAAGATCTGGAAGCCACCGCCGCCGACCTGGCGGACCGGCCGATCTCACCCCACCCCAATCTGGTCACGCCCGAAGGCCTGGCCCTGATCGAAACCGAACTGGCCGCCGCCCGCGCCGCCTATACCGCCGCCCAGGTGAAGGGCTCGATCGAAAGCGACCGCACCGCCATGGCGCGCGCGACGCGGGACCTGCGCTACTGGTCCGCCCGCCGCGCCTCCGCCCAACGGCAGGAGCCCACCGCAGACGACGGCGGAGTGCGCTTCGGCGGTTCAGTCTCCATCGAACGCGAGGACGGCCGGACCCAGACCTGGCGGATCGTCGGCGAGGACGAGGCGGATCCGGCCAAGGGCTCGGTCAGCCATGTCTCGCCGCTGGCCCGCGCCCTGCTGGGCAAGCGGATCGGGGACGAGGCCGTGGTGGCGGGACAGTCGGTGGAGATCACCGCCGTCGGCTGATCGGGCTCAGCCCGGCTTGTCGGCGCCCTCGCCCAGCATTTCGCGCATCATGTCCAGGATCAGCTTCTGGTTCCGGGCCGGCAGGCGCGGGGCCAGGCGGGCGATCTCGACGCTGTGTTTCGTCGGCTTGTGCTCGTGGTCGAAGCCGGGCGCCTCTTCTTCCCCCACGCCCGGCTGGGCGTCGTGGAAACCCTGGAAGAAGAAGGGGATGTCCACCTTCATGAACTCGGCCATCTCGAACAGCTTCGAGGCCGAGACGCGGTTGGCGCCCTTCTCGTACTTCTGAACCTGCTGGAAGCTGACGCCGACCGCGCGGGCCAGGGCGGTCTGGGTCAGTCCCAGATCAAGGCGTTTTTCCTGAACGCGGCGGCCGACGTGGCGATCAACGGGATGCGGCTCCTCGAGCTTCTCACGCGCCATGCCGTCCCCGCCCACTCAAATCACTGACCGATTCGAGGAACCCTAGTTCTTAGAATCAGCGGCCACAAGCCGGCGAGCGCGGCGGCCAGCAGGGCCGCCAGAAAAGGCCAGTCGCCCAGTCGCCCATAGGGGGTGACGCCGGTCGGGCGCGGCAGGAGGGCGTCGATCACCCCCATGACGCCGGGGTCCAGACGCTGCCCGTCCACAATCCGGCCCCAGGGGTCGATCATGGCCGAAATTCCCGTCGGCGTGGCCCGGGCGATGGGCAGTCCGGTTTCGATGGCGCGATAGCTAGCCAGGTTCAGATGCTGGCGGGGACCCGAGGTCGCCCCGAACCAGGCGTCGTTGGAGGCGTTGACGATCCAGTCCGGGCGGCCCGCAGATCCGGGGGTGAAGCCGGGATAGAGGCTTTCGTAGCAGATCAGGATCTGAGCCGGCGGCGCGCCCGGAATCTGGATCGGCGCCGGGGTCGGACCGGCGGAGAAATCGCTGGGCATATGCACCAGGCTGCGCAGGCCGATGGCGGTCATGACCGAACCCAGCGGCAGATATTCGCCGAACGGGACCAGCCGGTGTTTGTCATAAACGGCGGCGATCCGAAGGCCCGGCCCGCCTTCATCGGCCAGGGCGAACAGACTGTTGTAATAGCGGCCGCCCCCCGGGGCCGTCGGATCCGCCTCGCCGCGCGCCAGCCCCATCAACAGGGTCTGACCCGGCCGCAGGGCGCCAGCGATGGCCGTCGCATCCGTCGAGGCGAAAACCTCGTTGGCCGAAGCCGGCAGGGCGCCCTCGGGCCAGACCACCACGTCAGGAACCCGGGCGCCGGGCTGGCCGGTCAGGGCGACATAGCGATCCACGATGGAGCGATAGGCCTCCGGCGACCATTTCGTCTCCTGTTTCACATCGGCCTGGACCAGGCGGACCAGGGTGTCGGTGAACTGCAGATCGGCCTGGGCCAGCCGCACGGCGCCGAAGACGCCCGCCGAAACCAGGGCCAGGACGCCCAGTCCTGCCGAGATCAGACGGCTGCGCGCCGCGCCGGGGCCGATCAAGGGCGCCAGGGCCGCTGTCGCGGCGACCGTGACCAAGCTCAGCCCATAAACGCCGACCACCGAAGCGAACTGCGACATGCCGCCTCCCGCCCGCCAGGTCGCGCCCGCCGGGTTCCAGGGAAAACCGGTCAGGACATGGCCGCGCAGCCATTCGGCGGCGCAGAACAGGGCGGCGAACAGCAGGACCCGGACCACCCCGATGGGGGCGAACCGGCGATAAAGGGCGCAGGCGGCCCCCCAGAACAGGCCGATGCCCGCCGGCAGCAGGCTGGCGGCGAAGGGCGCCATCCAGGCCTGTTCCGGATTGACGAAAAAGGCCTCGGCCACCCACCAGCAGCCGATGAAGAAATAGGCGAAGCCCGCCAGCCAGCCCATCCAGAAGGCGCCGCGCGTCGTGTCCGACCGCTCGGACAGGATCATCAGCAGCGGATAGCCCAACAGGCCGAACAGCAGGCCGAACGGCGGATGGGCCAGGGCTGTTCCCGCCCCGGCCACCAGGGCCAGGCCGATGCGGATCAACCGCCAGGTCAGGGCGCGCCGCCGCTCGGGCAGGGCGCGGATACGGTCGGCGAACCGCTCCAGGGCGGCGTCGGGAAACATGATCAAACGTCCTGCCCAAGGTCAGCGGATTCGGCGGCATAGGGATCGGCGACGCCCAGTTCGGCCAGGATCTCGCGCTCCTCGGCCTCCATTTCCTCGGCCTCCGCGTCGTCCTCGTGGTCACGCCCCAGAAGATGCAGGACGCCGTGGACGACCAGATGGCTCAGATGGTCCGACAGGGTCTTGCCCTGGGCCTGGGCTTCGGATGCACAGACGCCGTAGGCCAGGACGATGTCGCCCAGGTGCGGGGCGGCGCTTTCGGGCGCGGGGAAGGACAGGACATTGGTCGGCCGGTCCTTGTCCCGGAACCGGGCGTTCAGTTCCCGCACCGCCTCGTCATCGGTCAGAAGTACGACCACATCGCCCGCGACGGCGCCAAGCGCGGCCTCGGCCGCCTTCGTCACCACCGCCTCGGTTTCCGGCAGGGCGCCGGTCCAGGCCTCGGCCTCGACTTCGATCTCGATCATGCGGGGTCTTCAAGGTCCGGAGCTGGACGCCCTTTTGCGGCGTCGGCGTCGTAGGCGCGCACGATCCGCTCGACCATGGCGTGACGCACCACGTCCGAGGCCTCGAACTTCAGGATGCCGACGCCCTTGACCCCGTCCAGTATGCGCAGGGCGTGGGCCAGGCCGGAATCGCGGGGATTCAGCAGGTCGATCTGCGACGGGTCGCCCGTCACCACCATCCGCGCCCCCTCGCCCAGGCGGGTCAGGACCATCTTCATCTGCAGGCGCGAGGTGTTCTGCGCCTCATCGACGATGACGAAGGCGTGGCTGAGGGTGCGGCCGCGCATGAAGGCGATGGGCGCGGCCTCGATCTCGCCCTTGTCGCGGCGGCGCTGCACGTCTTCGGCGCCGAGGATGTCGTTCAGGGCCTCCCAGATCGGGGCCAGATAGGGATCGACCTTCTCGTTCAGGTCGCCGGGCAGGAAGCCCAGTTTCTCGCCCGCCTCGACCGCCGGCCGGGTGATGACCAGCCGGTCCACCTGTCCGCGCCGCAACAGGGAGGCGCCATAGGCGGCGGCCAGGAAGGTCTTGCCGGTGCCGGCCGGGCCGACGCCGAAACTGAGTTCGCACCGGCCCAGCATGTCCAGATAGGCGGCTTGGGCCTTGGTCTTGGGCACGATGGCGCCGCGCTTGCCGCCCGGAAGAGACACCCCCGCCGCCGCCATGCCCGGCGTGCCCTTGCCGCCCCGCGCCTGGCCCAGGGCCGCACGCACGTCGGCTTCGGTCACCTCGGCGCCCAGGGCCGCGCGCTTGGCGAGGTCCTCGATCACATGGCGGGCGTCGGATCGGTCGCGCGTGCCGCCGTTGACCGAGACCCCGCCGCCCGGCGCCTCGACCAGCACCTTGAAGGCGTCCTCGATCAGGGCGACGTGACGGCTATTGGGTCCGATCACCGCACGCAGTTCAGCGTCATTCAGGGGAACGAACTCGGAGTCTCTCGCCACTAGGCCGCCTTTTCTTTCTTCGCCGCCTCTGCGGAGACGAGCCGACCGGTCAGACTGTTCTGCTGGCCGGCGATGATCTCGACCGGAACGATCTGGCCGATCAGATGATCCGCGTCATCGACGTGGACAGACTGAAGATATGGGGATCGACCGATCGCTTGGCGACGGTGGCCGTGTCGGCCCGGCTTGTCGAACAGCACATTCAGGGTGCGGCCCGCCTGGGCGAGGTTGAAAGCGGTCTGTTGTTCGATCAGCAGTTCGATCAGACGGTGCAGCCGTTCCTTGGCCACCTCCGGCTCGACCTGTTTGCCCATGCCGGCGGCGGGGGTGCCGGGCCGGGGCGAATACATGAAGGCGAAGGCCCCCGCGTAGTTCACACGCCGCACCAGATCCAGGGTGTCCTCGAACTCCCTGTCCGTCTCGCCGGGGAAGCCGACGATGAAGTCGCCCGCCATGGCGATGTCCGGCCGGGCCGCGCGGATGCGGGCGATCAGGTCGAAATATTTCTCGCGGCCATGTTTCCGGTTCATCAGCCGCAGGATCCGGTCGGAGCCCGCCTGCACCGGCAGGTGCAGATAGGGCATCAGGGCGTCCAGATCGCCGTGGGCCGCGATCAGGTCGTCCGACATGTCGTTGGGATGGCTGGTCGTATAGCGGATCCGGTCAAGGCCGGGGATTTCGGCCAGGGCGTAAGCCAGCTCGACCAGGCTCGACTTTCGGCCGTCCGGCCGTTCGCCGTCATAGGCGTTGACGTTCTGACCCAGCAGGGTGACTTCGCGCACGCCGCGGCCGGCCAGGGCCCGCGCCTCCTCCAGCACAGAGGCCAGGGGCCGCGACCATTCGGCGCCGCGCGTATAGGGCACGACGCAGAAGGTGCAGAACTTGTCGCAGCCCTCCTGCACCGTCAGGAAGGCGGTCGGGCCTTCGGTCAGACGCGCGGCCGGCAGGGCGTCGAACTTGTCGTCGGGGGCGAAGTCAGCGCCGATCCGCTCGCCCCGCGCCCGCGCCGTGCGGGTCAGAAGTTCGGGCAGCTGGTGATAGGCCTGGGGGCCGACGACGATATCGACCGCCGGCTGGCGCTTCATGATCTCTTCGCCCTCGGCCTGGGCGACGCAGCCGGCGACCGCGATGGTCAGGTCGCCGCCGGTCTCGCGCTTGATGTCGCGAAGTTCGCGCAGCTTGCCCAGCTCGGAATAGATCTTCTCCGCCGCCTTCTCGCGGATGTGGCAGGTGTTCAGGATGACGAAATCGGCGGCCCGGACATCCTCGGTGACGGCATAGCCCAGGGGGCGCAGGACGTCGGCCATGCGCTCTGAATCATAGACGTTCATCTGACAGCCGTAGGTCTTGATGAACAGGCGCTTTGACGGCGCCTCCAGCATCGCTTCGGCTTCTTGAACCCGGATTTCGGTCATGCCGGGCTTATGATCGCCCGGACAGGCGACGACAAGACCGAGGCTCAGCCCGCATCCACGTCTGCGGGCAGATCGGCGGGGTTTACGCGGGCGGCATGGCGCTTGAAGATCAGCCCCTCGCGCTTGGACGGTTCAGCGCCCTCGATCGGCACGCCGTACAGTTCCAGCTTGTGACCGATCAGTTCGAAGCCCAGCCGGTCGGCGATCTCGGTCTTCAGCTTCTCGATCTCGGCGTCGAAGAACTCGATCACCTCGCCCGTCTTGGTGTCGATCAGGTGGTCATGGTGGTCGTCGCCCGCCTCCTCATAGCGGCTGCGTCCGTCCCCGAAGTCGTGCTTCTCGACCACGCCCGCCTCTTCGAACAGGCGCACGGTGCGATAGACGGTGGCGATCGAGATGTGCGGATCGATGGAGGAGGCGCGGCGATACAGCTCCTCCACATCCGGGTGATCTTCCGCCGAGGACAGCACCCGGGCGATCACCCGACGCTGTTCGGTCATACGCATGCCGCGGTCGGCGCAGAGTTTTTCGATCCGGTCCATGACCCTAGAATAGGACGTCGGACCGTTTCAGGGAAGCGCCGGCTTTTCAGGATCTGCCGCGAGGTCCAGACTCAGGACCAGGGCGTCGGTCCTCCCCCCGTCCGGCGCGGCGTAATAGGCCTTGCGACGGCCGAGGGGCCGAAAGCCGGCTCGGTCGTACAGGGCGCGGGCGGCGACATTGTCTTCGGCCACCTCCAGAAACAGACGAGAGGCTCCGGCCTGGGCGGCGGCCACCGCCCCCCGCCCCGTCAAACGCCCGCCCAGACCGGCCCGGCGCGCCTCGGGCCGGACCGCCAGGGTCAGGATTTCGGCCTCGTCCAGCACGACCCGAACCAGGATGAAACCGTCGGGTTCGACCACGGCGAAGACCCCGGCCTGGCCCAGAAGGTCCGCAAACTCGGCCTCGCTCCACGGCGCGGCGAAGGCCTGGGCGTGCAGTCGCGCCAGCAGGGCCGGGTCGGCGGGCGTCATGGGACCAGCTGGCGCGGCTGACCCGGCAGGCGGGTGGGCGGCGTGGCGTCCGGCGCGCGAAGATACAAGGGGCGGGGCGGATGGTCGGCGGGATCGGCCGCAGCGACCAGTCGCCCCAGGGCCTGGGCTGACGGCGCGACGCGGGGGTCCATGGACGCCATGCTCAAGTCAGGAAAGGCCTCGACCAGGACGGCGGCGCCGGAGCCGACCAGTCGAACCTCTTTCCCCAGGGCGGTGATTCGTCGCGCCGCCTCGTCCAGCGACAAGGCCTCGTCCGGACCGACGGCCGCGCCGTCGATGAACAGCTTGGCGTAGACCTGGCCTCGTCGGGCGTCGATCAGGGCCGCGACCGGCGGTCCGGCCAAATCCACAGACGCGGCCAGTCCATCCAGGGCCGACACCCCGACCACCGGCCGATCCAGGGCCGCGCCCAACCCCTGGGCGAAGGCCAGACCGACCCGCAAGCCGGTGAAGGAACCGGGTCCGACAGTGACCCCGATCCGATCCAGGGCATCGAACCCCCCGCCGGCCTCGGCCATGACGTCGCGCACCAGACCGCCCAGGCGTTCCTGATGGCCCTTGGCCATGGGTTCGAAACGAACGGCCAAGGGTCGCTCGTCCTCGAACACCGCCGCCGTGCAGGCGCCGAGCGCCGTATCGATCACCAGAAGTCTCATGGCGCGCCTTCTAGGCCGCGCGAGACAGAACCTCCACCAGTCGCGTCAGGGCCTGACGCACCGCGCGGTCTTCGATGCGGGAAAAACCGACGGCCATCGCCCGGCCTTCCGGTGTCGCAGCCATGGCCCGCATCATCGACAGTTCGGGGATTTCGGCCTCGTCCGTCGGCTCGGGAAAGAAGGCTCCGACGGGCAGTCCAAGGGCCAGGGCCAGATTGTGCAGCCGCGAGGCCGAGATCCGGTTCTGACCGCCCTCGTACTTCTGCACCTGTTGGCAGCTGACCCCGATCAGGGCGCCCAGGGCGGTCTGCGACAGACCCAGGGCCGTGCGTCGTGATGCGATCCGGGCGCCGACGACGGCGTCCAAGGGTTCCGGCGCGCGGGCCGTCTGGCGAGCAGTAGGGGGCGTCCTGTCCATGTCGGAACGATCTCACAACCTTTCCGCGCATGCAACCTTTTCGTTTCATGATTCGCGGCGGGCGATCACGGCCGAGATGCGGGCCACGGACCGGCGGTCGATCACCTCCGCCCGGTCCAGCGCGCCAGCCCCCCGGACATGGAGGCGGTCGTCCTCGGACCGGTCAAAGAGGCGCGGGCGTAGATCGCCGTCCTGCATCTCGATGACGCAGCCCTGGCCGCCCCTGGGCCACAGGTCCGGTTGGTATTCGAGGATGACGCCCGGTTCGGCCCAGGGGGAGAGGGCGTCGTCGCGAACCTTCAGGTGTTTCACGACGACAGGCGGCGGGCCGTCGAAGCCGCGTCCCCGGCTTTCCAGGCCTGTCGCGGCCGGATCGACGTGCGGCGTCTGGGCGCCCGAAACGAGCAAGGCCAGGGCTTCGGGCGTGGCGTCCAGCGCCCCGGTCAGGCGACGCTGGACATCGGGCCGGAACAGGCCGGGCCGACGACCGGATTCATAGAGGCCCCAGCCCTGGCTGGTCATGTCCAGACGCGCTCCGGCCTCGGCCTGGGACAGGCCACGCCGACGGCGCAGGGCGGCCAGGGCCTCGCCCAGACGAAGGACTTCAGGATCAGGAACGAAACGCGGCATGGAGGACGAGGATGGCGCCCCGCCGCACGTCTGGCGAGAACGAAAACGTCAGTCGGTCAGAGGGTCTGCTCGACGCGCGTCACCTCGGGCACATAGTGGCGCATCATCTGTTCAACCCCGGCCTTCAGCGTCGCCGAAGAGGAAGGGCAGCCGGAACAGGCGCCGCGCATCCGCAGGCTCAGCACCCCGGTCGCCTCATCAAAGGCGTCGAACAGGATGTCGCCGCCGTCCTGGGCCACGGCGGGTCGGATGCGGCTGTCCAGCAGGGCCTTGATCTCGGCCACGATCTCGCTGTCATCCTCGGCATGGGTCTCGGTTTCAGACCCCGCGACGGTCAATGGCCGGCCCGAGACGAAATGATCCATGATGACGCCCAGGATCGGGGCCTTCATCTCCGACCAGTCCGGCCCGCGCTCCTGTCGGGTCACCGACACATAGTCGGCGCCGAAGAAGACGCCGTCGACGCCCTCGAGTTCGAACAGGGCCTCGGCCAGGGGCGAGGCGGTCGCCGCGTCGATGGTGCGGTAGTCCAGCACGGCGAGCGGAGAAACCTCGCGGCCCGGCAGGAACTTCAGCACATTGGGATTGGGCGTGGGTTCGGTCTGAATGAACATGGGCGGGAGATGCGCTCGCCCCCGCCCCGTTGCAAGACCTAGCGCCGCTTCAGCCCGCCCAGCAATCCCCGCAACAGTTCGCGGGTGAGGGTGGACCCGGCCGTGCGCAACACCGACTTGGTCAGGGCCTCCATCGGGGTCTGACGATTGGAGGTTCTGGCGCGCGGCGTCGTCCGGGCCCGTTCCCTGACGTCCGCCCTGACCGCCTTCTCGTTCGATTTCGCCTGAGCTTCGGCGGCCTTGGCGGCCTTGGCGGCGTCCGACTGCGCCCTGGCCTGAGTCTCGGCCCGATCGGTGGCGGCATGACGGGCCGCGAGGATTTCCTCGGCGGATTCGCGGTTCAGCGTCTGGTCGTAGAGGCCGCGCACCGGGCTGGCGGCCATGACGGCGGCGCGCTCGGCCTCGGTCGCCGGGCCCAGGCGCGAGGCCGGCGGGCGGATCTTCGTACGGGCCACGACGGTCGGGGCGCCTTTCTCGTCCAGGACCGAGACCAGGGCCTCGCCCACGCCCAGGCCCTGGATGGCCTCGGCCGTGTCGAAGGCGGGATTGGCGCGAAAACTCTGCGAGGCGGCCT
The DNA here is from genome assembly GCF_059415785.1 of Brevundimonas sp. GW821-FHT10A07. Taxonomy (NCBI): domain Bacteria; kingdom Pseudomonadati; phylum Pseudomonadota; class Alphaproteobacteria; order Caulobacterales; family Caulobacteraceae; genus Brevundimonas; species Brevundimonas sp. GW821-FHT10A07. Next base: position 26,618 of record NZ_JBWKNX010000010.1, read on the forward strand.
TCAACCCCTTCTGTTCCGACGGCGTATAGGCCCGGAGCGCGTGCTGGATACGATTGCCGAGTTGGGCCAGGACGCTGTCGGGAATGTCGGCTGGATTCTGGGTGACGAAATAGACGCCGACCCCCTTGGACCGGATCAACCGCACCACCTGTTCGACCTTGTCCAGCAGGGCGCGCGGGGCGTCGTCGAACAGCAGATGGGCCTCGTCGAAGAAGAAGACCAGGCGTGGCCGGTCGGGATCGCCCACCTCCGGCAGCTGTTCGAACAGCTCCGACAACAGCCACAGCAGGAAAGCCCCATACAGGCGCGGGCTGTTCATCAGCCGCGTGGAGTCCAGCACATTGACCTGACCGCGCCCGTCGAGGCCGACGCGGATCATGTCCTCCAGCTTCAGAGCCGGTTCACCGAAAAAGGCGTCGCCGCCCTGTTGCTCAAGCTGCAGCAGGGCGCGCTGGATGGCGGCGATGGAGGCGGGGGCGACATTGCCGACCTCGCGGCCGATCCGCTCGGCGTTCTCGCCCACATAGACCAGCAGACTGCGCAGATCGCCCAGGTCCAGCAGCAGCAGGCCCTCCTTGTCGGCGATATGGAAGACGACGGTCATCACGCCTTCCTGCACCTCGTTGAGGCCCAGCATCCGGGACATCAGCACCGGACCGATCTCTGACACGGTCGTGCGGATCGGGTGGCCCTTCTGTCCGTACAGGTCCCAGAAGACGGTCGGAGCCGCACGCGGCGTCAGGGTCAGGCCCATTTCGGTCGCCCGGGCGATCAGCTTCTCGTTCGGCGTTCCGACCTGGGAAATGCCCGAAAGGTCCCCCTTCACATCGGCGCAGAAGACCGGCACCCCGGCGTCAGAGAAGCCCTGGGCCATGATCTGAAGGGTGACCGTCTTGCCGGTGCCCGTGGCGCCGGCGACCACGCCGTGTCGGTTGGCGCGGTGAAACAGCAGGGCTTCCGGCTGGGCGGCGTCGGACTGGCCGAGGAATAGGCCGGCAGGGGCGTCGGACATGAAAAGTCTCCAGAGAACCGGCTAGGTCTAGCGCAGAGCCCCGCGCGTCGGAACCGCCGCTGTTCATGCGTGTTGACGCCGCTCGGCCCGCCGCCGACAAGGATCGCCATGAAGAACCCCCTCACCATGCAGTCTTCGGCCGTATCGCGGAACGCCGCCGCCCTGATCGCGACCGTCGCTGCGGGCGCGGCCGTCTACTGGCTTCGGGACATACTGACGCCTCTGGCCATGGCCCTGTTCCTGCTGATCATGATCGACGGGGTGAAGCGGACCGTGGCGGCCCGGACCCCGCTGAACGACCGCTGGGCCGGTGTCGCCGCCCTCGTATTGGTGGTCCTGGCCTTCTTCGCCTCCATCGGCATCATCGTGAACGGTGCGGCGGGCTTCTTCGGGGAAGCCTCGGGCGTTTCGCAGAATATCGGGCCGCGCATCGATCAGATCATCCGCGACGTCTACGGCATGGCGCGCCTGAACAATCCGCCGACGGCCCAGGAGCTGATCAACGGCGTCGATATTCGCGGCTATGTCGCCTCCATCGCCATACAGGCCCAGGGCATCGCCTCCGGGGCCTTCTTCGTCATGGTCTACCTGGGCTTTCTGCTGGCCTCGCAGATCGGCTTCCGACGCAAGATCGTCACCATGTTCCCGCAAAAGCGCCAGCGCGACGAAGCGATCGCTGTGTTCGAACGGGTTCGCGGCGGGGTCGAGGGCTATATCTGGGTCCAGACCGTCACCGGCGCCATGATCTGCGTCGTGGCCTGGATCCTGATGCGCGCCGTGGGGCTTCAGAACGCCGAGTTCTGGACCTTCGTCATCTTCATCGTCGGCTTCATTCCCGTGCTGGGCGGGGCCGTGGCGGGACTGGCGCCCCCCCTGTTCGCCCTGGTGCAATTCCCCAGCTACTGGCCGGCCCTGATCCTGCTGGTCGGGCTTCAGACCATATTGTTCATCGTCGGCAATATGATCCAGCCGCGGATGCAGGGCGACAACCAGAACATCGACCCCGTCGTGGTCCTGCTGTCCCTGGCCTTCTGGGGCAAGCTGTGGGGCGTTGTGGGCATGTTCCTGTCCACCCCTCTGGCGGTCATGGCCATGGCGATCCTGGCTGAATTCCAGGGATCACGCTGGATGGCCATCCTGCTGTCGGGCGACGGCGAACCCTATGCCGACGAGGGCAAGTCGAACCGGAAGAAGGCGGGCGAGACCGAGACGGAAACAGAGGGCAGGGCCGGAGCCTGAACCTGCGGCGCCGCGCCACATCGAAAGCCGTGTTTTCGTCTCTTGAACCTCAAACAAGGCTTCCCATCTGATCCTTACCGCTGCGGGACATTCCCCTCCGAACCGCAGCGAAGCGACCGACGCACACTCCCCTCCCCGAGCGTCGTTCGCGCAGGCCGCCGAGTTCCCCCGCTCGGCGGCCTTCTCGTTTGTGGCGCCGCACAATTCTTCCAACCTGAACGCTGTTCATGAGAATCTTCGATCATCGGGGGCTTTCCGCGCGACCGGACCTGGCCTAGTCAACGCTGTGGCGCCTCGTCGCGCCGTGCCCCTTGCGGCCAAGGCCGCGTCGCCCGAGACTGTAGTCCATGACCGCCCTCGATCCGCGCCCCGTCCCGGTTCAGCCGATCTCCTCGGCCGCCCTGGAAACCTCATTCGCGCGGATTCTCGGCACCAGCCCCGGCAAGCCGGAGCAATCCTTCCTCGCCCAGGCGCACGAGGACTACGCCGCAGACGAGACCCCCGAGCTGGACGGCGAGGATCTGGCCGCGCTCCTGGCCGCCTCGTGGCGGGCGGCCAAGGACTATCCGGCCGGTTCCGCTCCCCTGATCACCGTCGGCCCCCTGGCCGGCGCCGACGGCCAGGCCCTGGACTATGACCTGGTCCGCATCGTCCAGACGGACGCCCCCTTCCTGGTCGACAGCGTCATGGGCGCCCTGGCCGAGGCCGGGGTCTCGGTGCGCGCCCTGTTCCACCCGGTGGTCGAGCTGGGTGATCGCCGTCTGTCGGTGATCATGCTGGTGATCGACGGCGCTCCGCAGGAGCGGCGTGACGCCCTGGGCGAGGGCCTGGCCGAGTGCCTGACCGACGTCCACGCCGCCGTGGCCGACCACGAGGCCATGACCGGCCTGATGCGTCAGGCCATGCAAAGGCTGGAGACGACGCCGCCAAGCGTCGATCCGGCGGTTCTGGCCGAAAACATCGCCTTCCTCAAATGGCTGAAGAGCGATCATTTCGTCTTCCTGGGCGCTCGCGACTATAATTACCCCCTGAAGGCCGACGGCGACTACGAGGCCGAGGCTCCGTTGAGCCAGTCGAGCGCCGGTCTGGGCATCCTGGCCGACCCCGACCGCACCGTTCTGCGTCGCGCGTCGGAACCCGCCGTCCTGACCCGTCAGATGCGCCGGCAGCTGGATCTGAGCGATCCGGTCACTGTGGCCAAGGCCAACGCCCGGTCCCGCGTTCACCGGCGCGCCTACATGGATTATGTCGGGGTCAAGCGCTACGGCGCGGACGGCAAGGCGACGGGCGAGACGCGGTTCGTCGGCCTGTTCACCTCCGACGCCTATGACCAGCTGGCGATCGAAACGCCGCTGATCCGCCGCAAGGTGGCCAATGTGCTGAGCCGTGCCGACAAGGCGCCTGGCAGCCATAACGAAAAGCGGCTGCGCAATATTCTCGAGAATTATCCGCGCGACGAACTGTTCCAGATCGGTGAGGACGAGCTTCTTTCCATCGCCCTGGGCATACTTCACCTCTACGACCGGCCGCGCATCCGCCTGTTCACCCGCCAGGATCCGTTCGACCGGTTCGTCTCGGTCCTGTGCTTCGTCCCGCGCGAAAAATTCGATTCCTCGGTGCGCGAGCGGATCGGCCAGATCGTCGCCCGCGCCTGGGGCGGCCGGATCTCGGCCTGGTATCCGCAACTGTCGGACGCCCCCCTTGTGCGGGTCCATTTCATCATCGGCGTGACGCCGGGCGACCATCCGGTCCCCGACGCCGCCCAGCTTGAACATGATGTGGCCGAGGCCGGGCGCGGCTGGATCGAGCGGTTCGAAGCCGCCCTGCGCCGCGCCGACGTGGCCGATGTCGAGGTCGGGCCGCTGAGCACCCGCTGGGCCCGCGCCTTCGGCGCCGCCTATCGCGACCGCTATGACGCCGACGAGGCCGCGATCGATCTGGGCGAGATGGACCGGTTGAACGCGACGGGACAGGTCGGAGCCGGAGAATCGGTGGCGGTCCGCGCCTTCCGCAACGCCGACGACAGCCGTCTGCAGTTCCGCTTCAAGCTCTATCGCCGCGGCCCGTCGGTGCCCCTGTCGGACGTCCTGCCGATCATGGCCGACATGGGTCTGAAGACCCTGGAGGAGTACGGCTATCCGATCCGGCCGCTGGGCGAGGAGGAGATCCACGTCCACGAATTCCTGATGGAGGATCCCCGCGGCGAGGCCCTGGTCTTCGCCGATGTGAAGGGCCCGTTCGAACGGGCCTTCGCCGCCGTGTGGAACGGCCGCACCGAGAGCGACGGTTTCAACCGTCTGGTGGTCGAACTGGGCATGGAATGGCGTGAAGCCGCCCTGATCCGCACCCTGGCCCGTTATCGCCAGCAGACAGGCCTCGATCCGTCCCAGTCGGTGCAGGAAGAGGCCCTGCGCGAATATCCCGACCTGTCGCGAGCCCTGCTGTCGCTGTTCAAGGCCCGGTTCGACCCTGCGGACGGCGCCGTTGAGGCCCGCGAAGGCGCGGTAGCCGAACTGAACGCCAAGATCACGACCCTGTTGCAGGACGTGAAGAGCCTGGACCACGACAAGGCCCTGCGCCGGATGGCCGCCCTGATCGGAGCGATCAAGCGAACCAACTATTTCCAACTGGACGCCGACGGCCTGGCCAAGCCGCACATCTCGATCAAGATCGCCTCGAGCGAGCTGGAAGATCTGCCGCTGCCCAAGCCCTATCGCGAGATCTTCGTCTGGGCGCCGCACGTCGAGGGGGTGCATCTGCGCTTCGGACCGGTGGCGCGGGGCGGTTTGCGCTGGTCAGACCGGCGCGACGACTTCCGCACTGAGGTGCTGGGCCTGGTCAAGGCGCAGCAGGTCAAGAACGCCGTCATCGTTCCGGTCGGCTCCAAGGGCGGCTTCTATCCCAAGCAGCTTCCACGCACGACCGATCGCGAGGCCATCCAGGGCGAGGCCATCCGCGCCTATCGCACCTTCCTGTCGGGCCTGCTGGACATCACCGACAACATCGCCGCCGACGGTTCTGTGGCCCGCCCCGCCCATGTCGTGGCCTGGGAAGGCGACGACCCCTATCTGGTCGTCGCGGCGGACAAGGGCACGGCGACCTTCTCGGACATCGCCAACGGGGTCTCGGCCGCCTACGGCTTCTGGCTGGGCGACGCCTTCGCCAGCGGCGGGTCGATCGGCTATGACCACAAGGCCATGGGCATCACCGCGCGCGGCGCCTGGGAGGCGGTCAAACGCCACTTCCGCGAGATCGGTCCGCGCGCCAAGGTCTGGGACATCCAGACCGAACCCTTCACCATGGTCGGCGTGGGCGACATGTCGGGCGACGTCTTCGGCAACGGCGCCCTGCTGTCCAAGGCGACCAAGCTGATCGCCGCCTTCGATCACCGCGACATCTTCATCGATCCCACGCCCGACCCCGCCGCCAGCTGGACCGAACGCAAACGGCTGTTCGACCTGCCGCGTTCGTCCTGGCAGGACTATGACAAGGGTTTGATTTCCCAGGGCGGCGGCGTCTTCTCGCGGTCCGCCAAGTCGATCCAGCTGACGCCTGAAATCAAGGCGGCGCTGGACATCACGGAAGACGAACTGGATCCGGTCAGCCTGATCCGGGCCATCCTGAAGGCGCCGGCGGACCTGCTGTATCTGGGCGGCATCGGCACCTATGTGAAGTCGGCGGCCGAGACCGACGCCCAGGTCGGCGACAAGGGCACCGACGCCCTGCGGATCAACGCCGACGAGCTGCGGGTCAAGGTGGTGGGCGAGGGCGCGAACCTGGGCTTCACCCAGGCGGGCCGCATCGTCTTCGGCGAGGGCGGCGGCCGGATGAACACCGACGCCATCGACAACTCGGCCGGGGTCGACACCTCCGACCACGAGGTCAACATCAAGATCCTGGTCGGGTCGGCCGTGACCAACGGGGTCCTGCCGGCCGAGGACCGCGCCCCGCTGCTGGCCTCGATGACCGAGGAGGTGGGCCTGAAGGTGCTGGCCCACAACTATGACCAGACCCTGGCCCTGACGTTGCAACAGGCCGAAGGCGCGACCGCCCTGGACGCCCAGCAACGCTTCATGCAGGCCCTGTCGGTGCGGGGCAAGCTGGACCGCAAGGTCGAAGGCCTGCCGAACGACGCCCGCATCAAGGAGATGATGGCCGCCGGGATTCCGCTGGCCCGGCCAGAACTGGCGGTGCTGACCGCCTACGCCAAGCTGGAGCTGTCGGAAGAGATCGTCGCCTCACGCGCACCGGAAGACCCCTTCTTCGAACAGACCCTGGTCCGCTATTTCCCGCAGGCCCTGGCCCGGTTCGAGCCGGAGATGAAGAGCCACCGTCTGCGGCGCGAGATCATCGCCACCGTCATGGCCAACGAAGTCGTCAACATGTGCGGTCCGACCTTCCCGGACCGGCTGCGCGGCTCCGCCGAGTGCGACACCACCGCTCTGATCATCGCCTTCGAGGCGGCGCGGCGCGTGTTCCGCCTGGACGAGGCCTGGGACGCAGTCTCGGCCCTGGACCTGAAGATCTCGGCCGAGGCCCAGACCGCCCTCTATCGCGAGATCGCCGTGGTGCTGCGTCGCCAGACCTTCTGGCTGGCCCGTCGCGCCAAGGCCGGGGCTTCGGTCCAGGGCCTGATCGACCGCTATCGTCCGACCGCCGACGCGCTTCAGGCCGAGGGCGCGCCGGTTCTGTCGCGGTTCGAACAGGGCCGTCTGGATGATCGTGTCGCCATCTTCGCCCATCATGGAGCGCCGCAGGACCTGACCCGCCGCATCGCCATCATGCGCCCCCTGGTGGCCGCCGCCGATATCGGCGACCTGGCCCAGGAGAGCGGCTGGCCGGTCGCGGCCATGGCGCGGCTGTATCACCAGGTGGGCGCCGCCTTCGACTTCGACCGGTTGCGCGCCGCCGCCGGTTCGATCCCGTCGATCGATCATTTCGACCGGCTGGCCGTGCGTCGCATGATCGAGGACCTGATGAACGAACAGTCGACCCTCACCCGCGCCGTGGCCCGGGTCTCGGACGCTGCAGTCGGGGTCAGCGAGGATGCGGCCGAGGGCGCCGTGGACGCCTGGATCGGTTCGAAACTGGCCGTGGTCGAAGGCGTGCGCGCCTCGGTGGACGAGATCGAACAGTCCGGATCGGGCTGGACCTTCGCCAAGCTGACCATCGCCAATGCGGCGATCCGCGATCTGGCGTCCGCAGCGGTGAGTTCTTGAAGACGTCTTCGGCGCTGGGCCGATAGGCGGGCAGGGGAGCCGGCATGCCGAGAAAATTCCTGGTCGTCGTCGATGACAGTCCCGAGTTCGAAGCGGCGCTGCGCTTCGCCTGCCGACGCGCGCGCTCGACCGGCGGACGGGTGGTCATGCTGCGGGTTCTCCCGTCCAACAGCGACGCCCATTGGTCGGGGGTTCGGGAAGAAATCGAACGCCAGCAGCGGGAAGAGGCCGAAACCCTGCTGAACCGGCTGGGAGAGGAGGCGCTGGAACGATCCGGCGCACCGCCCGTCTTCCTGATCGAACAGGGCGAGGCCCAGGGCGCGATCAAGAAGGTGGTCGGCGACGATCCCGACATCAAGATTCTGGTTCTGGCCGCGGGGACCGGGTCGCGGGGACCGGGGCCGCTGGTGTCGGCCATCATCAAACAGGGGGCGCAGCTGGGCGGGCGCAAACTGCCGGTCACCATCGTTCCCGGCGAGCTGACCGAGGCCGAGATCGAGGACCTGGCCTAGACGTAGCCGGGGCTTAGGCCGAGGCGGACACGGTCTGTTCCTATTCCCACGCCACGCGCGGCAATATCGCGGTGACCCTGACCGTCGCCTAGCCTTTCGGCACCAATCGCCACATGTGCAGAGGGTGACGGACTGTGCCGGCCTCGGCCCCGGCGGCGTCGCCCCGGCCCATATAGAGGTCGGCGCGGACCGGGCCCCGAATGGCTGAACCGGTGTCGAGCGCCATGGCCAGGCCCCGATACGAGGCCGTGGCGCCGCGCAGGTTTCCGCCATCCGCGTCCAGCCACACCAGTTCGCCATAGCGCCACTGGGACGGATCGACGGCGACAGCCCGACGCTCGGTCAGGGGCACGCCCGCCGCTCCGGCCGGATGTCCGTCGTCATCCGGGTCGAGCCGGAAAAAAATGTAGCGTGGATTCAGCGCCATGACCGTCTGGGCTTCATAACCCCGGTGTTCGGCCAGCCAGGCGCGGATGGCGTCGCCCGAGGTTCCGTTTTCCGGCAACAGGCCCTGGCGCGCCATGGGTCGGGCGATGCCGACGAAGGGCCGGCCGTTGTCGGCGGCGTAGGCGGCGCGGGCGCGCGACCCGTCCTCGAACGTCAGATAGCCGGAGCCCTGGATCTGCAGGAAGAACAGGTCCTCGGCCCGCATCCAGGCCAGGGCCTGATCGGGGCGGGCGTTTGATTCCACCATCGCCCGGTCGCCGGCGCCGCGCGGATCGACGGGCTTGGGCAGCACAGGCGCAGAAAACTCGTCGTCCGGGACACGGCGCGCCGGATATTCCGGCGCGAAATAGGCCGTCAACAGGCCCGGGCGGCCGTCGGCGGCGGCGGGAACGGCGCTGAAATTCGCTTCAAAAAAGGCGCGGGCGCTCGACGGGGTCACGCTCGTCGTGGCCGCCATGGTCTTGGCCTGGCCGCAGACCCCCCGAGCGGCGGCGTCGCGCGCCGCGCCGCATCCATCGAGATAGGCGCGGAAGGCCGCCAGATGATCTTCGTCGTTCCAACCCGGCAAGACGGCGGGACTGAGAGCATCGGACGGCGAGGGCGGGGGAGCGGCCGGACCGGGCGAGGGGACATAGGGCGTGGGCCCTGTTCCCGGAACGGTCGGCGTCGTGGGGCCGGTGGAACAGGCGGCGACGGCCAGGACCGACGCCAGAAGAGACGTCTCCCGGACCCGCCGCAGAACGGCCGACATCAGGCGTTGGCCGGCTCGACGCGGGCCAGGACCCAGTTGGGATCGGCGGCGCCCAGGGTGCGTTCGAAGGTCCAGTGTTCGGCGGTGCGGCGTTCCTCGACCAGGGGCTCGCCGGTGACGGAATCGGCGGTGTCGCCCGAGGCCTTGGTCACGCGGCTGCGCAGTTCGGCCAGAAAGCGGACCTTGGCCACCGCCTTGTCGCCCTGGACGGTGGCGCCTTCCAGGTCCGCGCGGGGCGGGAAGAGGAATTCGACGGTTTCTGTCTCGCCGCGCGTCTCGCGCGCCGCGATGCCGGCGTCGAAGGAGGCCATCACATTGGGCGTAAGGAGCGGCGTCAGGGCCGCGCGGTCGCCGGCGGCGTAACCGCGGACGATGGTCTCATAGGCCTGACGCGCGCCCTCGACGAAACGATTGGGGTCGAAGGCCGGATCGCGCGCCTTCAGCCCGGCGATGGAAGCGAGGGTGGCGGCGTCCAGGGCCGGGGTTTTGGAGGCCTCGGCCGTGGAGGTCGGCGACGAGGGGAGGGCCTTGGCGTCCTCCTGCGGCTGACGGCCGACTCTCTTGCCCAGCACATTATAGAGCTGGAACAGGACGATCGCCGCGATGACGGCGAAAATCACGATCTGGAACTGGACCGGCAAGGGGACTTCCTGACTGTCGGCGCGTGAGCGAGGGTGCGCCATGGAGACGATTACGGGCTCATATAGGACGGCGCAAGGCGGCGCGCGCCCCCTGTCGAGCAAGCGACGTTGCGGCCAAGCGTCTCGGCGTGGTAGTCGCGGCGCCTTATTCCGGCCCAATCGGCCTTTTTCCGTAATCGAAGACGCCCATGACCGACGCCGCTCCGCCCGCCGACACCAACGCCCCGAACGGGACCCAGCCGCAGCAAGGCCAGCCCGCCGGTCCCGGCTTCCGCATCCTGGCGCAATATGTCCGCGACTTCTCGTTCGAGAACCCGCGCGCGCCGGAATCCCTGCGTATCGACGGCAAGCCGGCCATCGACCTGGGCGTCGAAATGGCCGCCCAGGGCCGTCCCGACGGCCTGTTCGAACTGGACCTGAAGCTGTCGATCAAGGCCAGCCACGAAAACCAGGCGGTCTTCCACGTCGAGCTGGTCTATGGCGGCCTGTTCCAGTTGGCCAATGTCCAGGAGCAGGACATCGAGCCCCTGCTGCTGATCGAATGCCCGCGCTATCTGTTCCCGTTCGCCCGCGAAATCATCTCGCGCGCCACCGCGGACGGCGGCTTCTATCCGCCCTTCATGCTGGACCCGATCGACTTCGCCGCCATCTATATCGCGCGCCAGCAGCAGATCGCCCAGCAGCCGGTCGAAACGGGCCAGGCGTAAACACAATTCCCCTCCCCTCATGGGGAGGGGAATTTGACTAAGCCGCCTCTTCCTCGACCCTGACTCCATAGGCTTCCCACAGGGCGCGGTCCTTCAGAGCCTTGGCCAGGAAGGCGATGTGGGCGGCTTGTTCCTCCGGGCTCGAACGCAGGGCCAGCGGCTGGGGACGCGGGCCGTAGGCGGCGGTCGGGACGGCGACGCCTGCCGAACGACCCGCGACCGGCGACGACGACAGGTCCAGCACCCGCTCCTTGCCGCCGCGAAGCTCCAGATAGACCTCGGCCAGCAGGCGGGCGTCGATCAGGGCGCCGTGAAGCGTGCGTTCGACCAACGACACCTTGAACCGCTTGCACAGCGCGTCCAGCGAGTTGGGCATGCCCGGGAACCGGGCCTGAGCCAGTTTCAGCGTGTCGATCCAGCGCGCCTCGCCCGTGATCGGCCGGCCGCACAGCTTGTATTCGAAGTCGATGAAGTTGCGGTCGAAGGCGGCGTTGTGGGCGATCATCGGCGCGTCGCCGATGAATTCGATCAGATCGTCGGCGATCTCGTGGAATTTGGGGGCGTCCTTCACCTTGTCGTCGGTGATGCCGTGAACCCGGATCGCGTCCGGCGGGATCAGGCGTTCCGGATTGACGAACCGGTGAAAGGTGCGGCCGGTCGGCAGCAGGTCCTGAATTTCGATACAGCCGACCTCGATCAGCCGGTCGCCCGTCTTGGGGTCGAAGCCGGTGGTTTCGGTGTCCAGAACAATCTCGCGCGCCATTGGCTCTTAATGGAGTCGTTCGTCGCTTTGCGGAAGACCGGCTTTACCGTGCCGCGGAGATATCCACGCCGGATCCAGCACGGTCTCGACTATGGCCGCCACATCGGCACGCGCCGCTTCGAGCCCACGGCCCGTATCGATGACGAAGTCGGCGCGGGCGCGCTTTTCGGCGTCGGGCAGTTGGCGGGCCAGAATGGCGTCAAACCGGTCGCGGGTCATGCCGGGGCGGGCCAAGACGCGTTCGGCCTGGATCTCTGGGTCGGCGGTGACCACGACCACCGCGTCCACATGGGCGTCGCCGCCGGTTTCGAACAGCAGGGGGATGTCCAGCACGGCCAGCTTCACCCCCATGACCCGGGCCGCCGCCAGATCGGCCGCCCGGCCCCGCGTCACCAGGGGATGGACGATGGCCTCAAGCCGGCGGAAGGCGGTCTCGTCCCGACCCAGGGCCTCGGCCAGGCGGGTGCGGTCCACGGCGCCGTCCACGACTACGCCGGGAAAGGCGGCGCCGACCGGTTCGACCGCAGCACCGCCGGGGGCATAGAGCCGGTGCACGGCGTCGTCGGCGTTCCACACCACCGCGCCCAGATCGGCGAACATGGCGGTCGTGGTCGACTTGCCCATGCCGATGGAGCCCGTCAGACCGAGGACGATCATGTGGCCTGGCTCAGATGCGCCGTCAGCAGGGCGCGCAGGTCCAGCGGCGGGGGCGGACGACGAAACAGGGCCTGGAACGAGGGCGCCGCCTGACCGATCAGCATGGCCAGACCGTCCACCGTCGGCAGGCCGCGCGCCCGCGCCGCCGTCAGGAAGGGGGTGGCCAGGGGCTTGTAGGTCATGTCCATCATCACCGTGCCCGGGGCGACGGCGTCGAAATCCAGATCCGGCTGGATGCTGAGGGCGTTGATCACCAGGACGGCGCCGTCGAGAGCCTCGGACGCCGGCATGACCCGGACCGAAGGGCCCAGATCGGCGGCCAGGGCTTCGGCCCGGTCGCGCGACCGATTGACGATCCGAACCTCGGCCCCGGCCTCGATCAGGGCGCCTGACCCGGCCCGCGCCGCGCCGCCCGCCCCCAGCATGACCACCGGTCGATCTGCCAGGGTCAGATCCGGCGCCTGTTCCTTCAGGCCCAGCATCAGGCCGATCCCGTCCGAACTGTCGGCCGAGACCCGGCCGGCGTCGAAGGTCAGGATATTGGCCGAGGCTGTCAGCCGGGCCGCCGGGGTCGCCTGATCCGCCAGGGCGAAGGCCTGTTCCTTGAAGGGCGCGGTGACGTTCAGACCCAGGATCAGTCCGGCGCGGCCCGCCGCGACCAGGGCCTCAAACCCCGCCGCATCGGCGGGGGCGAAAGGCGCATAGACGCCGTCGATGTCGCCGGCCGCCAGCCAGGCGTTGTGGATGACGGGGCTGAGGGAATGGGCCACCGGATTGCCGGCGATCCCGGCGACCAGGGCCGCGCCCGTGATGCGATGACGGCTCATGCGGACAGGACCCCCGCCCGGCGCAGCTCGGCCAGGACCGGCCACAGCGGCAAGCCCAGGACGGTGAAATAGTCGCCGTCGATGGCCGCGAACAACTGGGATCCCATGCCCTCGAGCCGGTAGGAGCCGACACAGGCCAGCAGGGTCTCCCCCTCTGCCGCCAGATAGGCGTCGAGAAAGGCGTCGGAAAAGTCACGCATCCGCATCTCGACCGTGTCCACGCCCGACCAGACGATCTCGCCCTTCACCGCCAGGGCGGCGCCGGAATGGAGATGATGAGTGCGGCCGCGCATGGATTTCAGCCGTTCGCGGGCGGCGTCGAGCGATTTCGCCTTGGAAATCAGCCCGCCGTCGAAGGCCAGGGTCTGATCCGAGCCCAGCACCCAGGCGGTTTCGTCATCGCGCGACACGGCCAGGGCCTTGGCCTCGGCGAGCCGCACCGCCAGGCCGGCGGGATTCAGGTCGGTCGAGACGGCCTTGATCGCGTCTTCGTCCACGCCGGCGACGCGAACCTCGAACGGCACGCCGGCGTTTTCCAGCATCGCGCGGCGGGCGGCGCTCTTGGACGCCAGGATCAGGGTCTCGCGCCCACCCGGGCTGGACAGGGATATGTCGCTCACCAGCTTGTCCCGATCTTTTGGTTGCGATGCTCGCTGAGCAGGTTGGTGATGGCGGCGGCCGTTTCCTCCACCGACCGACGGGTGACGTCGATGGTCGGCCAGCCGCGCCGGGCGAAGGCGCGCTTGGCCTTGATCGTCTCGTCGCGGACGGCGTCCTGATCCGTATAGCTGGAGGACTGGCTGGCGTTCAGATTGTCGATCCGGTTGCGCCGGATCTGGATCAGGCGGTCGGGCGATACGGTCAGGCCGACGACCAGAGGGTTCTTCAGCCGCGTCAGCCGCTCGCCGTCCTCCTGTCCAGGCACCAGCGGGACATTGGCCGCGCGGATTCCGCGATGGGCCAGATAGATGCAGGTCGGGGTCTTGGAGGTCCGGCTGACCCCGCACAGGACCACATCGGCGCCTTCCAGCTGTTCGGTCGTGCCCTGGCCGTCGTCATGAGCCATCGCGAAGTCCAGCGCCGCGATCCGGTTGAAATAATCATGATCCAGGGCGTGCTGAGCCCCGACCCGCGTCGACAAGGCCGCGCCCAGATAGCGGGACATGGCCCCGACCAGAGGATCAAGGGCACCGATCTGGGGCATGTCCAGTCGCCGGCAGCCGTCCTCCAGCTGTTCGCGCAGATGGCGGTCGACCAGGGTGTGCAGAACCACGCCCGGCGCCGCCTCCACCTCCTGCAGCACACGCTCCATCTGCTTCTCCGATCGGACAAGGGCGTAGATATGTTCGATCGGAATGACGCCGTCGAAGCGGGCCGTCACCGCCTTGGCCATCGCGTTCAGGGTCTCTCCGGTCGAATCCGAGACCAGATGGACGTGAAAATAGGTGGCCAGACGGGTGGGGCCGGGTCGGGGGCCGGAAGGTCGCGCGGGGCTCATTCGGTCTGTCGACTCCCTGTTGAAAAATGGGGGACGGCGGGGGACCGTCAGGGCGCCGTTCTCCTTAGCGGGTCATCGACAAGGCGGCGAGCGGGGATGACGGTGGACGGCGCCTTCGGTTCGAGGATGGTTCATCCCAAGGCGGACAACAGGTTTGGGCTCGGCTGTGGAAAATCCTAATGGAAGGTTAACGTCGCTTAACCCCGTTCACAGCCCCGGACCCCCGCAAAGCCTTGGGCGTTAAGGTTTCATTAGGGATTGTCCACCGAGGGGATAGGGCTGTTCGACATCCTCGGTAAGCCTTGGCGCGGCGTGGATATCCGCTTTTGTTCCGCTGGCGTCGGCCAAACCGTCCCCGCCGTTCCACCCTCCTACCTGCCACTTCGAATCTTTTAATTCTTAATCTGATTAGGGATTGAGAGCGGGGGCCTGTGACCTTAATCGTCCGGCATGACTGATCCGACCCAGAACGACGTTCAGACGCCCCTGATGATCCGGGCTCTCCGAGGGGAGACGCTGGATCGTCCGCCGGTCTGGTTCATGCGCCAGGCGGGACGGTACCTGCCCGAATACCGACGGCTCCGGGCGGAGGCGCCGGACTTTATCGCCTTTTGCCTGAACCCCGAGATGGCGGCCGAGGCGACGCTTCAGCCGATGCGTCGGTTCGGTTTCGACGCGGCCATCGTCTTCGCCGACATCCTGCTGATCCCGCGCGCCCTGGGCCAGGACGTCTGGTTCGAGACGGGCGAGGGGCCTCGGCTGGGCGAAATGCCGATTCCCGGTCGGATGGCGGAACTGGCGCCGGATGCGGGCGAGCATCTGTCGGCCGTGGGCGAGACCCTGTCGATCGTGCGCAAGGCCCTGGAGCCGGAACGCGCCCTGATCGGGTTCGCCGGCGCGCCCTGGACGGTGGCCACCTATATGCTGGACGGCGAGCACCGGACCATCGGCAAGGGCGAGCGCGCCCAAGCCCGGACCTACGCCTATGCCGATCCCAGGCGCGTGGACGAGACGCTGGAGGTTCTGGTCGAGGCCACGGCCCGATATCTGAAGATGCAGGCCGACGCCGGCGCCCAGGTGTTGAAGATCTTCGAGAGCTGGGCCGAGGGCCTGCCGGACGACCTGTTCGAAAGATTGGTCCTGAGGCCCCACCAGGCGCTTGTGAGGCGTACGCGGGAGCTGGGTGTCACCGTTCCCCTGATCGGCTTCCCACGGGGCTCTGCGGTGCTTGCAGAGCGGTATGCGGAGGAGGTCGAGGTCGACGCCGTCGCCCTGGACACCGCCTGCCCGCTGGAGGTCGGCAAACGGGTGCAGCAGATCAAGCCGATCCAGGGCGCGCTGGACCCCCTTTTGCTGCGCGCCGGCGGCGAACGGCTGGATCGTCGCGTGGATCAGCTGATGGAGGCCTGGGGCCAGGGGCCATGGGTGTTCAACCTGGGACATGGCATATTGCCGGACGTGCCCATCGACCATGTCGAACGGGTTCTGAAACGGATCGGCGCCCAATGACCCAAACTCTGAAAGGCCGCCGCATCGCGGTGGTGCTGTTCAATCTGGGCGGACCGGATGATCAGGCCTCGGTGAAGCCCTTCCTGTTCAATCTGTTCAATGATCCGGCCATCATCGGTCTGCCGGGCGTTCTGCGCACGCCCCTGGCCAAGCTGATCTCCAGCCGGCGCGAGACCAGCGCCCAGGCCAACTACGCCCTGATGGGGGGCGGTTCGCCCCTGCTGCCGGGCACGCGCCGCCAGGCTGAGGCCCTGGAGGCCGAGTTGAACGCACGTCTGGCCGGAGACGAGGTCCAGGTCTTCATCGCCATGCGCTACTGGCGGCCGTTCACCGAGGAGACGGCGGTCGAGGTGGCGGCTTTTGGACCCGACGAGGTGGTCCTGCTGCCGCTCTACCCCCAGTTTTCGACCACGACGACCGAATCCTCGCTGAAAATCTGGAATGAGACCTATGCCGGATCGGGCGTCAGTCGTGCGGTCTGCTGCTATCCTAGCGCTACGGGCTGGGTCGAGGCCCAGGCCGAGGCCATCGGGTCGAAGCTGGACGAAGCCGGCGAGGGGCCGGTGCGGGTCCTGTTCTCGGCCCACGGCATCCCCGAGAAACTCGTCAGCGGCAAGGGCGACCCCTATCAGGAACAGGTCGAGACGACCGTCGCCGCGGTGGTCGCCGCCATCGAGCGCGACCGAGGCCCCATCGACCACGCCCTCTGCTACCAGAGCCGGGTCGGGCCGATGAAATGGCTGGGCCCGTCCACGCCTGAGGCCATCGCCCAGGCCGGCGCGGACGGGGTGGGCGTGGTCATCACCCCCATCGCCTTTGTCTCCGAACATATCGAGACCCTGGTGGAGCTGGATATCGAATATGGAGAACTGGCCCACGAAAAAGGGGTAAGTCTCTATCTGCGGGCGCCGGCCGTCGGGATCGCCCCCCCGTTCATCGACGCTCTGGCCGATGCGGCCGTCGGCGCCCTGGGTCGGACGGGCGTCGCCCCGTTCGGTCAGGGCTGCAAGGCGGACTGGAAGGCCTGTCCGTATCGCAAAGGGAAACACGCGGCATGAACCCCTATGACCTCGCACGCGGCCTGCACATTCTGGCGGTGATCGCCTGGATGGCCGGCCTGCTGTTCCTGCCGCGGCTGTATGCCTATGACGTCGAACAGAACGCCAAGCCCGAGCCGCTGCGCAGCGAGATGCAGGCCTTGCTGAGGCTGTGGCAGACGCGGCTGCTGCGGATCATCGTCAATCCGGCCATGATCCTGGCCTGGGGTTTCGGGCTGTGGCTGATCCATATCGACGTCTCGGCGCGCGGCGCGGCGTTTCTGGCTGAGCCCTGGATGGTCACCAAGCTGATCGGGGTATTTCTGTTGAGCGGTTGGCATGGCTTCCTGGCGGCGCAGCGGAAGAAGATTGCGGCGGGGACGTCCAAATATTCCGGCAAGTTCTGGCGGATGACCAACGAGGTTCCGTTTGTCCTGGCCATCGTCATGGTGCTCTCGGTAACGACCGAATGGACGTTCGGTTGAGCGGCTCCGCTTGACCTGAACCGCCGCCTGTGGTTCCGCTGACAGTGAACCGTTCGGCGTTTCGTCGGCGGTCCCTCTCTCTTCGCGACGCCTGCAGGTTTTGACCAGCGGGAGCCCGCCGCGCCTCCCTTCGGCCTCTCGGCCAGACATTTTCAGAGACATGACGCCGCGACAGCCGTTGCGCGCGCCTGCGAGCCTGCACCATGACCGACGTCCGCGACACCGATCCCACCGCCCCCGAGACCGAAAACCTCGAGGTCCAGACCCCTACGCATCACGGGGACGAACACGAAGCCGGCGACGTCGCTGGTGCGGATTCCGGCGTGGACACCACGGCCGATGACGAGGACGACGGTGAACCCGTCGTCGCCAACGGCCGTATCACCCTGGCCGAGCTGAACGAGAAGACGCCGGCCGACCTGGTCGCCTTCGCCGAACAGCTGGAGGTCGAGAACGCCTCGAACCTGCGCAAGCAGGACCTGCTGTTCGCCATCCTGAAGGCCCTGGCCGACGAGGAAGTCGAGATCATCGCCGACGGCGTGCTGGAGATCCTGCCGGACGGCTTCGGCTTCCTGCGCAGCTCGGACGCCAACTATCTGCCGGGACCGGACGACGTCTATGTGTCGCCGTCCCAGATCCGCCGCTTCGGCCTACGCTCGGGCGATACGGTTCACGGCGCCGTGCGGGCCCCGCGCGAAGGCGAGCGCTATTTCGCCCTGCTGAAGGTCGACACGATCAATCTCGAAGACCCCGAGATGGTCAAGACCAAGGTCCTGTTCGACAACCTGACGCCCCTCTATCCCGAAGAGCGGCTGCACATGGAAATCCAGGACCCGACGCTGAAGGACCGATCGGGCCGGGTCATCGACATCGTCGCCCCCCTGGGCAAGGGCCAGCGCTGCCTGATCGTGGCGCCGCCGCGCGTCGGCAAGACGGTGATGCTGCAGAACATCGCCAAGTCGATCGAGAAGAACCACCCGGAAGTCATCCTGATCGTCCTGCTGATCGACGAACGGCCGGAAGAAGTCACCGACATGCAAAGGACGGTGAAGGGCGAGGTCGTGGCTTCGACCTTCGACGAGCCGGCCACGCGCCACGTCGCCGTCGCCGAAATGGTGATCGAAAAGGCCAAGCGTCTGGTCGAGCACAAGAAGGACGTGGTGATCCTGCTCGACTCCATCACCCGCCTGGGCCGCGCCTATAACGCCACCGTGCCGTCGTCGGGCAAGGTGCTGACCGGGGGCGTGGACGCCAACGCCCTGCAACGGCCGAAACGCTTCTTCGGCGCCGCGCGGAATGTGGAGCAGGGCGGGTCGCTGACCATCATCGCCACGGCCCTGATCGACACCGGCAGCCGGATGGACGAGGTGATCTTCGAAGAGTTCAAGGGCACCGGCAACTCGGAAATCGTGCTGGACCGCAAGGTCGCCGACAAGCGCATCTTCCCCGCCATCGACGTGCTGAAGTCCGGCACCCGCAAGGAAGACCTGATCACGCCGAAGGATCAGCTGGCCAAGACCTATGTCCTGCGTCGCATCCTGAACCCCATGGGTCCGCAGGACGCGATCGAATTCCTGCTCGACAAGCTGCGCCAGTCGAAGAACAACTCGGACTTCTTCCAGTCGATGAACACCTGATCCGTCTTCGGACGTTTCACGTGAAACAGGAGACGGTTCGATGAAGGTCAATGTCGAAGTGGACTGCACCCCGGCGGAGGCGCGCGCCTTCCTGGGGCTGCCGGACGTCACGCCGCTGAACGACGCCATGGTCGCCGAGATGCAGAAGCGGATGCAGGCCAATGTCGCCGCCATGCAGCCCGACGAATTGATGAAGACCTGGACGAGCTTCGGCCTTCAGGCCCAGGACCAGTTCCGCAGAATGATGGACGCGGCGGTGAAATGAAGACGCCGCGTCTCCTCCCGACCGGAGGGGAGGAGGCATAATTCGATGATGCAAGATACGATCTTCGCGCTTGCGACGCCGCCCGGACGTGGGGCCATCGCCGTCATGCGTCTGTCGGGGCCGGGCGTTGATGCGGCCTTGACGGCGCTTGGCGCCACTCGATTGAAGCCTCGAATGGCCTCGGTACGAGACCTGGCCTACGCCGGCGACCACATCGACCAGGCCCTGGTGCTTCGTTTCGTCGCGCCTCATTCCTATACCGGCGAGGACTCCGCCGAACTCCATCTGCATGGCGGCCGGGCGGTCGTGGAAGCGGCCAGCGGCGCCCTGATCGCTCTGGGCGTACGGCCGGCCGAGCCGGGGGAGTTCACCCGCCGCGCCTTCCAGAACGGGCGGATGGACCTGGCCCAGGCCGAGGCGGTGGCTGACCTGATCGACGCCGAGACGGCCGCCCAGGCGCGGCAGGCCCTGGGCCAGCTCGACGGGAAGCTCAGCGAGACCTATGCGGGCTTTCGCCGGGATCTGCTCCACGCCCTGGCCTTGGTCGAGGCGGAGATCGATTTTCCGGATGAGGACGTACCCGACAATCTGGCCCGGACGGCCGGACCGGTTCTTGACCGTTTGGCCGAGGATTTGCGGCGCGCCGTGGATACGGGGCGACGGGGCGAGCGGGTGCGCGACGGCTATCGCATCGTCCTGATCGGCGAAACCAATGCCGGCAAGTCATCGCTGTTCAACGCCTTGGTCGAACGTGAAGCGGCCATCGTCACACCCATCGCCGGAACGACGCGGGATGTGCTGGACGCCGACCTGGTGATCGGCGGCTATGCCGTGACCCTGTCCGACACGGCGGGCCTGAGAGAGAGCGCTGATCCTGTCGAGGCGGAAGGCGTGCGGCGGGCGCGGATGCGGGCCGAACAGGCGGATCTGCGTCTTTGGGTCAGGGCGCCGGGCGATCCCGATGGCGTGGCGGCGGGCTATGCTCGGCCAGGCGATCTGGTCGTGGCGAACAAGGCCGACCTCGGGGGGTCTGTTCCAAGTGGGGGCTTTGAACGAATCGAGGTCAGCAGCCGCAGTGGGTTGGGTCTGTCGCTTCTGCACGACTGGATTGCGACGCGGCTGGCGCAGGATCTATCGGGCGCCGATTTTCCGGCGGTTACGCGGGAGCGTCACCGTCTGCGCCTGAACGAGGCCCTGGAGGCGGTGGAGGCCGGGCGGCGCGCCTTGGATGCCGGGGCAGAGATGGCCGGCGAGGACCTGCGGCGTGCGGCCGAGGCCCTGTCGCGGGTGACGGGGGCGATCGGGGTTGAAGATATCCTTGGCGAGGTGTTTTCGACCTTCTGCATCGGCAAGTAATACCGGTGTTTCACGTGAAACACCTTAGGTAATACCACCGATCGTCGAACCGGGCGCCGGTCTGCGGTGTAGCGAAAACCGTCCAACTGGACTATGTGGCGGGGATGAACTCCCCCATCGAGATTTCCTACGACGTCGTCGTCATCGGCGGTGGTCACGCCGGTTGTGAAGCCGCTGCCGCTTCAGCCCGTGCTGGCGCGCGGACTCTGTTGCTGACCCAGAAGCTGGAAACCATCGGCGAAATGTCGTGCAATCCCGCCATTGGCGGCCTGGGCAAGGGCCATCTGGTGCGTGAGATCGATGCGTTGGACGGGATCATGGGGCGTCTGGCGGACGTGTCAGGAATCCAGTTCCGCCTCCTGAACCGGTCCAAGGGCGCGGCCGTGCGCGGTCCCCGGAGCCAGATCGACCGCCGTCTGTACCGCGAAGCCATGCAGGCGGAGCTGGCCCGGACGCCGAACCTGAGCCTGATGGCGGGAACGGCAGAGGGTTTGATCCTGGACGGCGATCACGTGGTCGGCGTGACGACCGGGACCGGGGAGAGGGTGAGGGCAGGGGCTGTGGTCTTGACGACCGGCACCTTTCTGAACGGCGTCATCCACCGGGGCGACGAAAGGATTCCGGCAGGCCGTCACGGCGAGGATCCCTCGACCGGTTTGGCCGCTGATCTTCATGCGGCCGATCTGATGATGGGGCGGCTGAAGACCGGAACACCGGCGCGGCTGGACGGACGAACCATCGCCTGGGACCGGCTGGAGATGCAGCAGGCGGACGAAACGCCGTCCGCCTTTTCCTTCATGACGGACCGGATCGACGTGCCGCAGATCGCTTGCGGCGTTACCCATACGACCGAGGAAACTCATCGCATCATCGCCGAGAACCTGGGCGAGAGCGCGGTCTATGGCGGCAAGCTGTCGGGCCGTGGACCCCGCTATTGCCCGTCGATCGAGGACAAGGTCGTGCGGTTCGCCGACAAGACGAGCCATCAGATCTTCCTGGAACCAGAAGGTTTGGATGATCCCACCGTCTATCCCAACGGTATCTCGACTTCGGTGTCGGAACCGACCCAGTTGGCGTTCCTTCGGACCATCCCCGGCCTGGAGAGGGTCGAGGTGTTCCGCTACGGCTACGCCATCGAATACGACTATGTCGATCCACGCGAACTGAGCCCCGCCCTTGAGGTCAAGAAGCGGCCCGGTCTCTATCTGGCCGGCCAGATCAACGGCACCACGGGATATGAGGAGGCGGCGGCCCAGGGCTTGATGGCCGGCCTGAATGCGGCCCGCACGGCTGGGGGGGATGCGCCGGTGATCCTGGGCCGTGACCAGGCCTATATCGGTGTGATGATCGACGATCTGGTGACGCGGGGGGTGACGGAACCCTATCGGATGTTCACCAGCCGGGCCGAGTACAGGCTGACCCTGAGGGCGGACAACGCCGATCAGCGACTGACGCCGCTGGCAATTGCGCTTGGGATCGTCGGACCTGAGCGCCGGAAGCGTTTTGAGCTTAAGGCCCAAAAACTGTCCGAGGCCGGCATTGTTTCACGTGAAACCCTGTTCACGCCGAAGGAAGCCAACGCCATTGGAATTCCAGTCAACGCGGATGGCAGACGACGTTCCATGCGGGAACTGTTGGCGTTTCCTGATGTGACGCTGGATCATTTCGTCCAGACCCATCCGGTCGTCGCCTCCTGGGACGCCGAGGTGCGGGAGCAGGTGGAAATAGACGCCGGCTACGCCAACTACCTGGACCGGCAGTTGATCGACGCCGAGGCCTTGCGAACCGAGGAGGGCCTGCTTCTGCCCACCGATCTCGACTATGCCGCCATAGGCAGTCTTTCGAATGAAGTGAAGGAAAAGCTGGCGCGAGTGCAGCCCCGCACCCTCGGCCAGGCGGGTCGGATCGAGGGCATGACGCCTGGCGCTCTCACGGCCCTGCTGGCGCATGTGAAGAGGGCGCCCAAGACCTCGGTCCAGGGAGGGGTGGCGGCCTGATGCTGAATGCCGAAAAGACCCTCTTTCAGGGCAAGGCCGGCGCGACGTCGCAGCAGATGGCGGATCTGGAAGATTTCCGTATCCGGCTGAGCGAAGCCAATTCGGTGATGAACCTGGTCGGCCCGGACAGTCTCCCCGATTTCTGGAACCGCCACGCCTGGGACAGCGCCCAGCTGTTGACCCATGCGCCTGGGGCCCGCACCTGGGCTGATCTCGGCGCTGGGGCGGGGTTCCCGGGCGTGGTTCTGGCTATTCTGCTGAAGGACGCTCCGGACGCGCACGTCTGGCTAATCGATAGTCTCGGAAAACGGTGTCGGTTCTTGCAGGAGATCGTCGATGTCATGAATCTGCCGGCGACCGTGATCAACGGTCGGGCGGAGGAGCAGACGGTCAAATGCGATATCGTCACCGCCCGTGCCGTCGCCCCGATGGAGCGATTGCTGGGTTATGCACAGCCCTACTTCCAAAGGGGTGCACAAGGTCTGTTCCTGAAGGGGGAGAAGGCCGAATCCGAGTTGATTGAGGCGCGGAAATCCTGGCATCTCGACGCTGAACTGGCCCCGTCGCAAAGCGACCCGCGCGGCCGCATCGTGACAGTCCGGAGTGTTCGACGTGCCCGCCCCAAGCACTAACAAACTGCCTGCCCGCGTCCTCGCCGTATCCAACCAGAAGGGCGGCGTGGGCAAGACGACGACCGCCATCAACCTCGGCACCGCCCTGGCCGCCATCGGCAAGCGCGTGCTGATCGTGGACATGGACCCCCAAGGCAATGCCTCGACCGGTCTGGGTGTTCCACGTGAAACACGCCGCGTCACCATCTATGACGTGGTTGTCGATCAGCGCTCGGTCGATGACGCTGCCGTGCAGACGACAGTGCCCGGTCTGTGGATCGTGCCGGCCGACGCCGACATGTCCGGTGTCGAGATCGAATTGAGCCAGGCCGACCGTCGGTCCTATCGTTTGCGCGACGCCTTGCGGGCCCATGATCACGGCCCTACCGCGTATGACTATGTGTTGATCGACTGTCCGCCCTCTCTGAACCTGCTGACCCTGAACGCCATGGCGGCGGCCGATGCGGTCCTGGTGCCGCTTCAGTGCGAGTTCTTCGCTCTGGAAGGGCTCAGCCAGCTGATGCGGACCATCGACATGGTCAAGCAAAGCCTGAACCCCGCCCTTGAAATCCAGGGTCTGGTCCTGACCATGTATGATCGCCGCAGCGCCCTGTCGGGCCAGGTGGCCAATGACGTGCGGGCCCATTTCGGCGACAAGGTCTATGACAGCGTCATTCCCCGCAACGTCCGGGTGGCGGAGGCGCCGTCCTTCGGCAAGCCGGCCCTGATCTATGATCTGAAATGCGCGGGCAGCCAGGCCTATCTGCGTCTGGCCAAGGAAGTGGTGAAGCGCGAACGCCAGCGGCTGAAGCTGGCCGCCTGATCCCGACCGACCGGTCCACGAGTTTAAAAGAAGAAACGGAACAGTATCTTGGCTGAACGACAAAGAGGTCTTGGACGGGGTCTTTCGGCCCTGATGGGTGAGGCTGTCGAAGCGCCGACGGCGGCGGGCGCGACCCTGCCTTCGGGCGTTCAACGCGTGCCGATCGAGAGCCTGAAGCCCAATCCTGATCAACCGCGGAAGATCTTCACCCAGGAACATCTGGAAGAGCTGACGGCCTCGATCCGCGACAAGGGCGTGCTGCAACCCATTCTGGTCCGGTCGCAGCCCGGCGAGGACGGGGTCTGGCAGATCATCGCCGGTGAGCGCCGCTGGCGTGCGTCCCAGGCCGCTCGGCTGACCGAGGTGCCGATCGTCGTCCACGAGATGGACGACGTCGAGGTGTTCGAAGTCGCAATAATCGAAAACGTCCAGCGCGCCGACCTGAATCCGCTGGAAGAGGCCGACGCCTATCGGGTGCTGATGGAACGGTTCGGCCGCACCCAGGACCAGGTGGCGGGCATCGTCGGCAAGAGCCGCAGTCACATCGCCAACACCCTGCGGCTGCTGCAGTTGCCGGAGGAAGTGCTCTGGTACGTCCGAAACGGCAAGCTGACCGCCGGTCACGCCCGCGCCCTGATCACCGCGCCCCACGCCGCCGCCCTGGCTGAACAGGCCTACAATGAAGGGCTGAACGTGCGTCAGGTCGAGGCCCTGGCGCGGCGCGCGGCGGAAGGCCCCAAGCCGGTCAAGCACAAGCCGGCCGAGGGCGGGGAGGGGGCGGCCGATGTCGCCGCCCTGCAACAGGATCTGGCCGACGCTCTGGGCCTGAATGTCCAGCTGAACGACCGCAGCGGCAAGGGTGAACTGACGATCCGCTACGGCTCGCTGGAACAGTTGGACGACCTTTGTCGCCGGCTGATGCGCGCCTGAGACGCCAGACTCATCGCCGAGGACGTGCTAGGATCAATCCATGACCGACGAAACCGCCCCCTCCGCCGCCGACAAACTGAAACAGGCCCTGGCCGCCAAGAAGGCCAAGGCGGGTCATGGCTTTAACGCCCAGGTCGGCGCCAAGGCTGAGGAAAAGAGCGTCTCGGCGCGGAATGTCGCCATGGCCCAACCGGCCTTCCGAAAGGCTTCGAAGCGGGGCTGAGGCTTCGTTTCCTCCCGTTTCGTGGGAGGAGGAACATTAAAGACCGAGCCTGCGCGCGCGGCCGGCGATTTCCAGCAGCAGGCGTTCGGCGATCAATTGATCCGGCATTCCGGTCGTCTTGGTGGCGACGTCGGCGGTGTTGATACTGTCCAGCACCTCGTCCAGCGCCTCCAGCCGCCAGGCCCGGGCCTGGCGTAGCATCTCCGCCTCCTGCTTCCAGAAGACCCCAGCCGCCTTGGCCGCCTCCTTGGCCCCCGCTCCATTGGCCTGCAGGATATTGATCCGGCGCAGCCTTCCCAGGTGCAGGGCGGCGGACCGCACGGCCAGGACCGAGGATTCACCCTCGGCGAAGGCCCGTCTCAAACCCGATTGGGCCGGGCCGGGCCGGGCGCCGAAGGCCTGAAGCGCCGCATCGGACAGGGAGGCGTCGGGTTCGACGCCCAGATGCTGTTCCAGCTCTTCGACATCAATGGTCCGGCCCGAGCCGGGGCCGATGAACAGGGCCAGGCGCTCGATCTCCTGGCGCATCAGGCCCCGCTCGCGCGGCAGTCGGCCGACAAACCGATCCAGGGCGTCCGCCGTCAGCCCCACCTTGTCGGCGGCCAGGGCCTCGCGGGTCATGCGGGCGATGTCGCCGGTCTCGTCCTCGTAGCAGACGATGCCGACGGCCCCGGCCTCCTTCTCGGCGGTCTTGCGCAGAGCGGATTCGCGGCCCAGCTGGTCGGCCTCGACCACCAGCATGGCGTCGGGGTTATAGCCGCCCTCGGCATGGATCTTCACGGCGGCGGCGACCGCCTTGTCCACGCCGGGTTTCAGCGCCGACAGGCGGATACGCACCAGACGACGCCCGCCCATCAGGGACATGGCCGTCAGGGCCTCCTCCAGCTTGCTTTCGTCGCTGTCGATGTCGCTGTCGGTCAGGACCGTGACGTTGAACGGATCATTCAGGTCCGGCGTGATCGCGCGGCACAGGACCTCGGCCCGTTCGGCGACGCCCGACCGGTCCTTGCCGTGGATGACGGCCGCCCGGACAGCCGGATCGGGCGCCTTCAGAAAGCGATCGATCTCTGGGCGTTTGGCGAGGATCACCGGTTCGACAGCGCCTGCATGAGGTCCAGTCGGATCAGGCGGGCCAGTTCCGCCGCGGCGCGCTCCTCGCCGTCCTGCTGGGCGGCGATGGCGGCATAGGGCTGGTCGGCGGTCGCATAGGTGGTGGTGACGGTCTCCACGCCGGTGACGGGCGTTCCGCCTGCCGCCGGCGTCAGGGTCCAGGCGGCCTTGACCGTCAGTTCGTAGCGGGTGGCCGTATCGTCGATCCGACGGCCCAGCGAGCGGCGGCTCTGTTCGACCTGTGTCGTCAGGCGATACAGGGGCGTGGCCGACTGATCCCAGGCCAGGGCGTCTTCCAGCTGTTCGCGCAGACGATAGCCCAGACGGTCATCCTGAGTGGATACGGCGATCCGGCGCAGGGACGACCCCATGGCGGGCTCGGCGTAGATCGGGGTGAAGCCGCAGGCCGAGACCGCCAGGGACGCCCCCAGCACAGTCAGAGCCGCAAAGGCCGCCGCGCCCCGCATCAGCCGGCCACCAGATTGACGATCCGGTCCTTGACCACGACGATCTTCTTCACGCTCAGACCCTCCAGACGCGCCTGCACGGTCTCGTCGGCCAGAACCATGGCCTCGACCTCGGCGGGCTCCATGCCGCGCGGCACGCGGATTTCCGCGCGACGCTTGCCGTTGATCTGGATGGGCAGAACCACCTCGTCGTCGGCCGCCAGCGCAGCGTCCCACACAGGCCACGGCGCGTCCAGAACCATCCCGTCTTCACCCAGCCGCGTCCAGCATTCTTCGGCCAGGTGCGGGGTGAAGGGAGCGATCAATCGCGCCAGGGCCGACAGGGCCTGACGCTTGGCGTCGCCGCCGGCCTGGGCGCTGTCGCGGACGGTGGCGACGAAGGCGTACAGCTTGGCGATGGCCGAGTTGAAGCGGAAGCCCTCCACGCCCTCGGACACGGCCTTGATCGCCTTGTGCGTCTCGCGCAGCAGTTCGGCGTTGGCCTTGTCCTCGCCCGCGAAGGCCGCGTCATAGGCGTCAAACAGGGTCCAGGTCCGCTGCACGAACCGGCTGGCGCCCTCGACCCCGCCGGGGGTCCATTGCACGTCCCGCTCGGGCGGGCTGTCGGACAGGACGAACAGGCGACCGGCGTCCACGCCGTGGCTCTCCAGAATCTCCTGAGGCGCGACGACGTTCTTCTTGGACTTGGACATCTTCTCGATGTCGCCGATGATCAGGGTCTCGCCGGTCGACAGCTGGCGTGCGGACCGCACGCCATTGTCATTGCTCAGCTCGACATCCGTGGGCTCGACCCACTGGCCGGTCTGGCGACGATAGGTCTCGTGGACCACCATCCCCTGGGTGAACAGGCCCGCGAACGGCTCCTTCACCGACAGCATGCCGGCGTCGGACAGGGCGCGGGTGATGAAGCGGGCGTACAGCAGGTGCAGGACCGCGTGCTCGACCCCGCCGATATACTGGTCCACCGCCAGCCAGCGGTTCGCGGCCTCGGTGTTGATCGGCTCGGCCGCCGTCGGGTCGGTGAAACGGGCGAAATACCAGCTGGAGTCGACGAAGGTGTCGAGCGTATCGGTCTCGCGCGTCGCGTCCTGGCCGCAGGACGGGCATTTGACGTGTTTCCAGCTGGGGTGACGGTCCAGCGGATTGCCGGGCACGTCGAACGTCACGTCGTCAGGCAGGACCACCGGCAGCTGATCGGCCGGAACCTCCACCGGGCCGCAGGACGGGCAGTGGATGATCGGGATCGGGCAACCCCAATAGCGCTGGCGCGAAACGCCCCAGTCGCGCAGGCGATAGATGGTCGCGCCCTTGCCCGTGCCCGCCGCCTCGACGCGGCGGACCGCCTCGGCCTTGGCCGCCTCGATGTCCAGGCCGTCCAGGAAGTCGGAATGGAAGATGGCGCCGGGACCAGTATAGGCCTCGTCGCCCACAGCGAAGTCGTCGCCGGCGCCCTCGGGGCGGACCACCGGGATCACCGGCAGGCCGTATTTGCGGGCGAAGTCCAGGTCGCGCTGGTCATGGGCCGGGCAGGCGAAGATGGCGCCCGTGCCGTATTCCGACAGGATGAAGTTGGCGATCCAGACGGGGATTTCCGCCCCTGTAAAGGGATGGACGGCCTTCAGGCCCGTGTCCCAGCCGATCTTCTCGGCCTGGTCGATGTCGGCCTGGGACGTGCCGCCGGCACGGCATTTGGCGACGAAGTCAGCGACGGCCGTGTCGGCCTCCGCCAGGGCCTTGGCGATGGGATGGTCCGGCGCGATGCCCATGAAGGACGCGCCATACAGCGTGTCCGGGCGGGTGGTGTAGATTTCCAGACCGTCAGGCGAAGCCGCCGGCGCTTCGCCCGCCCATTTCCAGGTCATCTGCAGACCCTTGGACCGACCGATCCAGTTCTCCTGCATCAGCCGGACCTTCTCGGGCCAGCGGTCCAGGGTCTTCAGACCGTCGATCAGGTCGTCGGCATAGTCGGTGATGCGCAGGAACCACTGGTTCAGCTTGCGCTTTTCGACCACCGCGCCCGAACGCCAGCCGCGCCCGTCGATCACCTGCTCATTGGCCAGGACGGTGTTGTCGACCGGGTCCCAGTTGACCACCCCGTCCTTGCGATAGACCAGGCCGCGCCGATACAGCTCCAGGAACCAGGCCTGCTGCTTGCCGTAATATTCCGGGTCGCAGGTGGCGAACTCGCGCGACCAGTCCAGCGACAGGCCCAGCAGTTTCAGCTGGTCGCGCATCTGGGCGATATTGTCGTAGGTCCAGCCCTTGGGGTGGATGCCGCGTTCCATGGCCGCGTTCTCGGCCGGCATGCCGAAGGCGTCCCAGCCCATCGGGTGCAGAACATCATAGCCCTGGGCGCGCTTGGACCGCGCCACCACATCGCCCATCACATAGTTGCGGGCGTGGCCCATGTGGATGTTGCCCGACGGATAGGGGAACATCTCGAGCACATAGTATTTCGGCCGGCCGGTGTCCTTCGTCACGAAGGCGGAGGCCTCGGCCCAGCGGGCCTGTTGGCGGGGTTCGGCGGTCTTGGGTTCGTAACGGGCCACGGTCGTCCTGAAGTCAAAAGGGCGCTGCCGCCCTCCCGGCTCACTAGCCCGAAGGACGACAGCGCCCAAGAAGTAATGCGTCCCACAAACGCCTGAGCGCGTCGCGCTCAAGTAGCCCGAAGGGCGGTAGCGCCTAAAAAGGAACTAATGCGGGCCTTCAGTCCGCATTAGACAGGTTCAGTTGGCGCGCCTTGGTCAGAATGGCGTTTTCCAGGTCCGCCTCGGTTTGGGCGGCGACCGGAGCGGCGGTCCATTGACCGTCCGCGCCCTTCACTTCCTTGGTCACCGTGACGTTCAGCGCATCGGCGCGCAGACGGGTGTCCAGGATGAAGACGGTCGCCTTGAAGCGTTCGTTCGGCGTCTGGGGATTGGTGTACCAGTCGTAGTTGATCACGCCGCCCCAGGGATCAGCGGTCAGCAGCGGCATGAAGCTGAGGGTGTCGAGCGAGGCGCGCCACAGATAGCCGTTGACGCCGATGCCTTGCTGCACGTTCGTCTTGGGGGTCTTCTTGTCGCCGCCGACGAAGGGGATGCTCGAGCAGGCGCTCAGGGCGACGCCCGAGACCAGGGCGATGGCGACGCCGCGAACCAGGGCCTTGTTGAGGCTCATCAAGGAAGTCTCCGTAAACTCAGGGACGTGAAGGCCCTCGCCCACACGCGCGCAGGGCGCCGCGCGTAAGTTCGCGCCGCTGCGTGGCTCTATAACACGGGCAAAAGGGGCGATGACAAGGCGAAGTGCGGCCCCGCGGCGATACGAGTTGCGCCGTTCCGTGACAGGTCGCTGACAGCAACGCTCCATTTGGCTCAAATCCCGTGACGCTTGAGCCACATCGCACTGCAACAATGCAGCGGAACCCCGACATCAAGACCACGTTGCGTTGACCGGGCGGACCCCCGGTGTCTAATCGCGGCGTCCACGACCATATAAGGTCGGTTCAGGGTAGGACGTCTTCACTCGAGGGCGTTCAAAGGGTTCAGAATGCGTTTCGGCGATTTCTCGGCTGTGATTTTTGCGACGATGGCGCTCGCCGTCTCTGCGCCGGCGCTTGCCCAGAACGCTGCGCCGACGCGCGCGCCGAGCGTCACCCTGTCGGAAGCCCAGGCCGCCCAGCGCAATGCGCCGTCGCAACAGCGTCGCGGTCTGCGCCTGAACGACCAGGGTCGGTGGGGTCTGGATTTCAATCTGAACCAACCGGTCGGGCGCGAGACTGACTGGGGCGATGTCGAGGCGGGCGCCTATTACCGTCTGAACGATCGTCTGCGCGTCGGCGCCGCCGCCGCTGTAGCGTCGCGCGAAGCGGATCCGGCCCGGGCGCCTGAGACCAATGGCCGAACCCAGCCCCGTGTGCGGCTCGAGACCATCTTCAACTTCTGATTCGCGATCGACGCCCACGGCGCGGCTTCTGCGAAGCGTCGAGACGGGCTCAACTACGGAAGGCGGACTGTATCGCCTCCACCCCGGCCAGTCCGCAGGCCCCCGATCCCGTCAAGGACGCGACATTATCCGGTCCGATCCCGCCCAGGGCATAGACCGGCAGATCGACATCCTGAATCCATCGTCCGAATTCGGCGACGCCCATGGCGGGTTTTGCCGCCGAAGCGCCGCCGGCCGGAAATACCGGCGACAGAACCAGGGCGTCCAGACCTTCGGTCATGGGCCGGCCCCCATGCCAGGCGGCGGTCAGCAACCAATCGGGATGAGCCCGGCCAACCGATCGCGCCTGTCTCGCCTCGCGCTCGGGCAGATGCAGCCCGTCCGCTTCCAGCGTCTCCGCCAGGTCAGCGTCTCGCCCGACTAGCAGTTTCACCCCGGCGCCCCGCGTCGCCTCCCGCAACCGACGGCCCGTCTGGATGGCGTCGGCGGCCCCGAAGGCGCGATAGACCACCCCCGATCCGGCCGGCAGACGGGCCGCAGTCTCCCACGGGCGGGACGTGCGGTCCGGGTCGGTGAAGAACAGCAGCGGCGGCAAACGGGCGACGCTCGGGCTGACAGCGGCGGCGGCGCGGTTTAGAGCGGTCGCCGCATCCCAGAGCGCGCGCGCGTCGTCGCTGTAACCGGCCGGCAGGATCATGACCCCTTCTTCCCCCGCTTCGCCCCTCCCGTCCATCGCCGAAAGGGTCGCCGGCGTCCGCGCCCGGATCGACGCGGCCTGCCACGCCGCTGGACGAGATCCCGCCGCCGTGACCCTGACGGCCGTCTCCAAGACCCAGCCGGATGAGGCGATCGACGCCATCCTGGCGACGGGTCAGCGGGTGTTCGGCGAGAACCGGGTGCAGGAGGCGCAGGCGCGCTGGACCGAACGGCTGTCGGGTCTGGACGGATTGGAGCTACGGTTGATCGGCCCCCTGCAGACGAACAAGGCCGAGGACGCCGTCGTCCTGTTCGACGTGATCGAGACCCTGGACCGCGAGAAACTGGCCCGCGCCCTGGCCGAGGCGGCGCAGAAGCGCGGCCGATCGCCGCGCGTTCTGGTTCAGGTCAATACCGGCGCCGAGCCGCAAAAGGCCGGCGTCCTGCCCGAGGCCGCCGCCGCCCTGATCGAGACGGCGCGTCGGACCTACGGCCTGACGGTCGAGGGTCTGATGTGCATTCCCCCTGCGGATCAGGAGGCCGAACCGCATTTCGCCCTGCTGCGCGACATGGCCGAACGCAACGGCCTGTCGGTCCTGTCGATGGGGATGAGCGGCGACTATGAGGCCGCGATCCGCTGCGGCGCGACCCATGTCCGGGTGGGAACGGCGTTGTTTGGGGAACGAAATCGACCTTAAACCGCCTCTAGGCCGTAACCCGACGTGAATTCGCACCCCCAAGCCTTGGCGCGGGGGCCAAGCCTCGCCATTGTCTGAACATGCCCACGCCCAAGACCATATTGATCATCGACGACGACGACGACCTGCGCGAGGCCTTGGCCGAGCAGTTGAACCTCCACGAGGAGTTCAAGACCCAGCAGGCAGCGACCGCTACGGACGGCGTCCGCATGGGTCGCGAGATACGCGCCGACCTGATCCTGCTGGACGTCGATCTGCCGGACATGGATGGGCGCGAGGCCTGCCGCCTGTTGCGCAAGGACGGGGTCTCCACCCCGGTCATCATGCTGACGGCCCAGGCCGCCGACGCCGACGCCATCCTGGGCCTGGACGCGGGCGCCAACGACTATGTCACCAAGCCCTTCCGTTTCGCTGTCCTGCTGGCCCGCATCCGCGCCCATCTGCGCAGCCACGAACAGTCGGAAGACGCCGTCTTCTCCATCGGCCCCTATGAGTTCCGGCCCGCCGCCAAGGTCCTGATGGACGCCAAGGGCAAGAAGGTGCGGTTGACCGAAAAGGAAACCAACATTCTGAAATACCTCTACCGCGCCGGGGCCAAGCCCGTGTCGCGCGAGGAGCTGCTGACCGAGGTCTGGGGCTATAACGCCGGCGTCACCACCCACACGCTGGAAACCCACATCTATCGCCTGCGCCAGAAGATCGAGCCCGAACCCGGCCAGGCCCGGCTGCTGCTGACCGACGCGGGCGGCTATCGCCTTCAACCCTAGGCGTCCGCGCCTCGGCGGTCGATCGTGAAAATCGGCAGGAACAGGTGGACCAGCGGGCCGATGGTCACAGCGTAAAGCACCGTGCCCACGCCGACGGAGCCTCCCAGCAGCCAGCCCAGGGCGATGACGCTCAGCTCGATGGCGGTCCGGACCCATTTGACCGGCCAGCCCGTGCGGGCGACGATGCCGGTCATCAGGCCGTCGCGCGGGCCTGGCCCCAGGCCCGCGCCGATATAGGCCCCGCTGGCGACGCCGTTCAGCACGACGCCCGCGCCCAACAGGCCCGCCCGGACCGGTAGGCCCAGGTCAGACGGGATCCAGTCCAGACCGAAGTTCGCGACTGTGCCGATCACCAGAACATTGGCCACAGTCCCTACTCTAGGCCGCTGGCGCAGGGGAATCCACAACAGCAGCACGGCCATACCGATCAGATTGACCACCAGGCCGAAGCTGATTCCAGCCGGGCCGGCGAACCTCTCGAACACCCCCTGGTTCAGCACATCCCAGGGATCCAGCCCCAGATCGGCGCGAACGATCAGGGCGATGGACAGGCCGTAGAGGACGAGGCCAGCGAAGAGTTGGAGAAGGCGGCGGGTCATTTCGACGGTTTGCGCATAACTGGCCGCGCAAAAAAGGGCCAGTTATGGCATTCTGGCTTCATGTCCCCTCGCTCCATTGGCCTAGGCCCCCTTGTCCGCCATCTCGGCGTCTGGCGTTCGTCGGGGGCGGGAGCAGCCTACCGGCAGCTCGCCGCAGCGGTACGACTTCTGATCCTCGACGGGCGTCTGCCGCTGGCCGCCCGCCTGCCGGGCGAGCGCGAAGTGGCTCAGGCCCTGGGTTTGAGCCGTACGACCGTATCGGCCGCCTATGGACGACTCCGGGATGACGGGTTTTTGGTCGGCGGACAGGGGGAGGCGGCGCGCACCAGTCTCCCGGCCGGGCCCGCCCCTCGCCAGCCGCAGCCAGACGGGTCGCCAACGCCGGGGATGATCGATCTGACGGCCGCCGTCCTTCCCGCCGACCCCAATGTCCACGCCGCCTATGTGCGGGCGCTGGAGCGACTTCCCGCCAACCTGCCCGGCCATGGCTATGAGCCGGAGGGCCTCGAGGAACTCCGCGAGGCCGTGGCCCAGGGCTATCGACGACGGGGCCTGGCGACGTCGCCGGGTCAGATCCTGATCACCCACGGCGCCCACAACGGGCTGGTTCATCTGTTGCGCCTGACCGTTCGGCCCGGCGCCCCGGTGGTGTTTGATCACCCCACCTATCCTCAAGCGATCGACGCCATCCTGGCCGCTGGGGGGCGGCCGATGCCGGTCGCCTTGCCCGACGACGGCGACAGCTGGGACGTTGACAGTCTGGTCTCGGCCTGCCGCAGCAGCGGCGCGCCGATGGCCTATCTGGTGCTGGACCACAACAATCCGACCGGCCGGATGATGCGCGCCCCGGACCGCGCTCGGCTTATGGCCGGCCTGAAGGGCTCGGAGACCCTGCTGGTGCTGGACGAGACCCTGGTCGAGCTGACGCTCAGCGGCCCGCCGGCGCTCACCGCCTCGGCCGTGGACGCCCCGCGTGTGGTGCGGCTGGGCTCCATGTCGAAAAGCGTCTGGGGCGGTCTCCGCATCGGCTGGATCCGCGCCGACCGCGCCGTGATTCAGCGCCTGGCCCAGAGCCGCGCCAGCTTCGATCTCGGCGTGCCGATTCTGGAGCAGTTGGCGGCCGTGGAACTGTTGACCGACGGCGGCGCGTCCCTCGCGGCACGCCGGCCCCTGTTGCGCGCCCGGCGGGACCACCTTCGGGCGCAACTGGCGCAGCATCTGCCGGACTGGACCTGCCCCCGTCCTGCAGGGGGGCTGTCGCTCTGGGTGCGACTTCCTGCGCCGATCAGCTCCGCCCTGACGGCCCAGGCCGAGACCGAAGGGCTGAGGTTAGCGGCCGGGCCACGCTTCGGGATCGACGGCGCCTTCGAACAACGCCTGCGCCTGCCCTACACCCTGCCTGAGCGCGAACTGCAACAGGCTGTGGAACGACTGGCGCGCGGGGTTAAGGCTCTGAAGCGCAAGACCAGACCGACGGCCACGACCCACAGCCGCTCGGTCCCTGTCTATTGAAGCCGTCGCGGAAGGTTTGAGGGCGGCGGCTGAACGCCGCCGCCCTCTGTCAGGTCTGCCTCGGTTCTGACGTCCGCGCCTTAGAAGGTGGCGTTGACACTGACCTGGAAGACCCGACCGGTTTCCAGGTAACCGCCCTTGCGGTCGGGCGAGACATAGCGTTCACCCGCGCCGACGGTCGACCAACGGGTGGGTTCGTCAGTCAGATTGCGGACCGCCGCCCCGACTTCCAGACCCGGCGCCAGGGTCAGGGCCACGCCCAGGTTCAGCTCCTTGGACGGCTGGATGTAGATGTCCGGCTGGCTGTCCTGAACCGTGTCCAGACGCCGACCGGTGTGGTTGTACCAGAGGCTGGCGCGCACCGGCCCATGCTCATAACCGGCTTCCAGATTGTACATCAGCTCGGGCGCCTGGGGCAGGTCGCTCTCGCGCGTCACCGTCGAGGAAAGGCGGTATTCGGCGCGGGTCTGCTGATAGGTCAGGTTTCCGCCAAACGACACGCCTTCCAGCCAGCCATCAACCGGAAGCGCGTAATGGCCGCCCAGTTCGACGCCGGTGGCCGAGCCGCCCAAACCGTTGAACGGCTTGATCATGATCACCCCGTCGCTGGTCTCGTTCGTCCCATTCCGCAGGGCGGTCGGCACGACGATATTGTCCAGATCCTTGTGGTAGACGGCCAGCTGCAGATTGGCGCCGACGGCGTACCATTCCAGGCCCAGGTCATAGCTCCAGCCCTCGACCGGTTTCAGGTCCGGGTTCGGTTGGCTGATGCTGATGATGTCGTTGGTGACGGGATCGCGGCTGACGGTGGTGGGTCCCGCCAGCTGGCCGCCCGAGGGGCGGCTGTAGCTGGAGCGGGCCGCTGCGCGCACCACGAGGGCGTCATTGGGACGCCAGGCGGCGACGACGCTGGGATCGACATGGTCGTAATCCCGGTCAGCCGTGGCGAAGCGGGCGCCGTCCGCGTCCTTGACGAAGAAACGGGCTTCGAAGTGATTGTCCTCGTAGCGGACGCCGGGGGTGATCTCCAGTGCGCCGCCGGCCAGCTTCAGCGTGGCGACGGCAAAGGCGGCCGAGCGGTCTTCCTGGCTGTCCGACAGGCCTTGGTTCAGCTTTTCTTGAGAGACCGTGACCGTCGAGCCGTACAGATCCAGCTCATGCTCCACGAAGCGACGATCCACCAGTTTGACTGGGCGCACCGTGCCGTGCCCCATGAAGTCGGTGATCAGTTGGCCGGGCGTCGCGCCGATCGAGGGGCCGTCCACAGCGCCGGCCTGAAGGGAGGTGCGGAATTTGTAGCGGGTGTCGTCCGGCGTCAGGCTGCGGCCGTCCTGGTCCGCCGTTTCATAAAGTCCGCCGATCGAGGCGCTGGCGAGCAGGCCCGAGCCCGTCCAGGTCAGATCGCCCTTTACCGTCTTCTTGACCTCGGACAGATAGCTGTAGCCGCGTTGGACATAGATCTGGCTGGGGCGGTCCTGGCTGGCGACATAGGCGGTCGCTCCGGACGACAGGACCGGCATCGGCCAGCGGGCGTCAGACAGGTCGATCTTCAGCCCCTCGGACGAGACGCCGGTATTGCCGGGCGCGCCATTGTAGGCGACGCCGCGCCAGGCGGCTTCGATCGAGTTAGGCGAGTCCAGTCGACCGTCGGCGTAGGCGGCTTCCAGTGAGGCGGTGAAGCCGCCGAACCTCAGCTTGCCGCCCGTCTGGACCGACAGCAGTTCCTGCTCGACGTCCTCCACACGGAAATAATTGGCCGGGTTGATGCCGTAGGGCGTGTAGTCGCCGGCGGCGTTGTAGTTGGCGCCCCCCGGATTGGAAGCGGCATTGGGATTGGTCTGACCCGACGTCCGCTCGCTGCGCAGCCCCGTCTGATTCATCGTATTGGTGTTGGTGTAGGTCGCATAATTGACCCGCGCGAACAGGTCCAAGGGCTGGGTGCGATAGTCCAGAGCCGCCGTTGCGCCATAGCGTTCGACGGTGGAGTTGAAGAAGTTCCACTGCAGACCGTCCGCCGATAAGGCGTTTTCATTGTCGCGCGCCGAACCGACATTGCCCTTTGAGGTCTTGTAGTCGTTCTGAACCGCGACGCTCTCGGCGGCGCTGCTCTTTTGCTCGTAATAGGCTGCGGCATAGACGCCCAAGCGGCCGTCGGCGAACCGACGCGACATATCCAGGCCGATCGCGCCGCCCAGGCCGTCTTGGCCGCGATCCTCGGCCAGTTCGGCCATCTGTCCCACCGCGCGCAACCGCAGCATCTGGTCGCCGAAGTCGAAGGCGGAGGGGGTGACCAGATTAACGATGCCGGCGATGGCGTCGGCGTCGAACGCCGCGTTCGGCGTCTTGTCGATTCCGATCGCCTGGATCGCGAACGGGCTGAAGAGGTTCAGCGAAATGGAACGACCACCCGCCGTCTGGGGCAGACGCAGGCCGTCCAGCGTATAGGCGTTGAAACTGGTGTCGAAGCCGCGGATGGCGACGTACTGGGCCTCGCCCGTCGCCGACTGGTTCCGACCCTGGTCCTGGCTGACCGAGACGCCGGGCAGCCGCTTGGCCAAGTCGGCGATATTGGTCTGGGGGTTCAGGCTGATGTCGCCGACGGCGACGGAGTCAACGACGCCGACAGCGGCCCTTTCCTGTTCAAGCACCGTCTGGGCGCGTCGGGCGCCGGTCACCACGATGTCCTGAAGCGTCGTGCCTTCGGACTTGTCTTGCGTCGATGCAGTGGAGCTGGATTGGGCCAGCGCCGAACCTGCGCTCAGGGCGATGAGGCTGGTGGCGGCGCACAGCAGGGCGCGCCGGGCGAGCGAACCGGAATAGGTCATAGATCATCCAATGAAAAGCGCCGTCCCCCTCGGGCGGCGCGGTCCATTTAGGGCGGCTCCATGACCGCCAAATACCGATCGTGTTTCAATAAGGTAAAGCTTGTAAGATGCTTGAGATGGTCTGCCCCGAGCGGCCGCCGTCCGTCATCTCCGTCCTCGCGGCGTTCAGACGTCCAGATCGACCGTGACCGGGGCGTGATCCGACGGGCGGTCCCATTCGCGGACGTCGTCGTGGATTCGGGCGGTGTCCTTGACCACGGCTGGGGTGAGGCCCGGCGAGGTCCAGATGTGGTCCAGGCGGAGGCCGCGATTGGACTTGCGGAAGTCGGCGGCGCGATAGCTCCACCAGCTGGCCAGATTTTGCGGCTCCGGGAATCGGTCCCGCAGCACGTCGGCGAAGCCGCCTGTGGCCTGGAGCCGGTTCAGGGTCTCGACCTCGATCGGCGTGTGGCTGACGATCTTGGACATGTAGCGATGGTTGAAGACGTCGCCCTCGCCCGGGGCGATGTTGAAGTCGCCGGCCATGACCAGGGGGCGCGACTTGTCCTGCTTGGCGACGATGGCGGTCAGCTGTTCGTAAAAGTCCATCTTGTGATCGAACTTGGGGTTCAGGGTCCGATCAGGGACGTCCCCGCCGGCGGGGATATAGAAGTTCTGAACATCGAGCCCGGCGACCTGGGCGGATACGCAGCGCGCATGGCCCAGTTTGCAGACCTGGAAGGTGTCGCTGTCCTCCAGCGGCAGGCGCGAGGCGATGGCCACCCCGTGCCAGCCCTTCTGGCCGGCCACGCGCAGGTGGGGCATTCCCATGTCCTCAAAGGCGGCGCGCGGAAATTGATCGGTCGTGCACTTGATCTCCTGCAACAGCAGGACGTCGGGCGCGCGTTCGGCGACGAACCGGGCGACCTGATCAATGCGCAGGCGGACGGAGTTGATGTTCCAGGTGGCGAGGCGAAGGGTCATGCCCCGCCATAGCAGGCCTCGGCGCATAAAAAAGGCCCGGCCGCTACGGGCCGGGCTTATAAAAGGTGATCGTCTCTCTCGCCGCCGGGAGGGGGATGCATCCGAGGCGGTAGAACGGCCGCCGCCGCTCTGTGCTTCTAATGTCACGGCAAAAAGAAAAGGTCAAATTGTCATATTTGATGTTTGGCTGTGATTATCCGGCAACGGACGGATAGTGTTGATCCTTGAAGCCAGACTCAGTTGCGGCCGGGGCGACGGGTCGGATCCCGGAGCTGAAACAGGCTGGAAGCCAGGTTCGAGGCCGGCTGAAGCGCTGTCAGCTGGGTGCGGGTGCGGGAGCCCTGTGCGTCCGTAATGGTCCATTCATGCAGCCGCATCGGATCGCCGGCGAAGGCCAGAACGACCGCGCCGTCGTTGGGACGACCGGAATCGCGCGCGGTGATCGCGAAGGCGCCGGAGCTCATCCGCGTGACACGGTCGATGCGGACGCCCTGGTCCAGACGGACATTGCGCGCCAGGAAGGTGGACAGAGGCGTGCGGCCCAGAGGCACCTGCTGGAAATTGTTGAGGCGCGGGTCATAGCGTTTGACGTTGTAGCCGTCCGACACCACCAGAAGGCCGGCCGGACTGGTGTATTCGAACCTCATCTTGCCCGGACGCTGCAGATAGAAACGGCCTTCACGACGTTGACCGCCCGGACCCGTCTCGACGAAGGTCCCCTGGGCCGAGGTCAGGGCCTGCAGATAGGCTTGAGCCTGCTGCACCACGGCGCGGTCGTCGGCGGACAGGTTGGACTGGGCCTGGGCCGTATCGAAGACGCCAAGCGCTGCAAGGCCGGTCAGGAGGCCTGCGCCCATTAGCAGCCGACGGCGCTGGAAATCGGCGGGGGCGAGGGCGAGGGTCTTGGCGTGGGCGGTCATGAAGTCTGTCTCCCGTTCGGGACGGTTGTCGATCCTGCCATCTTGCCCGGTCGGCTTGGCGTCGGAATGACGCGAGCCTGACCATATTCCGGCGCTCCGATGAAGTCCTGTTCATCGAAATGCTGAAGCTTGCGACGGCAGCGGGAGGGGTAAACGGGCCTGGACGCCGCCTGTTCCGAAGCGGCGTCACGCCATCGGCGGCGGGCCGGCCAGGACGTCGCGCTTGCCCGCGTGGTTGGCCGGGCTGACCACGCCTTCCTGCTCCATCCGCTCGATCAGCGAGGCGGCGCGGTTGTAGCCGATCTGCAGCCGGCGCTGGACGTAGCTGGTCGAGGCCTTGCGGTCCCGCGTCACCACGGCCACGGCGCGGTCATACAGGTCATCGCCGGAGCCGCCGCCCCCTTCATCCATCGCCCCGTCTGCATCGCCGTCCGGTTCGTCGGTGATCAGGTCCAGATAGTCGGGCTCGGCCTGGGCCTTCAGGTGTTTGCAGACGTCCTCGACTTCCTTGTCGTCGACGAAGGGGCCGTGCAGGCGGGTGATGCGGCCGCCGCCGGCCATATAGAGCATGTCGCCCTGGCCCAGCAGTTGTTCGCCGCCCTGTTCGCCCAGGATGGTGCGGCTGTCGATCTTGGAGGTGACCTGGAAGCTGATCCGGGTCGGGAAGTTGGCCTTGATGGTGCCGGTGATGACGTCGACCGAGGGCCGCTGCGTCGCCATGATGAGGTGGATGCCGGCGGCGCGCGCCATCTGGGCCAGACGCTGGACCGCGCCCTCGACGTCCTTGCCGGCGACCAGCATCAGGTCGGCCATCTCGTCCATGACCACGACGAGGAAGGGCAGGGGCTCGGGCCGGATCTTCTCGGATTCATAGACCGGGCGGCCCTGATCGTCGAAGCCGGTCTGGACCGTGCGCTCGAAATGCTCGCCCTTCGTTTGGGCTTCGCGGGCGCGCTCGTTGTAGGAGGCGATGTTGCGCACGCCCAGTTTGGACATGCGGCGATACCGGTCCTCCATCTCGCGCACCGTCCATTTCAGGGCCACGACGGCCTTCTTCGGATCGGTGACGACCGGCGCCAGCAGGTGCGGGATGCCGTCATAGACCGACAGCTCCAGCATCTTGGGGTCGATCATGATGAAGCGGCATTCGGCCGGGCTGTGGCGATACAGGATCGACAGGATCATGGCGTTGACCCCGACCGACTTGCCCGAGCCGGTGGTGCCGGCGATCAGCAGGTGGGGCATGCGGGCCAGGTCGGCGACATAGGGTTCGCCGCCGATGGTCTCGCCCAGGGCCAGGGGCAGCAGGTGGCCCTTCTTGTCGTATTCGGCGCTGGACAGCAGGTCGCGCAGATAGACGGTCTCGCGCTTGGCGTTGGGCAGTTCTATGCCGATGGCGTTGCGGCCCTGGACCACCGAGATGCGGCAGGCGCGCGCGGACATGGAGCGGGCGATATCGTCGGCCAGGGCCACGACGCGGCCATGCTTCACGCCGGGAGCGGGGACCAATTCGTAGAGTGTGACGACAGGGCCGGGTCGAATCTGGTCGATCACGCCGCGCACGCCGAACTCCTGCAGCACGCCTTCCAGCATCTTGGCGTTCTGATTCAGCGAGTGCTCGTCCACCGAGGCGACGCGCTGGGCCGGCTTGGTCAGTATGCCCAGCGGCGGCAGGTCGAAGGCGCCTTCTGGTCGAACGAAGTCGAAGGCTTGCTGGTCTGTGTCGTCCTTGCGGGCCTTGGGCGCCTTGGGCGCAGCGACGCGGGGCTCGATCGGCCGGGCGGCCGAGGGGCGGGGCGCCGCCTGAGCCGGTTCGTCTTCCCACGGGGGCAGGTCGTCATAGGCGGTCTGGGGGGCGTCGGCCGAACCGGACTCCGTCGCGACCTCGTCGAGGCTTGCGGCTGCGCGAGGTTCGGCTTTGGGCTTGGCCGCGGCGCGGGGGCGGGGCGTCTTGACCGCAGGGGCGGGGGGGGCGGGCGGACGACGCAGCGACCGGCCCCAGTGCAGGGCGTCTACAAAATCCATGGCTCGCAGGCCGATTGCGAAACCGGTCAGCCACAGGCCGCCGATCAGGAAGACCAGACCGGCGATGATCCGTCCGCCGGGAATGCGCAGGGCGCCTATGCCCTGGGCCGTCAGGCCGGTGAAGCCGTCGCCCCACAGACCGCCCAGTCCGGCGGCCAGGGGCCAGGCGGCGGGCGCGGCCAGGGCGGCGAGGGCGCCGGACAGCAGCAGCACCCCGCCCGTCGCGGCCAGAGCCTTCAACGGCGTCGGCTTCAACCGCTGCTGGATGGCGTCGCCGACCGCACGGGCCAGACCAAAGGCGACCAGCAGCAGGGCGGCGGGCCAGGCGGCCAGACCCAGCGACTGCATGAAAAGATCGGCGAACAAAGCGCCATTGGCGCCCAGCCAGTTGGTGGTCGGCAGGCTGGAAGCCG
Organism: Brevundimonas sp. GW821-FHT10A07; assembly: GCF_059415785.1. NCBI lineage: Bacteria > Pseudomonadati > Pseudomonadota > Alphaproteobacteria > Caulobacterales > Caulobacteraceae > Brevundimonas > Brevundimonas sp. GW821-FHT10A07. The sequence continues at coordinate 68,683 of NZ_JBWKNX010000010.1, forward strand.
CGTTCAGGCTGGCGTCCGCCGGGTTCCACGAGATCAGGGCGACCAGAAGCAGGGTCGCCAGCAGGGCCTGAAGCATGCCCCGAAAGCGCACCACGAAGGGCGCGCCCCACAGGATGCGGGCGCTGATCCAGGCCTGACGGCCGACGGCGAGGGCGGTGGACATGAAAGGCGTGACCTTCCGGGCGGCTGACGTTCGACCGCCCTTGTCGCACCTTCAGGGTTAAGAGGTTGTTTACCAGCCGTCCCCAGCCGTCAGAGGATCACCGCCTCGACGGAGCGACGCGGGGACAGAGGCAGGGTCGGACCGAAGCCGAGCCGCAGCACCAGGTTCGGACGTTTGTCGCCTTCGCCGACCAGGGCGGCCAGTTCCGGGCGCAGGGCTGCGACCTCGACGGGTTGATTGACGAAGGCGTGGCGCAGACCCAGGCCCGTCGCAGCCAGCATCAGTCTCTGGCAGGCCCGGCCGACGGCGATCCAGTGGGCGGGATCGGATCGTTCCGCCACGAAGACGGCCACGGCGGCGGACGAGGCGATCTGGGCCTCATAGCGGGTGTTTTCGCTCGCGGCTGTAAAGAACCGGTCGAAAGCGAGCCGGCCCAGGCCATCGGGCAGGACGGGACTGCCGCTGGACGCCGAAAACAGGCCGTCGCCCTGGCGCAGGGCCGCGCGGGGATTGAAGCGCAGCCAATGTTTCAACTCGGCCATGAAGGCGGGATCGGCCATCTGGGCGGTGTTGCCGGCGACGACCAGTTCGCGGACGCGATCCAGGCTGGGCCGGTCGGTCAGAAGATGAAAGGCGACGCCGGGCGCCGTGGTCGCCTGACGCAGTCGGGCCAGCGCGCTCGGCGGTATGGGATGGCCGTCATAGATGGTGCGGCTGGAGCGTCGAGCTGGAATGGCGGCGAACAGGGGATCCGGTTGGGCGGCTCCGGAGGTGAAGCTGTAGCGCAGGCTGCGTCCGTCAGCGCCCAAAGCCAGTTCGCCGGGGCGGCCGGTCGCGGCGGCGGCGATGCGCAAATTCTCGGCCGCACAGCCCAGGCTGACGAACAGATGGTGGTCATCGGGATCGACCGCCGGCGTCCGGCGGGTCAGGTCGGGCAGGATATCGACAGCGCCGTCGGAGAGGCGAAAGCGCCAGGGTTGGGTGTTGTGACCGCTGGCCGCCAGGGCGGCGTAGCGGACCAGTTCAGTCACGGGGGGAGCGTCCGTCAGGGGCGCGCGAAACCGGGCCGTGAGACGGTCGTAGTCGCCGCTTGATCCTGTGGATGTCCGCCAAGCGACGCCGCCCGCCGCGCCCAGGGCGAGCGTTGCGCCGGCGCCGATCAGAATCCGTCGTCTGTTCATCCTGGCCTCCTGCCGCGCTATCCGTGGGGCAGTCGTCGGGCGAAAGCCTTGACCGAGGTCAAGGCCTGTCGGCGTTGCGACGATTTCCCGTCTGGACGTTTCGGTCTTCGGGCGCGACAAGCCTGCCATGGCAGACACCGAACGCTACGACATCATCATCGCCGGTGCGGGGTTGAGCGGGGCGGCGTTCGCCCTGGCGGCGGCCCAGGCCGGGTTGAAGGTGGTCCTGGTCGATCCGCAGCCGTTCAGCGCACAACTTGCGCCGACGTTCGACGGCCGTTCGACGGCCGTGGCCTTTTCGACCTTCCGCATGTTGGACGCCCTGGGCCTGGGCCAGTCCCTGCGGCCCCACGCCTGCCGGATGGACCATATCCTGGTGACTGACGGCCGTCGGCCGGGCGCGGCCAGCCGGTCGGCCTCGCCGGCCTTCCTGCGGTTCGACGCGGACGAGATCGGCGGCCGCACGGGCGGCGAGCCGCTGGGCTATATGGTCGAGAACCGCCGCATCCGCGTCGCCCTCGCCGAGGCGGTGACGGCGGCGGGGATCGAGGTGCGGGCGCCGGCCTCCGTCGTCCGGGTCGAAACCGACGCCGGCAAGGCGGCCGTGACCCTGGCGGACGGCGCGACCCTGATTGCGTCTCTGGTGGTGGGGGCGGAAGGGCGGGGTTCGACGGTTCGACGGGCCGCCGGCATAGACACCGTCGGCTGGGCCTACGGCCAGAGCGGGGTGGTGGCCACGGTGCGGCTGGGCCGCGATCATGGCAATGTCGCCCACGAATATTTCCTGCCCAGCGGCCCCTTCGCCATCCTGCCGCTGACGGATCAACGCGCGAGCCTGGTCTGGACCGAGACCACACGCCGGGCCGAGGCCCTGCGCGACGCCTCCGACGCGGCCTTCCAGTCCCATCTGATGCGGCGGTTCGGCGATTTTCTGGAGGATGTCACGGTCGAGGGGCCGCGTTTCGTCTATCCGCTGTCGCTCAGCCTGGCCGAGAAGATCGTCGCGCCGCGCATCGCCCTGATCGGCGACGCGGCCCACGGCGTGCACCCGGTGGCCGGCCAGGGGCTGAACATGGGCTTGAAGGACGCGGCGGCCCTGGCGGAGGTGCTGGCCGAGGCCGCGCGTCTGGGCGAAGATATCGGGGCCGAGACGGTGTTGGAACGTTACGCCCGCTGGCGCCGGTTCGACACGGCGGCCCTGGCGGCGGGGTTCGACGCCTTCGTGCGGCTGTTCTCCAACGACATCGCCCCGATGCGGATTGCGCGCGACCTCGGCATGGCGGCGGTCAACCGGATCGGGCCCCTGCGTCGAGCCTTCATGCAGGAGGCCGGCGGGGCGACCGGGGATTTGCCGAAACTGCTGCGCGGCGAGGCGGTCTAGTTCAGCCGCAGCCGCACGCGTTCGAAGGTCGAACTGCGCCGCGCCTCCTCGACGCCGTCGAGGCCGTGGGCGCGAGACAGGGCTTGGAGCGAGCCGGTCAGGGCGCCCTGTTTCTCGCGTGCGGCGGCGACGTCCAGCCAGGGCCGATGATCGTCGGGGTCCAGCAGGGCGCGGCGCAGGGCCGAGCGTTCGGCGGCGTCATAGTCGCGGCTGTGGATGGCGCGGCTGAACAACATGTTCTGCAGCCGGATCAAGGTCTGGCGGTCGGTCACCGGCGCCATCAGTATGTCCAGACGGTCGGCGACATGCGGCGTCAAGCCGGCGCGTAAGGCGCGGCGCGTCAGTTCGCTGGGCATGACCAGCCGCCCCTGACTGAAGGGGTCCAGGGCCACCGGTCCCTCGCCGGTTTCGACCCGCACCAGGAAATGGCCCGGGAAATCCACGCCCGCCGCCTTGAGCCCCGCCGCCCTGGCCGCGTGCAGATAGAAGACCGCAAGCGCCGCCGACAGGCCGCGCCGACGCTCGGCGACCGCGATGATGTCGGTGTTGTCGGGATGGTCGTAGTGCAGCAGGTCGCCGTTCAGCCGCAGGTCGGCCGCCATGGTCTCGGACAGGGCGTCGTCGGGGCCTTCTGCGCCGATCCGTTCCTTCAGCCGTTCGCAGGCGCCGTGGGCCAGGGTGCGGACGGGCTCGGCGTCGCGCAACGGATTGTCGTGAATGGCGCAGGCGATCGCGGCCTCCAGCAGCGGGAAGCCGTCGTCGCCGGCCGCTCCGGCCGACGTCAGGATGGCCTCGGCCTTCTCCCGCGTCATGCGATCCTTTCAGCCCCCGCCCAAACTCTGGCCGTGTCTCTGGACGCCGCGAAGATGACGCGGAAACCGGCCAGGAGCCAGCGCCACCATATCAATTCTCAAATCAAGAGGTTGCAGGGCCGGCCGATTGCGCCGGACGGCCTCGCCCGCCGCGATCAGTCGATCATGCTGGGCCGGCTTCAGAGCCAGGAGCGCGGCGTTCAGGGTGGTGCGTCGCTTGACCTCGACCACGGCCAGGATACGGCCGCGTCGCGCCAGCAGGTCGATTTCACCGGACCGGGTCTTCAGGCGGAAGCCCAGCACCTGATAGCCCTTGAACATCAGCCACAGGGCGGCGACCCATTCGGCCGCATGGCCGGCCTTGAAGGCGGCGCCGCCCTTGGCCTGACGCCACGCCGCCTTGGGGCGTCGCTTCGGCGCCGGGCGGGGCAGGCGGGCGTTCACTTGCCCTGGAGCTCCAGAGCCCGGCGGTAAAGAGGCTTGCGGGGCAGGTCCAGGGCGCGCGACACCTCTGACGCCGCTTCGCCGGGCGCCAGACGCGTCAACGCGTCAGCCAGGGCCGCATCGGCATCGGCGGCCGAGGCGACCTCGGCCTCGCCGGGGCCGACGACGACGACGATCTCGCCCTTGGGACCGTCGAGTTTGGGATGGACCGCCAGTTCGTCCAGTGGGCCGCGCACGCATTCCTCGAACAGCTTCGTCAGTTCGCGGGCCACGGCGGCGGGGCGCGGACCCAGGACGGCGGCCATATCCGTCAGACTGTCGCGCAGACGCGGCCCGCTCTCGAAGAAGACCAGGGTCTGGCGCTGGCTTTTCAGGTCTTCCAGCATCGACTTGCGGCCGGCGGTCTTGGGCGGCAGGAAACCGGCGAACAGGACCCGGTCGGCGGGCAGGCCGGCGATGCACAGGGCGGCCAGCAGGCTGGACGGACCGGGGATCGGATGGACCGGCAGGCCCGCGGCGATCACTGCGCGCGCAACAACGAAGCCGGGGTCCGACACCAGCGGCGTGCCCGCGTCCGAGACCAGGGCCACCACCTCGCCGTTCCTGAGCCGTTCGATGGCCAGTTCAGCCGCGCGGGTCGAGGCGTGGTCGTCGCAGCGCTCCAGCTTGGCCTTCAGTCCATAGGCGGTCAGGAGCTTGGCGGTGACGCGGGTGTCCTCGGCCAGGACCAGGTCGGCGGCGGCCAGGACGTCCAGCGCCCTGAGCGTCATGTCGCGCAGGTTCCCGATCGGCGTCGCCACCAGATAGAGACCCGGCTCCACCCGCCGGGGCGGGGGGGCGGTGGGCGGGAAGGGGCCGGGTTCGCTCATGATCAGACGGTGGGGGGCACCGCAGTGGTGGTCTTCTCGACCGCCGCTGCGGGCGGCCGCGGCGCCGAGGTCAGGCCCGATCCCTGGAAGGCGGGACCGGCGTCATAGGCGGCGAAGGTGGCGGCGGTGATGATCTCGCTGACCGAGGCGCCCAGGGAGACGATCTGAACCGGCTTCTCCAGCCCGACCAGAAGCGGGCCGATCACCGTGGCGCCGCCCAGGGCCTGGACCAGTTTGGTCGAGATGGCGGCCGAATGAATGGCGGGCATGACCAGGACGTTGGCCGGCTTGGTCAGGCGGTTGAAGGCGTAGGCCGGGTGGCCCTTGGGATCCAGGGCGACCTCGGGCGGCATTTCGCCTTCGTATTCGAAATCGACGCCCTTCTTGTCCAGGATGCGGATGGCTTCGCGCACCTTTTCGGCGCGGTCGCCGGGCGGGTTGCCGAAGGTCGAATAGCTGAGGAAGGCGACGCGCGGATTGCGGCCCAGCCTGCGCACGGTCTCGGCCGCCTTGACGGCGATGTCGGCCAGTTCGGCGGCGTCCGGCAGTTCGTGGATGGTGGTGTCGGCCACGAACAGGGTGCGGCCTTTCGCCAGCAGGATCGACAGGCCGATCAGGGTGTCCTCGACGTCCAGCACGCGCTGGACCTCCTTCAGGGCCATGTTGAAGTTGCGGGTCACGCCCGCGACCATGGCGTCGGCCCGACCCTTGGCCACCAGGGTGGCGGCGAAATAGTTGCGGTCCTGGTTGATCATCCGCGCGACGTCGCGGCGCAGATAGCCCCGGCGCTGCAGCTTTTCGTACAGCCAGTCGGTGTCCTCGACATTGTGTTCGGAGACGCGGGCGTTCGTGATCTCAATGCCCAGGTCATCGAAATTAAGACCGGCCTCGGCGGCGTTCTGACGGATCAGATCCTCGCGGCCGACCAGGATAGGCGTGCCCAGATCGGCCTGTTTGAAGCCCCAGGCGGCGCGGATGACGGCCAGTTCTTCACCCTCGGCGAAAACGACGCGCTTGTTCGGCCCGCCGCGCACCGCCGAGTTGATCTTCTGCATCAGGGCGGCGGACGGATCGACGCGCGAGCGCAGGGCGTTGCGATAGACGTCCATGTCCTCGATCTGGACGCGGGCCACGCCGGTATCCATCGCCGCCTGGGCGATGAAGGGCGGGATGTACCAGATCAGGCGCGGGTCGAACGGGGTGGGGATGATATAGTCGGGGCCGAACTTCAGCTTGCGGCCGCGATAGGCGGCGGCCACCTCGTCGGGCACATCCTCGCGGGCCAGGGCCGCCAGGGCCTGGGCGCAGGCGACCTTCATCTCGTGGTTCACCCGACGGGCGCGCACATCCAGGGCTCCCCGGAACAGATAGGGGAAGGCCAGGACGTTGTTGACCTGGTTCACATAGTCCGAGCGGCCGGTGGCGATGATGGCGTCGGACCGGACCGACTTGACGTCTTCCGGCGTGATCTCGGGATCGGGGTTGGCCATGGCGAAGATGATCGGATTGGGGGCCATGGAGGCCACCATCTCCTTGGTGATCGCGCCCTTGGCCGACAGGCCCAGGACGACATCGGCCCCGACCATGGCCTCGGCCATGGTGCGCAGGGGGGTGTCGGTGGCGTGGGCGGCCTTCCACTGGTCCATGCCGTGTTCGCGGCCCTGATAGACGACGCCGTCCCGATCGCAGATGACGGTGTTCTCGGCCTTGACCCCGGCGGCCTTCATCAGGGCGATCGAGGACAGGCCGGCCGCGCCCGCGCCCGACAGAACCACCTTGACCTCGTCCAGCCGTTTTCCGGCGACATGGCAGGCGTTGATCAGGCCGGCGGTCGAGATGATGGCCGTGCCGTGCTGGTCGTCATGGAAGACGGGGATGTCCAGCAGGTCCTGAAGCTCGCTCTCGATGACAAAGCACTCGGGGGACTTGATGTCCTCCAGATTGATGCCGCCCCAGGTGTCGCCGATGTTCTTGACGACGGTGATGAATTCGTCGGGATCGGTGGTCTTGACCTCGACGTCGAAGCTGTCGACGTCGGCGAAGCGCTTGAACAGGACCGACTTGCCCTCCATCACCGGCTTGGAGGCCATGTGGCCCAGATTGCCCAGGCCCAGGATGGCGGTGCCGTTGGAGATGACGGCGACCAGATTGCCCTTGGACGTATATTCGTAGGCCTTGTCCGCATCGGCGGCGATGGCAAGGACCGGCACGGCCACGCCCGGCGAATAGGCCAGCGACAGGTCGCGCTGGGTCGCCATCGGCTTGGTCGGGGCCATCGAGATCTTGCCCGGGGTCGGGAAGAGGTGGAAGTCCAGCGCCTCCTGGTCGGAGAAGGTCTGTTTTTCGGTTTGATCGGGCATCGGGGGCGTCCAGGTCGTCAGCGGGGCTGTAACCGTTCGTGTCCTAGAGCGTGGGAAGGGCTGCGCCAAGCCTTGACGCCCCGGAAGGGTCACAGACCGGGCCGCAAGTTTCCGTTTGCGTCAGCGTCAACCGGATGCGCCGTCTAGAAGGACAGGGCGCCCGTGCGTTCGATCTCGACGGGGCCGGTCATCAGGACATGGTCGGTCGCCGCGTCCCAGTCGATGACCAATTCTCCGCCATCGACGACGACGGTGGCCTTGCGATCCGTCAGGCCGCGCCGGGCTGCGGCGACCTGGGCGGCGCAGGCGCCGGTGCCGCAGGCCTTGGTCAGGCCGGCGCCCCGTTCCCAGACGCGCAGACGGATATGGTCGCGGTCAAGGACATGGGCGAAACCGACATTCACGCCTTCAGGAAACAGCGGGTGGTGCTCGACCAGAGAGCCCGAGCCGGTGACGAAGCCGTCGTCCTGGCGGTCGGTGAAGAAGACCACGTGCGGATTGCCCATGGAGAGGGCGCCGGGCGTGTGCAGCAGCGGCGCGTCGATGGGGCCGACCTGAAGCTCGATGCCGCGCGTGTCCATCTCTTCGGCCAGGGGCACCTGGGTCCAGTCGAGCCGGGGCTTGCCCATATCGACCGTGACCCGGCGGTCGCCCGCGCGCGTGGCGGTGGTGGGGCCGGCTGCGGTGTCGATCGTGACCCTGTCGCCGCCGTCGGCCTCCATCAGCAGCCAGCCGACGCAGCGCAGGGCGTTGCCGCAGGTCTCCACCATGGAGCCGTCGGCGTTCCACACCCGCATGAAGGCGTCGGCGGTCTCGGACGGCTCGATGGCGATCAACTGGTCGAACCCCTCGCCCGTGGCGCGGTCGGCCAGGGCGCGGATCTGGTCCTCGGTCGGACGAAACGGCGTTTCCAGCGCGTCGATGACGATGAAGTCATTGCCGGCGCCGTTCATCTTGATGAAAGGACGGGTCATGCAGGCCATATAGGCCTATCCCCGTCGTCCGGAAACCACCGTGTCCCAGAGCGAAACCGACCCCAAGGACGGCCTGAGGCTGCGCGCGCGGCTGCGATACCTGTATCACGGCGGCCAGCCGGCGGCGGTGAAGTTCCGGTTGACGGTCATCGTCATCGACTTCGCCATCATCGCCTTCTTCCTGGCGGCGCCGATCCTGAAGAACATGGGCTGGGCCTTCTATGTGCTCGACTATCTGATCGCCGCCCTGCTGGCGATCGATCTGGCGGCGCGGGCCTATGCCTATTCCGACATCAAGGACTGGCTGAAACGGCCGATCGTCTGGCTGGACCTGTTTATTCTGGCGACCCTGCTGTTCCCGGCCTGGCTGTTCAACCTCGGCTTCCTGCGGATGCTGCGGCTGTGGACCCTGCTGAACTCCGACTTCTTCTGGCGGACGGTCGGCGCGCGGTTCGACGACACCCGGGTCGAGGGGATCGTGCGCGCGCTTTCGGGCCTGGTGACCTTCGTCTTTGTCGTGACCGGCTTCGTCTATGCGACCTTCCGGGGGCATGACGGGATCAGCGGCTATATCGACGCCCTCTATTTCACCGTGGCGACCCTGACGACGACCGGGTTCGGCGACGTCACCCTGCCGGGGCCGCTGGGCAAGCTTCTGTCCATCGCCATCATGCTGGTGGGGATCACCCTGTTCCTGCGTCTGGCCCAGGCCCTGATCAAGCCGCACAAGGTTCGTTTCCCTTGCGACCGCTGCGGCCTTCAGACCCACGACCCCGACGCCGTCCACTGCAAGGCCTGTGGAAATCTGATCTGCATCCCCGACGAGGGCTGAGACAAAGATGACAAAACCGTAAGGGCGGATTCGTCGCCTTGCCGCAGGGCGGCTCGCCGTTAAGGTGCCCGTCTTCAATTCCGGGGACTGTCCATGATCCGCTCATCCGCCGCCGTGCTCGCGGCCCTTCTCGCCTCCACCAGTATGACGTCGGTATCCATGGCCCAGACCGCCCCCTCCGCTCCCGCCTTCGCGACCAGCGAGGCGACCGACCCCTATGTCTGGCTCGAAGACGTCGAGGGCGAGCGGGCCATGGCCTGGGTCAAGGAACACAACGCCCATTCGCTGGGCGTGCTGCAGGGCGACCCCCGCTATGAGCCCCTGCACCAGCAGGCGCTCGCCATCGTTCAGGCGCGCGACCGGATCCCGGCTCCGGGCTTCACCCACGACGGCCATATCGACAATTTCTGGCAAGACGCCCAGCATGTGCGCGGCGTCTGGCGGCGCACGACGCTGGACTCGTACAAGACCGCCGAACCCCAGTGGGAGACGGTGCTGGATATCGACGCCCTGGCCGAGGCCGAAAGCGCCAACTGGGTCTACAAGGGCTCGACCTGCCTGGCCCCCGAAGAACGCTACTGCCTGATCAGCCTGTCGAACGGCGGCAAGGACGCCGTGACCCTGCGCGAGTTCGACAGCGTGACCCGCAGCTTCGTCGAGGGGGGCTTCTTCCTGCCGGAGTCCAAGGGCGGCGCGACCTGGCTGAACAAGGACACCCTGCTGATCTCGCGCGATTTCGGCGTCGGCACCCTGACCAACTCCGGCTATCCGATGATAGTGAAGCGGATGATGCGCGGTCAGTCGCTGGATCAGGCCGACGTCCTGTTCATGGGCGAACCGACCGACGTCTCGGTGTCCGGCTATACGTTGCGGGATGCCGACGGGGCGCTGAAGGCGACCCTGATCAACCGGTCGATCGACTTCTATTCGTCCGAAACCTATCGCGTGACCGACGACGGGGCGGTGGTGAAACTGGCCCTGCCGGCCAAGTCGGACATCACGGGTCTGGTGGCCGGCAAGCTGGTGGTGTCGCTGAAACAGGACTGGACCGCGCCGTCGGGCCAGGATTTCAAGAGCGGCGACCTGATCGCCTGGCCGCTGGACGCCTGGCTGGAAGACCAGGCCACGCCCGCCGTCCTGGTGCTGCGCCCGACCGAGCGTCAGGCGGTCGAGGGGGTCAACGCCACGCGCAACACCCTGGTCGTCGCCCTGTACGACAATGTGCGCGGTTCGGTGCGGATCTACCGGCCCGGCGACAGCGAGTGGACCTATTCCACCCTGGACCTGCCGCAGAACGTCTCGGTCGGCGTCGGCTCGGCGTCGGAGACCGACGACAAGGTCTTCGTCAGCGTCACCGGCTATCTGAACCCGTCCAGCCTGTGGCTGGCCGATGCGGCGACCGGCGCGGTCGATCAGGTCAAGTCGATGCCGGCCAAGTTTGACGCTACCGGCATGACGGTGGACCAGCATGAGGCCCGCTCGGCCGACGGGACCATGATCCCCTACTTCGTGGTCCATAAGGCGGACATGCCGCTGGACGGCTCCAATCCGACGCTGCTCTACGGCTACGGCGGGTTCGAAAGCTCGCTGTTGCCCGGCTATTCGGCGACGGTCGGCAAGCTGTGGTTGGAGCGGGGCGGGGTCTATGTCATCGCCAATACGCGCGGCGGCGGCGAGTTCGGTCCCCGCTGGCACGAGGCGGCTTTGCAGCAGAACCGCCAACGGGCGCACGAGGACTTCCAGGCCGTGGCGCTCGACCTGATCGCGCGCGACATCGCCAGCCAGCCGAAGCTGGGGATCATGGGCGGCTCTCAAGGCGGCCTGTTCATGGGGGCGATGCTGACCCAGAGGCCGGATCTGATCAACGCCGCCGTTATCCAGGTGCCCCTGTTCGACATGCTGCGCTTCCACAAGCTGCTGGCCGGCGACTCGTGGAAGGGCGAGTACGGCGATCCGGACATTCCGGAACAACGCGCCTGGATCCAGGCCTATTCGCCCTATCAGAACCTGCGGGCCGGCCAGCCCTATCCGGAGGTCTTCATCCACACCTCGACCAAGGACGACCGGGTCCATCCGGGCCACGCCCGCAAGGCGGCGGCGCGTCTGGAAGAGCTGGGCTATCCGGTCCTGTTCTACGAGAACACCGACGGCGGCCATGCGGCGGGGGCGAACCTGCAAGAGACGGCGCGTCGGTTGGCGCTGGAATACACCTACCTGTCGCGCCGCCTGATGGACACGCCGGCGCAGGAATAAGGGCTTTTCTTTCCGCTCATCCCGCCCGGCGAAAGCCGGGACCCAGTCCTTTCGCAAGGTTCGGCGGCTGGGATCGAGTTCAGTGCGAACGGGCGGCGCCGAACGCCCAAAGGTCTGGGTCCCGGCTTTCGCCGGGATGAGCGGAGAGTTTGAGCCATGCGTCACCTGATCCTGTCCGCCGCCATTCCGGCGCTTCTGCTCGGCGCTTGCACCACAGCGCCGGCGCAATCCTCGATGTGGCGTGCGGATGAGCACCCCGAGCGCATGGGGCCGCCGCCCGGCTATCCTCATAATCTGACCCCTGCGGGTGTCGCCGCGGCCGACGACCATCTGGCGCTGGAGCAGGTGGATGGGGCCGAGGCCATGGCCTTCGTCGCCGAGGAGAACCGCAAGTCGCTGGCGGCCCTGACCGACGACCCGCGCTACGAGACCTTCCGCGCCGAGGCCCAGGCGATCCTGACCGCGACCGACCGGATTCCAAGCCCGTCCTTCCTCGGCGACGGGATCGGCAATTTCTGGCAGGACGCGACCAATCCCAAGGGCGTCTGGCGGCGCACGACGCTGGACAGCTACCGCACCGCGACGCCGCAGTGGGAGACCCTGCTGGACATCGACGCCCTGTCCAAGGCCGAGGGCAAGGACTGGGTGTTCAAGGGCGCCGACTGTCTGGCGCCCGACGAGACCCGTTGCCTGATCAACCTGTCCGACGGCGGCAAGGATGCGGTGGTCGTGCGCGAGTTCGACCTGACGACCAAACGGTTCGTCGATGCCGGGTTCAGCCTGCCCGAAGGCAAGCACCGCATCGAATGGCTGGACCGCGACACGCTCCTGGTCGCCACCGACTTTGGCTCCGGAACAATGACCGAGTCCGGCTATCCCTTCATCGTCAAGACGTTGAAGCGCGGCCAGACCCTGGCCCAGGCGGTCGAGGTCTATCGCGGCGAACAGGGCGACGGCGGCTATGGCGTCAGCCCGGCCGTCTATCGCGACAAGGACGGCAAGGTCACAGCCGTCATCATCACCCGCCCGCTGGACACCTTCCGGTCGGAGACCTGGGCCATGGCCCATGACGGTTCGACGGTGAAACTGGCCCTGCCGGACCGGGTCAGTGTCTTCGGCGCTCAGGGCGACCTGCTGATCTTCTCGAACGACGAGGCTTGGACCTTCACTGGCGCCACCTACAGGGCCGGTTCGCTGCTTTCGATGCCGCTTAACCATTTGCGGACCGACCGCAACGATCTGGGCATCAGCAATCAGGCCTACCTGATCTATCAGCCCGCCGAGCGTCAATCGTTGGGCGACGTCCGCGTTCTCGATCGGCAGGTGGTCGCTTCCCTGTCCGACAATGTCGCGGGGCGGCTGGCGATCTTCGAGAACCGGGGCGAGTTCGGCTGGCGACGTCAGGACGTGGCGACGCCCGAGAATGTCGCCGTCGGCCTGGGCGACTCGTCCAAGTCGAAGGGCCAGGTCTTCGTCTCGACCCAAGGGTTTCTGACCCCACCGACCCTGAGCCTGGCCTCGGTCGCATCGACGGCTCTGACCGAGCTGAAATCCGCCCCGGCCAAGTTCGACGCCTCGACCCATGTGGTGGAGCAGTACGAGGCCACCTCGACCGACGGGACCAAGATTCCCTATTTCATCACCCGGCCGCGCAACATGAAGCTGGACGGGTCGAACCCGACCATCATGCTGGGCTACGGCGGCTTCCAGGTCAGTCTGAACCCGGCCTACAAGCCCGAGATGGGCAAGTTGTGGCTGGAGCGGGGCGGGGTCTTCGTCCAGGCCAATATCCGTGGCGGCGGCGAGTTCGGTCCCGACTGGCACCAGGCGGCCCTGGACGGAAACCGCCAGCGCGCCTTCGACGATTTCGCCGCCGTGGCGCGTGATCTGGAACAGCGCGGCGTCACCAGCCCGCGCCGCCTGGGCATCTATGGCCGGTCAAACGGGGGTGTTCTGACCAGCGTGTCGATCACCCAGCATCCGGAACTGTTCAACGCAGCGGTGATCGAGAGCCCGCTGGTCGACATGCTGCGCTATCACGAGCTGCCGGCCGGCGCCTCGTGGATCGGCGAATACGGCGACCCGCGTATCCCGGAAGAGGCGGAATGGATCGCCCGATATTCGGCCTATCAGCAGCTGCGGCCGGACGTGGCCTATCCCCGCGTCTATCTGACCACCAACACCCGCGACGACCGGGTCCACCCCGGTCACGCCCGCAAGTTCGCCGCTCGCCTGGGCGATCAGGGCCACGACCATCTCTATTACGAGGATACGGCCGGCGGTCACTCCAATGACGCCGATCCGGTGGCCAATGCGCGGCGCTGGGCCCGTCACTATGTCTATCTGTCGCAACAACTGATGGATTGAGGTCCGGCGCGGGCGGCTCACGGACTTATGACCCCGGGCGGCGTCCGCGACGGCTAAGAACATGGCCATGAGACACAGGATCGGGGTCATCGCAGCGACGGTCATGGCGGGCGCCGTCCTTTCCGCAGGCTCGGTCGCCCAGCCGGCGGGGCCGCGCGTCAAGCCCGTCCGCCACGCCGTGACCGCCGGCCCGCCGGTCGTTGTCGAACTGTTCACCGCCCAGGGCTGCGGGGGTTGTATCGAGGCCAATGCCGTGGTCGAGCGGGCGGCGGCGGAGCCCGGGGTGATCGCCCTGACCTATGGCGTCGACTACTGGGACTATCTGGGTTGGACCGACACCTTCGCCCGGCCCGAGTTCGTGCAGCGCCAGCGCGCCTATCGCGCCGCTTTGCGCCAACGCGGCGTGTCCACGCCCCAGGTGGTGATCGACGGCCGCCGCCAGGTGTCCGGCGCGCGTGGACTGGAGCTGGAACACGCCATCGTGGAGGAGGCGAGCCGCCGTATCTGGCCGCCCGAGATCGAGTTCCGCGAGACCGGCGATCAGGTCGGGATCGGTTCGGGCCGCCCGCCGTCGGGCGGCGCGGAGGTGCTGGCCGTCACCTATACGCCCGGCCCCCAAATGGTCGAGGTCAGCCGTGGCGAGAACCGGGGGCAGACCGTACGTCACGTCAATGTGGTGCGGGATATCGTGAACCTCGGCGACTGGCGCGGCCGGCCCATCCTGTTTGATCTGCCCCAGACGCACGGCGGCGACGCCGTGGTGGTGATGATCCAGGGCAAGACGGATCGCCGCATCCTGGGCGCCGCCGTCAGAAATTGAACCGCGCTTACTGGGACGTAGGCAGGACGCGCTGACGGAGTTTGGGCCTGTCGCCGGCAACCGGTCGTTCGGCGCGTGAGGCTCAGGGGCGGATAGAGCTGCAGGGGCAGGCAGGGGCCGGCCGGGGGTTCTAGGCGCCCGCCTTCTTCGCAAAGCCCCAGGCCGCGTCACTGAGCGGCCCGACCTGGGCGGCCATGGTGCGGGCGTGGGCGCTGGCCGCTGTGCCGTCGCGGACGCGACCGGCGATGCCCTGGCAGATGGCCGCCAGCCGGAACAGATTATAGGCGTACAGCCAGTCTAGATTGGCGGGCCGCATCCCGGTCGCCGCTGCATAGCGTTCGACCGTTTCCTCGACGGAGGGAATCCCCAGAGCCTCCAGGTCGGCGCCGGCCAGGCCGTTGCGCAGGGACGCCGGAATGGCCCAGGCGATCAGCAGATAGGAGAAGTCGGCCATTGGATCGCCCAGGGTCGACAGCTCCCAGTCCAGCACGGCCCGGACCTCGGCCGCATCCGGAGCCAGGATCAGATTGTCCAGCCTGAAGTCGCCGTGGACGATGCGGCTGGGGCTCTCGGGCGGCAGACTGTCCGGCAGGAAGGCGATCAGCCGATCCATGGACGGGATCGGCTCGATCTCGGAAGCGCGATACTGTTTGGTCCAGCGGCCGACCTGGCGGGCGAAATAGTTGCCGGCCTTGCCATAGTCCGTCAGGCCGATGGCGTCGGGATCGAAGGCGTGCAGCCGGGCCAGGGCGTCCGTCTGGGCCTCATAGACGGCGCGACGTTCCGCCGGCGTCAGGCCAGGCAGCTTCAGGTCCCAGAAGATCCGCCCCTCGACCTTGTCCATCACATAGAAGATCGAGCCGATGACGGTCTCATCCATGCACAGGGCGTGCGGCCGGGCGACTGGAAATCCCTGGGCGGCGAGGGCTGAGATGACCTGGAATTCGCGGTCCACCGCATGGGCGCTGGGCAGCAGGACGCCGGGCGGCTTGCGGCGCAACACATAGGCGGCGCCGGGCGTGGTCAGCTCATAGGTCGGGTTCGACTGGCCGCCCTTGAACTGGCGCATCGTCAGCGGACCGACGTAGCCAGCGACATGGACGGCCATCCAGGCGTCCAGAGCCTCCTCGTCAAGCCGATAGCGGGGATCGACCTCACGTGTGCCGGAAAAAGCCGTCTGGGCGTCTATTGTAGCGTCGGTCATGGGCGGCCTGTTGTTTCCTGCACCGGCCCCGTCTTATGCGCGGTCCGGCGCGGCGATGATGGCGGCCTTTACGGCGCGGCGCCAGCCGGAAAGCAGGCCGTCGCGCTCGGCCGGTTTCATGCAGGGCGTCCAGCGGGCCGGGGCCTCGGTCGTGCGGGCCTGCAGATCGGGCAGAAGTCCGACGCCGAGGGCGGCGAGGCGGGCGGCGCCCAGGGCGGTCATTTCCTGGAAGGCCGGGCGTTCGACCTCGACCTCGCAGATGTCGGCGACGAACTGCATGGCGAAACTGTTGGCGGTGACGCCGCCGTCGACCTTCAGCGTCTTCAGCGGCGGGGCGCCGTCCTGGGCCAGGGCGTCCAGCAGGTCGCGGGTCTGATAGGCCAGGGCCTCCAGCGCCGCCCGGACGAAATGGGCCGGGCCGGAATCCCGCGTCAGCCCTACCACGGCGCCGCGCGCCTCGGGCTCCCACCAGGGCGCGCCCAGGCCGGTGAAACCGGGCACCATATAGACGCCGCCGTTATCGGCCAGGCCCTGCGCAAGGGCTTCGGACTGGCGGGATTCCGAGATCAGCTTCACCCCGTCGCGCAGCCACTGGATCGCCGAGCCGGCCGAAAAGATCGAACCCTCCAGCGCATAGGCGGTCTGGCCTGCGGCCTGATAGCCCAGCGTGCCCAGCAGACGACGGGTCGAGGCGACGGGTTCCGGCCCGACATTGGCGACCAGGAAGGCCCCAGTGCCATAGGTGATCTTGGCGTCGCCGGGGTGCAGGGCTCCGTGCCCGACCAGGGCCGCCTGCTGGTCTCCCGCGGATCCGGCCAGGGGCAGAGCGCGGCCGAACAGGCCGGGCTCCGTCTCACCAATCACCCCCGCGCAAGGAACAATGGCGGGCAGGGCGGCGCGGGGCACGGCGAACAGGGCGCACAGATCGTCGCGCCATTCGACCGTCTTCAGGTCCATCAGGGCGGTGCGGGCGGCGTTGGAGGCGTCGGTGGCGTGAATCCGGCCGCCCGTCAGTTTCCAGATCAACCAGGCGTCGATCGTGCCCAGTTTGACCTCGCCCCGGATCGCCCGGTCGCGCGCCCCCGGCACGGCGTCCAGCAGCCAGGCGAACTTGGTCGCCGAAAAATAGGGATCCAGGATCAGGCCGGTCGCAGCCTGGACGGCGGGCTCGTGGCCTTCTGCGGTCAGTCGCGCAGTGACGGGGGCGGTGCGCCGGTCCTGCCAGACGATGGCGCGGTGCAGGGGCGCACCGGTCCCTGCGTCCCACATCACGGCTGTCTCGCGCTGGTTGGTGAGGCCCACGGCGGCGAACCGATCGACGCCGCCCGCCTTCTGCACCACTTCGCGACAGGTCTGGAGCACGGCGGACCAGATCTCGGACGCATCATGCTCGACCCATCCGGACTGTGGGAAATGCTGGGCCAGTTCGATCTGGCTGACAGCCACGGGGCGCAGGCCCCCGTCGCGGACTTCGAAGGCGATGGCGCGGGTCGAGGTCGTGCCCTGGTCGATGGCGAGGATCAGGCTCAAGCGGTTTCTCTCCATATCGGCGCCTTACGCGGCGCTCGTACCCTGGGCTAAGGGGAGCATATGACGACGCACCTGCCCAGCTTTGAAGGCGTCCTTGACGCCGCCCGCCAGATCAACGGCGTCGCTGTCCGCACGTCGTTGATCGAAAGTCCCGCCCTGAACGCCGTGGTCGGCGGGCGGGTGCTGATGAAGGCCGAGAACCTGCAGCGGGCAGGGGCGTTCAAGTTTCGCGGGGCCTACAACCGCATCAGCCGACTGAACGCCGAGGAGAAGGCGCGCGGCGTCGTCGCCTTTTCTTCCGGCAATCACGCCCAGGGCGTGGCCGCCGCCGCCGCCTTGGTCGGGACGTCGGCGATCATCGTCATGCCGTCCGACTCGCCCCGGGTGAAGGTCGAGGGGGTGATCGGATTCGGCGGAGAGGTGCGGCTCTATGATCGCTGGACCGAGAGCCGAGAGGCCATCGGCGCCGCGATAGCAGCCGAACGGGGGTCTGTTCTGGTCCCGCCGTTCGACGATCCCTTCATTATCGAGGGCCAGGGCACGGTGGCGCTGGAGATGTTGGACCAGGCTGATGCGCCGATGGACCAGCTGTTGTGCGGCGCCTCTGGCGGCGGGCTGATGGCCGGGATCAATCTGGTCATGGCCGAACGCAGTCCGCAGACGAAGGTGATCGTGGTGGAGCCCGAGGCCTATGACGACACCGCGCGGTCTCTGGCGGCGGGGGAGCGGGTTGGTCATCCGCAGGGCCCGCCGTCGATCTGCGACGCCCTGATGTCCCCGATGCCGGGCGTACTGACCTGGCCGATCAATCGGCGGCTGGCGGGTGCGCTCACGGTGTCGGATGCGGAGGTGGCCGAGGCGGTGCGGTTCGCCTTCCGTCACCTGAAGCTGGTCGTCGAGCCCGGCGGAGCGGTCTCACTGGCCGCCCTGCTCTCCGGCAAGTCCGAGACGAAAGGGCGAACCACAGGCATCGTCCTGTCCGGCGGCAATGTTGACGCGGTGCTTTATGGCGAGATCTTGGAAGGCCGTTTCGAGGGGTAGGTCTTTCCTTCCGGCATTGTCTCGGCCACCGTCGCTCAAACAGGAAAGTCGGGAAGGAATCTCATGGCGAAGACAGTGATGACGACGAGCGAGCTCCAGAGTTTGGTCGGCCAGCAGGTGGGAATCTCGAGGTGGTTCGAGGTCAGCCAGGCCAGGATCGACGCCTTCGCCGATTGCACCGAGGACCGGCAGTTCATCCATGTGGATCCCGAGGCCGCCCAGGTGACGCCGTTCGGCGGAACCATCGCCCACGGCTTCCTGACCCTCAGCCTGGCGTCGGCGATGAGTTATGACGCCGTTGCGCCGCTTGAGGGTGCGGTGATGGGAATCAATTACGGATTTGACCGGCTCAGATTTCTGGCTCCGGTGCGGGCGGGGTCGAGGGTTCGGGGGCGGTTCCGGCTGCTGTCGGCCGAAGACAGGGGCGCAGGGCGCTGGTTGTTGAAGCATGAAATCACGGTCGAGATTGAAGGCGACGACAAGCCCGCCCTGATCGCGGAGTGGTTGGGAATGCAGGTGATGGCCGGCTAAATTCTCGTTCGGGGGGACATGCCAGCGCCCCGGCGTTGTGTTCTCTCGGGGTCCGAAGTGCGTCCAAGCAATGGCTCAGAGACAATTTTACCTGTAGCATCAATAGCACGGTGATCAATTCAGCGCGCTTGTCCGCCTCGTTTTCGCCTCGACCTTCCACGGCAACGCTGGTAAGACCCGCGAAGGCGGTAGACCCGCCCGAATACAAACAGGCGGAGGGCTAATCCCCATGCGTATGAAGACTATCGTGCTGGCCTCCAGCGCAGCGGCCGCCCTGGCCCTGTCAGCTGGCGCGGCTTCGGCAGAACCTAACGGCTGGTACGGCGCGATCGACGCCGGTTACCACATGATCGACGACATCAACGCCGAATCGTCGACGACAGGCGCCAACTGGAACTATGAAGTGAACGACGGCTGGGCGGCTTTCGCCCGTCTCGGCTATCGCTTCAACCCCAACTGGCGCGTTGAACTCGAAGGCGGCTACCGCTCGGGCGACATCGGCACCGTGCGCGCCGTCTCCGGCACCCAGGGCCTGTGCAACCTGACCCCGGCGACCGGCGGCTGCTTCTCTCCGGAAGGCGACATCGAGTCGGCCACCCTGATGGCCAATGTCATCTATGATTTCGGCTATGAAGCCTGGGGCATCCGTCCCTTCGTCGGTCTCGGCGCCGGCGTGAACCGCGTCACCACCGACACCAACGGCAACCTGCGCGCCAACCGCGGCGCCACCTTCACCGCCGATGACGACTCGACCGAGTTCGCCGCTCAGGCGATCGCCGGTCTGGCCTGGGCTGTGGGCGACCGCACCAATATCGACCTGACCTACCGCTATCTGACGGGCGACGCCTCGTTCGCCTCGACCACGGTCGGCACCGGCGTCGGCGCGACCTCGTTCGGCGAATGGGATGGCGACTACGATCAGTCGCACACCGTGACCCTGGGTCTGCGTTACAGCTTCGGCGCTGAAGAAGCTGCACCGCCCCCGCCGCCCCCGCCGCCCCCCCCGCCTCCTCCGCCCCCGCCGCCGCCGCCGCCGGCTCCGGTCAAGCCGGCCGCGCGTGAGTTCGTGGTCTATTTCGACTGGGATCGTTCGGACCTGACGGCGGAAGCCCGCTCGGTCGTGACGCAAGCCGCGACCTACGCCAAGTCGGGCGCCGCGACGCGCGTCCTGATCGTCGGCTACACCGACACCTCGGGCTCGGCCGCCTATAACCTCGGCCTGTCGAACCGTCGTTCGCGCACCGTCGCGGACGCCCTGGTCGCCCAAGGCGTCAACGGCGGCGTCATCGCCCTGGACGGCAAGGGCGAAACCGCCCTGGCCAAGCCGACCGCTGACGGCGTGCGTGAGCCGCTCAACCGTCGCGCGACGATCAACATCAACTTCTAAGCCTGTCCCGACGGTCGGCCTGGTCTTTCAGGCCGACCGAAGACAGACAAGAAGGGTTGAAAGACTGAACGCCGTCTCCGCCTGGAGACGGCGTTTTTCTTGGCCTGAATGCGCCGCGGCGGCCCGGCTTCAAGTTTCGGTTCAGTTGGCCGCTTGAGTCAGCAATGGCGGTGCGGATTCGGCCGATCGAGATTGACGCAACAACGCCTCGCCGGCGCCGATCACCAATGTCGCCGTCAGGACCGCACACACCACGGCGACAGCCGCAAGCTTGAGCGTTTGCGTGAACTCACGACCTTCCGGCGTCACTGGACTCTCCACCTCAACGCCTCGCTCAACCATGAGGGGGCGCGTCGGCGCAAGTCACGGAACAGTGTCCATCCTGCGAAAAGGGGCGGCGCCCAGCGGCGCCGCCCCCTCGAGCTCCATCACTATCGAGCCCGATCAGCCCGTGAACGGCCGGATAAGGATCTCGACGCGACGGTTCTGAGCCTTGCCCTCCGGCGTGGCGTTGGAGGCCACCGGATTACGCGAGCTGTTGCCGGCGACGTAGAGCCGCTCGGCGATCACGCCGCGACGAACCAGTTCCGAAGCCACGCTGGCGGCGCGACGCTCGGACAGGGGCTGATTGATGGCGTCTCCGCCGGTCGAGTCGGTGTGGCCGATCACGTCGATGGTTGAGCGGTCATATTCCTGAAGCACCCGCGCCACGTCGTCGAGCACCGGCAGGAAGCGCGGATCGATCGAGGATTGGTTGGTGGCGAAGGTCACATCCGACGGCATGCGCAGGATCAGGTTGTCGCCCTGGCGTGCGACGCCGACGCCGCTGCCGGACAGTTCAGCCTCCATGGCGCGCTGCTGGCGATCCATGTACTGGCCCACGGCTGCGCCGCCCAGGGCGCCGACACCGGCTCCGATGAGAGCATTCTTGCGGCCTTGTTCGCCGTTTGAAGTGTTTGTCAGATACCCCAGCAGAGCGCCGCCCAATGCGCCTGCGATGGCGCCGGTGCCGGTGTTGTTGCGGGTCGGCGTCGAGCTGTAGGGGTCGGTCGTGGTGCAGGCCGCCGTTCCCAGCAGGGCTGCAATGGAAACGCTGGCGACAATGATCTTGGCGCGCATGGAATAATCCTTCCGAATTTCTGTCTGGCGTAAAACGCGCGCCTACTGTCAAGGTTCCAAGCTGTACCACAAGTGAACGAGCGCATTTTGCGCTCCACGGGCAGAGGGAGGGATCGCCCACGAACTGACACGGCCGCGGAATAGGCGTAAGGGAACCGCCGCACATTCTTTAGACCGAGGACAACGCCCCCGTGAGTTCGAGCCCCAACGAAACCGCCCCTGCCGCCACCGTGCGCGCCGTCACGCCCGTGTCGATGAAGCGATATGATGCTGACTTCCAGGGGTTCAGCGACGCTCTGGGCGCCTCGTTCGTGGAGTATGGGTTTGCGGTGGTGGCCGACCATGCGCTGGATGACGCCCGGATCGCCGCAGCTCTTGCCGACGCCAAAAGCTTCTTCGCCCTGCCCGAGGCGGTGAAGCGCCAGTATCACCAACCGGGAACAGGCGGCGCGCGCGGCCTGACCCCGTTCGGCGTGGAAGCGGCCAAAGGGGCCGCGTCCGTCGATCTGAAGGAGTTCTGGCATGTCGGGCGCGAACTGCCGGAGGGCCACCCCTATCGTCGTTTCATGCGCGATAATGTCTGGCCGGTCGAGACGCCCGGATTCAAGGCTAATGTCTATGGCCTGTACGAGGAGCTTGACGCCCTGGGGCGCAAGATCCTGAAGGCTATCGCCCGTTATCTGGACCTCGGCGACGCCTATTTCGAGGACAAGGTCGAGATGGGCAACAGCGTGCTCCGCCTGCTGCACTATCCGCCCGTGCCGGCTGATGCGCCGGGGGTTCGCGCCGGCGCCCATGAGGACATCAATGTCATCACCCTGCTGCTGGGGGCCGAGGAGGCGGGGCTGCAGCTGAAGGAGAAGGACGGCAGCTGGCTGGACATCGCGCCGCCGCCGGGGGCCCTGGTGATCAATATCGGCGACATGCTGCAACGGCTGACCAACCACGTCCTGCCGTCGACGACGCACCGGGTGGTCAATCCTGCGCCGGAGCGGCGTGGCTTCGCCCGCTATTCGACGCCCTTTTTCCTGCACTTCAATCCGGACTTCCCGATCGAGACCCTGCCCAGCACCATCACGCCGGATAATCCCGATCGCTATGCGGGCAAGACCATTCTGGCCGAGGACTATCTGACCGAGCGTCTGCGCGAAATCCGCCTGCTGTGAGGCCCATGGGCCTAGCGGGAGATGCGCAGGCGGGTGATGTCGCGGCCGATATCCCGGAAGGCGTCGGACAGGTCGGTGGAGCTCGACGCTTGGAAGGCGCGGTCAGGATTGGTGGCGCATCGCGCCATCAGCTCGCCGGCGGAATCGATTGGACCGGTCATGTTCCGGGCCGCGCCGATGTCGAATCCGACCGTATAGACGATGACGCCGGCGGCCTTCATGTTTTCGCAGAGCCGATAGGCTTGGTCGAAAGACGAGCCGTTCGTGGCGGGCTGGTTGATGTGAGTGTCGGCCCCGCCGCTGCCGTTGCCCGCGTCGGAGGCGATGACGCCTCGGAAATAGGGGGTGTTGAACTCCCCGTCGGTCATCAAAACCACAGCCTTCAAGGTCTTGCTCGAATCGTAGGCGGCCGGTGCGCCGAGGCCTGACCACAGGCCGAAGTTTGGCGAAACCAGATACCAGCCCCAAGCCAGACCGATATGGCCCGCCGTGGAGCCCACCGCAGTCATTCCATTGACCGCGTCGGTCAGTGTCTTTTTGACGTTGGTGAGAGGAACGATCTGGGATGCGGGGCAGGCGTTGCCGCCAGAGGCGTAACTTCGTCCGACCCAGGAGGAGGCGGAAGGGGCCGCATCGGTGTAGGCCTGCGAGCCGGCTCGTTCGGAAACGCAGGGCGTGCCGGGAAAGCGCGTCCAGGCCCCGATCGCGTTGACGAAATCCCGGTTCGAACAGCCATCGACGCCGCAGATCAGCTGTCCGCCGGACGTATAGGCGGCCCCCCCCTTGGCCGTGTTCGCCAAATTAGCCTGAGAGGCGTCAAGCGCCAAGGTCGCCGTGGTTGGGGTGACGCTGGCGACCCGGAAACCGATATTGTTCAACTGACTGAGGCCGCCCATATTGCCGAGAACGGCGGCGTCGCCTTCGGACGACAGGCCGTGGCGAGCCAGGGTGATCACGATGTTGCAGTCCGTTCGTGCGCATTTGGCGACATAGGCCTGGCCCGAGAAGGCGGAGTAATAGCGGCTGTTCTCGCCGACGAGGCTGAAGGTGTTGGTTGTCACACTGCCCACCGTTAGCGCGACGCCGTTCAGGGGGGCCATGGTTTCCGCGCTCCAGATCGTCACGATGTCGCCGGTCTTGAAGCCGTGTTTCGACGCGGTGACGACGGCCGTATAGGCGCGGGATATGCTCGTGATCGTCTTGACCGAGCCCGTCAGCCAGGTCGCTGCGGTAATGGACTGGGTGTTGGAGTCGAGCGGTCCCCGCGCCCGGCTAGCATAGGTGTCGCCCACATTGACGCCCATGGAGTAGGGCGCCAGGGCCACCTTGGAATAGAAGGGCGACTGGTTCGTCTGAACGACGATGTCGATCAACTCCTTGGCCGCTGACTTCAGATTGTCGATCTTTCGGCCGCTTGAGCAGCTGTCGGCGCAATTGTTCATCGAGCCGGTGATGTCGAGGACCAGGGCCACCTCCACGTCGCGCGAGGAGCGATTGACTTCCGAGCGCACCGAGATGGGCAGAGTATCGTCCAGGAGCTGGCCATAGGGCGGCAGGACGATGTTGGCGACCAGGGTCTTCACCCGCCCCTGGGCCGTAGCGATGACGACGCTCTTGTCGTTCATGGCGACCTCGACGTCGGCGTCATTGATCGGCTCGACCTCCGTGCCCTGAATGTTGCCGTGCAGGGTCGCCAGGGCGACGCTCTTCAGACCCGCTGGAGTCGTTTCGGAGGAGCGCGCGGCGGCCAGGGTCGCGGCGTCCAGTGCGTCCTGAAACTGCGACCTCGCGGTCGTGATCCTGTGAAGATCAACGCCGCCGAGCGCCAGCATGACGATGACCGGCAGGCTGAGGCCGAAGATCATCGCCACATTGCCGCGCCGGTCGTCGCGCAGGCGCGAGACGAGCTTGCGAAGGCGGCCGACCGCCCGATGGATCGTTTGAGAGGCCAAGTTCGTCGCTTCCCTGCCGGGCGCACCCCGCCCGCATGACGACAGAATGCCGTCATGCGGTTAAGGGAAGGCTGAAGCGTCAGGGTTAACGACGCATAAGGCTCAAGCCTCTGACCAGCCGCAGTCGTGGCCACGATTCTGGACGGTCAGCCATTGGTTCAGAGGCGCGAAATAGTCAGCGACGGCCGAGGCGTCGTTGGCGGTCTCGCCGGTGAAGGCCTGCATGGCCTCGGGCCAGGGCTTGGACTGGCCCATCTCCAGCATGGCGTTGAAACGGGCGCCGACCGCCTCGTTTCCATAGACCGAGCAACGGTGCAGCGGCCCGGTCCAGCCGGCCTGTTTGCAGGCCGCGCGCTGGAACTGGAACTGGTAGATGTGGGCCAGGAAATAGCGGGTGTAGGGGGTGTTGCCCGGCACGTGATATTTTGCGCCCGGGTCGAAGGCGTTGGTCGGACGCGGCCCCGGCGGGACCAGGCCCTGGTATTTCAGCATGTCGGCGGTCCAGGCGGCGTTGTACTGGTCCGGCGAGGTCTCGCCCGAGAAGACGCCCCAGCGCCAGCGGTCGACCATCAGGCCGAAGGGCAGGAAGGCGATCTTGTCGAGCGCCATCTTCAGCAGGAAGGGAATGTCCTCCTCGGCGCCCGGCGTCGTCTTCAGCAGGCCGATCTGGTTCAGATAGGTGGGGGTCAGGGCCGACAGGCCGACGAAGTCGCCGATGGCCTCGTGGAAGCCGTCGTTGGCCCCGTTGCGGAACAGCATCGGCTGGTTCTTGTAGGCGCGCTGGTAGTAGTTGTGACCCAGCTCGTGGTGGACGGTGTAGAAGTCGTCGCCGTTGACGTTGGTGCACATCTTGATGCGGATGTCGTCGGCATTGTCCAGGTCCCAGGCCGAGGCGTGGCAGACGACCTCGCGGTCGCGCGGGCGCACGATCTGGCTGCGTTCCCAGAAGGTCTGGGGCAGGGGATCGAGACCCAGGGAGACGTAGAAGCCCTCGCCCGTCTTGACCATTTTCACCGGGTCGTAGTCGGCGGACTTCAGCAGTTCGGTCAGGTCGTAGCTGGAGGCGCCGCCGCTGGTCGGGGCCACGACGTCATAGATATTGCCCCACTGCTGCGACCACATGTTTCCCAGAAGATCGGCGCGGATCGGGCCGTGGTCGGGCTGGACGGCGTCGCCGTATTTGGCGTTCAGCCGGGCGCGGACATAGCAGTGCAGGTTCTCGTAGAAGGGTTTGACCTGAGCCCAGAGGCGGTCGGTTTCCTCGGCGAAATCGTCGGCGGGCATGTCGTAGCCGGAGCGCCACAGGGCGCCGGTGTCGGAAAAGCCCAGTTCGCGCGCGCCTTCGTTGGCGATCTCGACCATGCGGGCGTAGTCGTTCTTCATCACCGGCGAGATGGTGCGCCAGCCTTCGTAAAGGGCCTTGGTCTCGTTCGGATCGCGGCTGTCGGCCAGGATCAGCGAGGCCTCGTCCAGGGTGATCGGCTGACCCTTGAAGTCGAACTTGCCGGTGGAATAGGTCGAGTCCAGCCGGGTGGTGATCTGCGACAGTTCCTCGGCCGCGCCGGGGCGGTTGGGGGCGGGCAGGACGATGCCGAGCCGCAGCAGGTTCAGCTTGCGGCGGACGACTGGATCGACGGCGACGTCATTGAACCTGGCCGCCTGGTTGGCGAACTGGACCTGAAGCTCGGTCGCCTCGGCGTTGACCTTGGACTCCAGCCACATGGTGTCGAAGGTGATGTTGGTGGCGCGCGCCCACTGCACCCGGGCGGCGTATTCGCCGAAGGTCAGCATCTTGGCCTCGGCGTCGGCGACGAACTGGGTCGCGCCCTCGACGGTCGTCGGATAGTCGGCGCGCAGGCCGGTGGCGGTCACCGGGGCGGGGGTGAAGGTCTGGGCGCCGCCGTCGGCCTGAAGGGGCCGGGCCTCGCCCGAGGTCGTGGTGGCGGCGCAGCCGGCGGTAAGGGCGAGGGCGCAGACCGCGACGGCGGTCATCATCTGACGCTTCATGATGGGATCTCCTGAACAGCGGGCGCAGGAGAGGTCAGGCCTGATCCGCCGTCAAGCGACGCCGTTCAACGGATAACGCAGGCGTTTAGATCCTGATTGCGGACCGTGCCCATAGCGGCCTGGATGCGCGAGGCCCGCCGGCGAACATAGGGGCCGGGCGACGCCGCCTGGTAACGGCGCGGGGCGGGCAGGATGGCGGCGAGGCGGGCGGCCTCGCGCGGGGTCAGGTCGGCGGCGTCCTTGCCGAACCAGTGCTGAGCGGCGGCCTGGGCACCATAGACGCCGGGCGCCCATTCGACCACGTTCAGATAGACTTCCATGATCCGGCGCTTGGACCAGACGGTTTCGATCAGGACGGTGTAGCCGGCCTCCAGCCCCTTGCGGATCCAGTCGCGGCCCGGCCAGAGGAAGACATTCTTGGCGGTCTGCTGGCTGATGGTCGAGCCGCCGCGGATGCGGCCGCCCTCGGCGTTGTGATCCAGCGCCTTCTGGATCGCCTCGATGTCGAAGCCGTGGTGGCTGCAGAAACGGGCGTCCTCGGCGGCGATAGCGGCGTTCACCAGATTGGGCGAGATGTCGTTCAGACCGCGCCATTGATAGTCCAGGCCCTCGCCGCGCACGGCCTGGCGCAGCATCAATATGGTCGGGGCGGGCGGCAGGACGGCGACGATCAGAACCCCGCCGATCGGCAGCAGGGCCAGGACCGCCAGGGCGATCAGGGCCGCCCACAACCAACCCTTTTTCCGCCCGCGCGCCATTAGAGGATCAGGACCCCTGCGGCGCCGTCCTCGTCGGCCCAGGCGACCTTGTCGGCGGCGGGGCTGAGAGACAGGGCGACGATGGAGGGACCTTTCTCGGCCTTGACGAAGTTCAGACCATGAGAGGCCGGATGGGCGACCCAGACCCGGCCGTCGGTCAGGCCGGCGGCCAGCAGGCCGTGCTCGGTCCGGGCCGAGACCAGATTGACCAGGGTGGTGTCGTCATAGCCGATCTCGGTCGCCTCGCGTCCCATGGGTCCGTTCGAGCCGATGAAGGGCCACAGGACCGCGCCCTGGGCGCCCGAGGTGGCCAGCAGCTGGCCGTTGGCGAAGAAGGCCAGCGAGCGGACCTTGGACGGATAGCCGCCCATACGCAGGTTCTTGGCGTCCTTCAGCCGCCAGCCGTGAAGTTGGCTGTCCTGCATGGTGGTGACCACGAAGGCCCCGTCGGGTGAAAAGGCCACGGCGGTGTGGGATCCGGCCCAGGCCAGTTTGACCGGCTGCTGCTTCTCGATCCGGGCGTACCAGAGGGCGGCGCCGCCGTAGGTCGAGGCGGCGATACGCCGGCCCTTGGGATCGAAGGCGACGCCGGAAACGGTGCGTTCGTGCTGGAAGTCGCGGCGGAAGCCGGCGTCCTTCGGATCAATCACCGACAGGGTGCGCCCCCAGGAGAAGGCGACCAGGCCGGAGGCGGCCGAGGCGGCCGAGGCGTCGATGGAGTCGATCCACTGGTTCTTTGCGGTGGCCAGGACCATGGGGTCCTCGCCGCGGCGGCTCCAGACCACCTGGCCGTCGTCGCCGCCGGTGACGATCCCGTCGCCGGTCGGGTGGACGGCGGCGCACAGGACGGCGCCGTCATGAGCCTGGACCGTCGCGCCATTCTCGAACCGGACAGAGCCGTCGCCAAGGGCGAAGACGGCGCCGGCGTTGTCGAACAGGGCGGCGGTGACCTGGGCGTCGAAATCGAAGTTCATGCGGGACGCGTTAGCGGGTTGCGGCAGCGGGGGCAAATGGGGGCTTCTTCTCCCTCCCCTTTATGGGGAGGGACGATCGCGCAGCGATCCGGGTGGGGCCTTTAGACCGAGCGAGGTCCGTACTGCCCCACCCCGGCTACGCTAAGCTCCGCCGCCCCTCCCCATAAAGGGGAGGGAGAAATCAAACCGGGTCGGTGGGCTTGGGCTCGACCGGCGCCGGCGCGGCCTGGGCCTTGGCGGGTTCGTCCGGCAGGGGGATGAACTCCAGATCGTCCTCGCTGGGCAGGGCCATCCGGCCGGCCTTCCAGTCGGCCTTGGCCTGGTCGATGCGGGCCTGGCTGGAGGCGACGAAATTCCACCAGATCAGGCGCTCGCCGACCGGCTCGCCGCCCAGGACCATGACGGTGGATTGGACCAGGGCCTTGACGGTCGGTTCGGCCGTCGGTTCCAGCACGATCATCTGGCCTTCGTGGAAGGTGCGGTCGCCGACCTCGATGGAGCCCTTGGCCACATAGAGGGCGCGCTCGCTCATGCCGCCGGCGCCCTTGCCGGGAGGCGGCGCGGTGCGGACGCCGGGCTGAAGCTCCCAGTGCACATAGAAGAGGGGTGAGGACACCGGGACGGCCGCCTTGGCGCCATAGGCTTCGCCCGCCACCAGACGGGCAAACAGACCGCCGTTTTCGTAGGCGGGCTGGGCGTCCTCATCCAGGTGATGGAAGGCGGGATCGATCTCCTCGGCCTCGTCGGGCAAGGCGACCCAGGCCTGCATCCCGTGCATCGGCCCGCCCTGGCTGCGCTTCAGCGGATCTGTGCGCTCGGAGTGGACGATGCCCTTGCCGGCGGTCATCCAGTTCACCTCGCCGGGGCGGATGACCTGATTATAGCCGAGGTTGTCATGGTGCATGATCTCACCCTCGAACAGATAGGTGAGGGTCGACAGGCCGATGTGCGGGTGCGGTCGCACATCGATGGCGTCCGAGCCCGGCGCGAACTCGGCCGGCCCCATCTGGTCCAGGAAGATGAAGGGCCCGACCATCCGGCGCGAATGGAAGGGCAGGACGCGGCCGACCTCGAACCCGCCCAGGTCCTTGCGGCGCGCGTCGATCACCAGTTCGATCATGTTCGGCATCCCCTCGGCGGACCAGGGCCTCAGTGGAAAGGTCCGCCGAACGGCCTTATCCGACGTGAGGGGTCACTATGCCAAGAGGCAGGGCTGTCACATTCTTCACGCCGCGCGTGACGATATGGCTCTCGCAGTCGGAGACGATGCCCAGAGCCAGCAGCTTCTCGCGCAGGAACTTGTCGAAGGCGTGCATGTCCGAGGTGATGATGCGCAGCACATAGTCCTCGCGCCCCGTGATGGTGGCGCACTGGACCACTTCCGGCCATTTGGCGACGGCGCCTTCGAAGATGTCGAGATTTTCGGCCGACGGCAGCATCAGTTTGACGATGGCGTAGACCTCGAAGTCGAGACCCAGAAGCTTGGCGTTCAGCAGGGTGACCCGCTTGGTGATCAGGCCGGAATCCTCCAGCCGCTTGATCCGACGCCAGCAGGGCGAGGCCGACAGACCGACGCGATCCGCGACTTCCGCGACCGACAGACCGGCGTCTTGTTGCAGGATATCCAGGATCCGAGCGTCGATGGGATCGAGTTCGTCCGCCAATGCGTTTCTCCGATTATCGTTATGGCGAAATAAAATACCCTAAATCGGGATTTCGCAAGGTCAAATTGAGCGAGCGCCTGCTTAGGCGCCGTGTTATCAAACGTCCAGAGGAAACTCGGACGGACCCCCGAACGGACATGGACGCCCGCATGAACGACAAAATGAGCCAAAAGAACAGCCGGCCGCTGTCGCTTCGCGTGCCCGAGCCCTCGGGGCGGCCGGGCGATGCGCCGGACTTCAGTCATCTGTTGATGGACGCCCCCGGCGCCGTCGAACGGCCCGAGGTGGGCACGACGCCTTACGAGATGCGCGCCCTTGCGTTCCAGTTGATCCGGGTGCTGGACGACGAAGGCCAGGCCGTCGGTCCGTGGAATCCGCGTCTGGATCCGGACACCCTGCGTCGCGGCCTGAAGGCCATGATCCTGACCCGCGCCTTCGACGACCGGATGCACCGCGCCCACCGCCAGGGCAAGACCAGCTTCTACATGAAATGCACCGGCGAGGAGGCCATCGCGGTCGCGCAAGGCATGCTGCTAAGCCGCGAGGACATGGGTTTTCCGACCTATCGCCAGCAGGGGCTGCTGATCGCCCGCGGCTATCCGCTGGTCGAGATGATGAACCAGATTTATTCCAATGCTGCGGACCCGATCAAAGGGCGTCAGCTGCCGATCATGTATTCGGCCAAGGACTATGGTTTCTTCACCATCAGCGGCAATCTGGGCACCCAGGTGCCCCAGGCGGTCGGTTGGGCCATGGCCAGCGCCTACAAGGGCGACGACAAGATCGCCATCAGCTGGATCGGCGACGGCGCCACGGCCGAAGGCGATTTCCACAACGCCCTGACCTTCGCATCCGTCTATCGCGCGCCGGTCATCCTGAACATCGTCAACAACCAGTGGGCCATCAGCTCCTTCCAGGGCATAGCCGGCGGGCTGGAGACCACCTTCGCCTCCAAGGCCATCGGCTATGGACTGCCGGCCCTGCGGGTGGACGGCAACGACTTCCTGGCGGTCTGGGCGGCGACCCAGTGGGCCGAAGAGCGCGCCCGGTCGAACCAGGGGGCGACGGTGATCGAACTGTTCACCTATCGCGGCGCCCCGCACTCGACCTCCGACGATCCCAGCCGCTACCGCCCCGGCGACGAGCACGAGAAATGGCCGCTGGGCGATCCGCTGGAGCGGCTGCGCCAGCATCTGACCGTCATTGGCGAGTGGGATGACGAGCGCCACGCCACGGCCCTGCGCGAGGCGGTCGAACAGGTCCGCGCCGCCGGCAAGGAGTCCGAGGCCATCGGCACCCTGGGCCAGTCGCGCCCCAGCGTGAAGACGATGTTCGAAGAGGTCTATGCGACCGAAGACTGGCGGCTGATCGAACAGCGCCGCGAGGTGGGGGTCTGACCATGGCTGAGCAAACCACCTTCACCGACGCCGATCGCAACGACGGCGTCGAGCCGGACATGGTCGACCAGAACGCCGCCCCCGCCTCGGAAGCGACGGGATCCGGCGTACAGCCGATGAACATGATCCAGGCCCTGAACTCGGCCATCGACGTCAAGATGAGCGAGGACGCCAACGTCCTGTCGTTCGGCGAGGACGCGGGCTATTTCGGCGGCGTCTTCCGCGTCACCGACAAGCTGCAGCAGAAGCACGGCTTGACCCGCAGCTTCGACGCCCCGATCAGCGAATGCGGCATCGTCGCCGCCGCCATCGGCATGGGCGCCTATGGCCTGCGCCCGGTCGTCGAGATCCAGTTCGCCGACTACATCTATCCGGCCTATGACCAGATCGTCTCGGAAGCGGCCAAGATGCGCTATCGCTCGGGCGGCCAGTTCACCAGCCCGATTACGATCCGCAGCCCCTACGGCGGCGGCATCTTCGGCGGCCAGACCCACAGCCAGAGCCCCGAAAGCCTGTTCACCCATATTGCGGGTCTGAAGGTCGTCATTCCGTCCAACCCCTATGACGCCAAGGGCCTGTTGATCGCCGCCATCGAGGACGACGATCCGGTCGTCTTCTTCGAGCCGAAACGCCTCTACAACGGCCCGTTCGACGGCTGGCACGAGAAGCCGGTCTCGCCGTGGAAGGCGCAGGACCTGGCCCAGGTGCCGGCCGGCAAATATGTCGAGCCGATCGGCAAGGCGCGTGTCATGCGCGAGGGGAACGACGTCACCATCCTGGCCTATGGCACCATGGTCTGGGTCGCCCTGGCCGGCGCCGAACATGCGGGCGTGGACGCCGAGGTCATCGACCTACGTTCCCTCGTGCCGCTGGACATCGAGACCATCGAGGCCAGTGTGAAGAAGACCGGCCGCTGCGTCATCGTGCACGAGGCGCCCAAGACCTCGGGCTTCGGCGGCGAACTGTCGGCCCTGGTTCAGGAGCGCTGCTTCTATCACCTGGAGGCGCCCATCGCACGCGTCACAGGCTGGGACACGCCCTATCCCCATGCTTTCGAATGGGAATATTTCCCCGGGCCGCAACGGGTCGCAGACGCCTTGAAGAGCGTCATGACGGGAGGTCGTTGATATGGGTCGTTTCGTCTTCAAACTGCCCGACGTGGGCGAAGGCACCGCCGAGGCCGAGCTGATCGGCTGGCACGTCAAGGTCGGTGATGTCGTCGCCGAGGACCAGATCGTCGCCGACGTCATGACCGACAAGGCCACCGTCGAGATCACCGCCCCGGTGTCGGGCAAGGTCATCGCCCTGCACGGCGAGCCCGGCGCCATGGTGCCGGTGCGCGGGCCGCTGGTGGAGTTCGAGGTCGAGGGGGCGGGGAATGCGGAAGAAGCGACGCCCCCCTCCCCGGCTTCGCCGGTACTCCCCCCAAGGGGGGGAGATCGCGCAGCATCCAATCCTCCCCCCTTGGGGGAGGTGGCGCCGAAGGCGACGGAGGGGGCTGACGCCGCACCCACCGGCAACTACGTCTTCAAACTGCCCGACGTGGGCGAAGGCACGGCCGAGGCCGAGCTGGTCGGCTGGCACGTCAAGATCGGGGATGCGGTCGAGGAAGACCAGATCATCGCCGACATCATGACCGACAAGGCCACGGTCGAGATCACCTCGCCGGTCGCCGGCGTCGTCGTAGCCCTGTACGGCGAGGCGGGGCAGCAGGTCCCGGTCGGCGGCCCGCTGGTGGCGTTCGACGTCGCAGGCGCCGGCAATGTCACGGCGCCCGTTCAGGCCCCCTCCGTCGCCTCCGGCGACACCTCCCCCAAGGGGGGAGGATCAGCGCCGACGCCCGCACCAAAATCTCCCCCTCCTGGGGGGAGCACCCGCGCAGCGGGGGAGGGGGGCAAGTCCGTTCCCCCCGCCCTGACCGGCCGCGCGCCCGGCGAACGCCCGTCCGCCTCGCCCGCCGTGCGCAACCGCGCGCGGGATCTGGGCGTGGACCTGACTTTCGTGCCCGGCTCCGGCCCGGCCGGGCGGATCACGCACGAGGACCTGGACGGTTTCATCGCGCGTGGCGGCGCCCAGCCGGCGACCGCACCGGCGGCCGGCTCGACCTTCGCCCGCGCCGAAGGAGCCACCGAGGTCCGCATCATCGGCCTGCGCCGCAAGATCGCGGAGAAGATGGCCGACAGCGTGCGCCGCATTCCCCACATCACCTATGTGGAGGAGATCGACGTCACGGCGCTGGAGGAGCTTCGCGCCCACCTGAACGCGACGAAGCAAAAGGATCAGCCCAAGCTGAACCTGCTGCCCTTCCTCGCCCGCGCCATCGTGGTGGCTCTGCGCGACCAGCCGCAGATCAACGCCCACTATGACGACGAGGCCGGCGTCCTGACCCAGCACGCCCCGGTCCATCTGGGCATCGCCGCCCAGACGCCGAACGGCCTGATGGTGCCGGTGGTCCGCCACGCCGAGGCGCGCGACGCCTGGGATACGGCGCTGGAGATCGCCCGCGTCTCGGGCGCGGCCAAGGACGGGACGGCCAAGCGCGAGGAGCTGTCGGGCTCGACCATCACCATCACCTCGCTGGGAACCCTGGGCGGGGTGGTCCACACCCCGATCATCAACCACCCCGAGGTCGCCATCGTCGGCCCCAACAAGATCGCCGAACGAGTGGTGGTCCGCGACGGCCAGATGGTCGTGCGCAAGATGATGAACCTGTCGTCGAGCTTCGACCACCGGATCGTCGACGGGCATGACGCGGCAGTGTTCGTACAGCGGATCAAGGGGTTGCTGGAGCAGCCCGCGACGTTGTGGATGGGGTGAAGGCGTGAGACTGTCGGTCCTGGGAATGGTCATGGCGGCGGCTCTGGGAATCGCCGGCGCCGCAGAGGCTTGTCGCATCGAACCTCGGCCCGAGATCACCTACGATCGGTGGATCGAACGAGCCGATCAGCTAGTCTTCGGCCGCGTGGTCAGCATTGGTCACGTTCGAGAGCCGACTTACGACGGCCGCACTTGGTCGCGGCCCATCATGCAGGTCGATCGCAGATATGTCCCGCGAGGCGGCTCGCCCGAAAGGATCACTATTCGAGGCGAGAACTTGGTGCCTCAGTGCGTACCGACCATGACTTCAGAGATGAGAGGCCTAAGGGTGGGAGATGAGGTCTTAGTCATGCTCGACGAGGAACGGGTCGCCTTCGGTCTTATGAAAGCCGACTCTTACGAGGCGCGACGCTACGTTGATCGCCTGACGCCACCAGCAGAATAAGGCCCGATGACCCAGACCCTAAAAACCAAAGTCCTGATCATCGGCGCGGGCACCGGCGGCTATGTCGCCGGTATTCGTTGCGGCCAGCTTGGGCTGGACACCGTGCTGGTGGACGGCGGCGACGGGCTGGGCGGGACCTGCCTGAACGTCGGCTGTATTCCCTCCAAGGCCATCATCCATGCGGCGGGCAAGTTCGAGACCGTGGCCAAGGCGGCCGGCGGCGGGAACCTGGGCATCACGGCGGCCAAGCCGGCCATCGACCTGAAGCAGACGGTCGAGTGGAAGGACGGGATCGTCCGTAAGCTGAACGCCGGGGTCGCGGCCCTGTTGAAGAAGGCCAAGGTCAAGGTGATCAAGGGCTGGGCGGCCTTCGAGGACGCCAAGACCTGCGTGGTGAAAACCGAAGACGGCGACATCCGCATCACCGCCGAACACGTCATCCTGGCCACCGGGTCCGAGCCGGTCGAACTGCCCTTCCTGCCGTTCGGCGGCGACGTCATCTCCTCGACCGAGGCGCTGAGCCTGTCGGAGGTCCCGAAGAAGCTGGTCGTCGTCGGCGGCGGCTATATCGGGCTGGAGCTGGGGATCGCCTTCAGGAAGCTGGGCGCGGAAGTGGCCATCGTCGAAATGGCCGAGCGAATCCTGCCCCTTTATGACAAGGCCCTGACCGATCCGGTCGCCAAATGGCTGGAGACGCACGGGGTGGAGCTGCACCTGGGCGCGCGGGCCGGCGGGTTCGGGAACGGCAGGCTGAACGTCACGACCAAGGATGGCGAACCGCTGCAACTGGACGCCGACAAGGTGCTGGTCACCGTGGGTCGTCGCCCTCGCACCCAGGGCTGGGGTCTGGAGAACATGGGCGTGGCCATGGCCGGGCCGTTCGTGAAGATCGACAACCGCTGCGCCACCTCAATGAAGAACGTCTGGGCCGTCGGCGACCTGACCGGCGAACCCATGCTGGCCCACAAGGGCTCGGCCCAGGGCGAGGTGGTCGCGGAGATCATTGCGGGCCACGACCGGGTGTTCGATCCGGTCGCCATCGCCGCCGTCTGTTTCACCGAGCCGGAAATCGTCTCGGCCGGTCTGGGTCCGAACGATGTCGCGGGCCGTGACGATGTGATCCAGTCCGTCTTCCCCTTCGCCGCCATCGGTCGCGCCCTGGCCATCGAGGCGGGCGAGGACGGCGGCTTCGTGCGGGTCATCGCCTCCAAGTCGGATCACCGCATCCTGGGCGTCCAGGCGGTCGGCCAGCATGTGTCGGAACTCAGCAACAGCTTCGCCCAGATGCTGGAGATGGGGGCGGTGCTGGAGGATGTGGCGGGAACCATCCACGTCCACCCGACCCTGGGCGAGGCCTTCCACGAGGCGTCCCTGCGCGCCCTGGGGCACGCGATCCACATCTGACGGCTAAAGCCGGTCCAGCCGCCTGGCGTGGTTCGCCACCATGCGCAGCGCCAGGCCGTCGGGCAGGAAGCGGGCCAGGCCGGCCATCAGATTGTTCATGACGCCGGGGGTCACGCTGGGCCGGTTCGCCTCGCAGGCGTCGTAGCCGATGCGGGCGACGCGGGCGGCGTCCATCCACATCCAGGCCGGATAGGCGCTGGACACCTGGTCGCGCGAGCCGTTGACGTCGTGAAACTCGGTCAAGGTGTAGCCGGGGTTCAGCACCGTGACATGGACCCCGGTTCCCAAGGTTTCCAGATACAGGCCCTGGGACGCCTTGATCAGGAAGCTCTTGATCGGTCCGTACAGGGTGTCGCCGCCGGTCGCGGGCATCTGGCCGGCCAGGGAGGCGACGTTCAGCACCCGGCCGAAGCGTCGCTCGACCATGCCGGGCAACAGCAGGCGCGACAGCTCGACCGGCCCCGTCAGCATGACCTGGATCATGGCGCGGTGGGCGGCCAGGTCGGTGTCGAGAAAGCCCGTCACGCGGCTGAAACCCGCATTATTGACCAGGCCGTCGACGGTCAGGCCGCGCGCCGTGACGGCGGCGATCAGACGTTCGGGCGCCGCTGGGTCCGACAGGTCTTCGGGAAGGATGGTCGCAACGACGCCATGGGCGGCGGACAGGGCCTCGGCCAGGGTCACGAGCGGTCCTTCTCGCCGGGCGGTCAGGATCAGGTCCCAGCCCTCGGCGGCGTAGGTGCGGGCCAGGGCCGCGCCGATGCCGGCGGAGGCGCCCGTGATCAGCACCGTCCGCTTCATGCGTCGATCCGGCGCCGCCCAGGTCCCATGCTCACGCCGCGACGGGGCAGGAGGCGTGGGGCGTATAGGCGGCCAGGGAGACGGGGTTCTCGTCCAGCAGGTCGGCGATGGTGATCTTGGACAGGGCCTCGGTCGCGGCCTCGTCGGCGGCGGTCAGGGCCTTGGCGACCTGGCGGGGAATATGTTCGCTGATCGGGCAGCCCTTGGCCCCAGCGGGGGGCGAACCGATGTGGGCGCAGCCGTTCACCGCCTTCAGCACCTCGTCCAGTCGGATGTCCTCGGGCTGACGCAGCAGCCAGGACCCGCCGGTGGCGCCGGGACGGGTGGCGATCAGTCCCGCCTTGGCCAGCAGCGCCGTCACGCGCCGCACCACGACAGGATTGGTCGGGACGGACGCCGCCAGCAAGGCGCTGGGCGCCGCCTGGGCAGGCGAAAAAGCGCCCTTGTGGGCCATATAGGCCAAGGCGTGGGCGGCGACGGGGAAGCGCTGGCTGTCTGACATGGTTGTGTTCCTGTAAGGAAAATAGGCGCTCCTGGACCGAATCACAAATCCTTGTGGTGCAAGGGGAAACCGAATCCCCGCGCCCACGATTGAAGCGGGCGCGGAATGGGCCTAAAGGCTCGCCGCTTTGAAGGGCTCGACCTGTCGTCGGAGACCCGGAGGATACGCATGGCCGGGGATACTCCCCACGACGCGGGCGCTCTCCCCGCCGCGTCGAACACGCCGGACAAACCCACCCACGCCACGGGACCCGAGTCCCACGCTCCAGGGGGCCAGATCGCCAAGCACGGCGGCTTCTGGGCCCTGACCCTGGGCGCGATCGGCGTGGTGTTCGGCGACATCGGCACCAGCCCGCTTTACGCCCTGCGTGAAGCCATCGCCCACGCCCAGTCGGGCGTCGGCGGCGACCTGGCCGTGATCGGCGTCGTCTCCCTGGCCTTCTGGGCCCTGATGGTGGTGGTGACGTTCAAATACGTCTTCTTCCTGATGCGCGCCGACAACAAGGGCGAAGGCGGCACCCTGTCGCTGATGGCCCTGGCCCAGTTCGCGGTCGGCCGGCGCAGCGCCTGGATCTTCATCCTGGGCGTCTGCGGCGCGGCCCTCTTCTATGGCGACGGCATCATCACGCCCGCCATTTCGGTTCTGTCGGCCGTCGAGGGCCTGCAGGACGCGCCGGGCCTGTCGGGCAAGCTCGATCCGTTCATCGTGCCGATCTCGGCCGGAATCCTGATCGCCCTGTTCATGGCCCAGTCGCGCGGCACCGCCAGCCTGGCCAAATATTTCGGCCCGATCACCGCCGTCTGGTTTCTGTGCCTGGGCGGGCTGGGCCTCTACCATATCTTCGACGACGTCAGCGTGCTGCGCGCCCTGTCGCCCCACTATGGCGTCATGCTGCTCTTGAAGGACGGTTTCCTGGGCTTCATCATCCTGGGCAGCGTCTTCCTGGCGGTGACCGGCGCGGAGGCCCTGTATGCGGACATGGGCCATTTCGGAAAGGCGCCGATCCGCATGGGCTGGCTGGCCTTCGTCCTGCCCTGCCTGACCCTGAACTATCTGGGCCAGGGCGCCCTGATCCTCGACAATCCCGGCTCGGCCGAAAATCCGTTCTGGAACATGGTGCCCGAGTTCGCCTACTGGCCGATGCTGATCCTGGCCACGGCCGCCACCGTCATCGCCTCGCAGGCCGTGATCACCGGCGCCTTCTCGGTCACGCAACAGGCGGTCCAACTGGGCCTGCTGCCGCGCATCGACATCCGCAACACCTCCGAAACCCAGGCCGGCCAGATCTTCGTGCCGGCGGTCAACAGCTTCCTGATGATCGGGGTGCTGGTCTTGCTGGTCGTGTTCCAGAGCTCGCACAACCTGACCGCCGCCTATGGCGTGGCCGTCACGGGGACCATGCTGGTCAATACGCTGATGGCCTATTCGGTGATCCGCAAGGGCTGGAAATGGCCGATGTGGGCGGTGGCCGGGACCCTGGTTCCGTTCGCCTTCATCGACAGCGTCTTCCTGACCTCCAACCTGCTGAAGATCCCGGACGGCGCCTGGATGCCGTTGGTCCTGGGCGCCTGCCTGGTCCTGATCATGTGGACCTGGGTGCGCGGCACCCAGATCCTGACGGCCAAGACCCGCAAGGACAGCCTGCCGTTGAACGACCTGATCGAGATGCTTCAGGCCCGACCGCCGCACCGCGCGCCTGGCACCGCGATCTTCCTGACCAGCGATCCCGACGTGGCGCCGGTCGCCCTGATGCACAATCTCAAGCACAACAAGGTGTTGCACGAGAAGAACGTCATCCTGACCGTGCGCACCTCCGAACGGCCGCGCGTCAAGGAAGCCGACCGGGTGCGGATGGAGCCGATCAACGACGACTTCAAGAAGCTGACCATCACCTATGGCTTCATGGAGACGCCGAACGTGCCCCGCGCACTGGGTCTGTGCCGCAAACAGGGGCTGAAGTTCGACATCATGTCGACCAGCTTCTTCCTGGGCCGCCGTTCGCTGATCCCGTCGGCGCGTCAGGGCATGCCCCTGTGGCAGGACCGGCTGTTCATCTTCCTGATGCGCAACGCCGCCAACCCGACCGACTTCTTCCATATCCCGCCCGGCCGTGTGGTCGAGCTGGGCGCGCAGGTGGCCGTATGAGTTCCGAAGGACGGGGTGGCGGTCACAGCTCACAGGCGCGCGGCCGCCGCATGGCCACCAAGGGCCGGCCGCGCCCGGCTCCGGTCGAGGTCGCGCAAGCTCCGTCGCAGGACGACATCGGCGTCGAGGCCCGCGTCGTCGCCGGCATTCTGCTGAACGCGGCGCTCGAGAAGCGCAACGGTCTGGACGAGGCCCTGTCCCAACCCGCCGCCCGCGCGCTGGAGCCCGTCGACCGCGCCTTCGCCCGCGCCGTGGCCATGGCCGCTCTCCGTCGTCTGGGCGAGATCGACCAGATCCTGGACCGCCGCCTGCAGAAGTCGCCGCCCGAGGCTGTCCGCACCCTGATGCGCATCGCCCTGGCCCAGACCCTGGTGCTGGAGACCCCCGCCTTCGCCGCCGTCTCCACGGCCGTGAAACTGGCCGAGCGCGATCCCAAGACCCGGCCCTACAAGAATCTGGTCAACGCCGTGCTGCGCGGCGTCGGCCGCGACGGCCCCGGCCTGACTACGGCCGAGAGCAATCTGCCCGACTGGATCGCCGCCCGCTGGAAGGCGACCTATGGCGAGGCCGCCCTGACCGGCCTGGCCCTGGCCGCCCGCGAGGAGCCGGCGACGGATCTCAGCCTCAAGCCCGGCGTCGATCCCGCCGCCGTGGCCGCCGCCGTGGAGGGCGAGGCGCTTGAGGGCGGCACCGTCCGCACCGGCCGTCGCGGCGACGTGGCGACCTGGCCCGGATTCGACGACGGCGACTGGTGGGTCCAGGACGCCGCCGCCGCCATTCCCGGCCGTCTGCTGGACGTCAAGCCCGGCGAGACCGCCCTGGACATGTGCGCCGCCCCCGGCGGCAAGACCCTGCAGCTGGCCGCCGCCGGCGCCTCGGTGGTCGCCCTGGACCGCTCGGCCCCGCGCCTCAAACGCCTCAGCCAGAATCTCGGGCGCACCGGCCTGACCGCCGAGGTGATCGCCGTGCCGGCCGAGGACTGGGAGGATGACCGCACCTTCGACGCCGTGCTTCTGGACGCCCCCTGCACGGCGACGGGCACCTTCCGCCGCAACCCCGAAGTCCTGCGCGCCACCAAGCCGGCCGAGGTCGCCAAACTGGCCGATGTCCAGCACCGGCTGCTCGACGCCGCCGCCGAACGGGTCAAGCCGGGCGGCCGTCTGGTCTATTGCACCTGTTCGCTGGAGCGCGAGGAGGGCGAGACCCAGGTCATCGCCTTCCTGCGCCGCAACCCCGGTTTCCGCACCGTCGCGGCGGACCCTGCGGCCCTGGGCGCCCCGCCCGAGGCCCTGACGCCCGAAGGCTGGCTGCGCATCCTGCCCTCCATGTGGGCCGAACACGGCGGCCTGGACGGCTTCTTCGCCGCCAAGCTGGAACGGATCGCCTAGGGTTTTCGAGACGCGCGGTTCGACGCGGACAGGGTGTCGGCGGATTTGCGCAGTTCGGCGTAATCCCGCTCGATCCTCGCTTTTTCCTGCGCCTTCCGCTCGGCGTCGAAGGCCTTGTAGGCCGCCTTGGCGTAGCGGTCGGCGTCGTCTCGGGACACGCGCCCGCCGTCGGTAAGTACGACGCGGCCCAGCCCTTTCAACTGCGCATCCAGCAGGGCCGCCGCCTCGGCCATGGTCGTCAGACGGCTGGTCTCCAGCTGATCCTCGAAGATGGTCAGCAAAAGGTCGGTCAGCCGGTTCAACTCCCGCACCTCGCCCGGCGCCAGGAAGTTCTTGGCCACGGTCGCATCGGCCGCGCCGATCCGTTCGCCCTTCCAGGTCTGCAAGCCCATGTCGGCCGCCGCCGGGTCTGCGCGCGCCACCAGCACCTCGGCGGGCGTCTGGCTTGTCACGGCGAAGCAGAGCTTGGCCTGGGTATTGCGATAGAAGGTTCGCCAAGCGTCCGACTTGGGGTCATAATCCTGGCACAGGCTGCAGATGCGTCGGATTTCCGCATAGAGATTCGCTTCCTCGCTGCGAATGTCGCGGATGATGTCGCGCAGTTCGCGGATGCGATCCTGCTCGCCACCAGCCTTCATCCGCTCGGCGTCGACGACGAAGCCGCGCGTGGCGAAGCGGATCAACACCGCCGTCGCCCAGCGACGAAACAGGGTCGCCTGCGCCGAACTGACCCGGTAGCCGACCGAGATCACCATATCGAGGCTGTAGGCCCTGACCATGCGATCTGCCGGCCCCTTAATTTGCATAAAATGCAAATCGGCGGCCTCGCCCAATTCGCCCTCTTCCAGAATGGCGGCGATGTGGCGCGAAATCACGGAGACGTCGCGGCCGAATAGGCCCGCGATCTGGGCCTGGCTCATCCACAGGGCGTCGCCGTCGAAGCGGATCTCGACCCGCGCCCCGTCATGGGCGCCATAGATCAGGAAGCGGTCGCCGGACCCGTCCTCGAACACTCGGACCGGTTCCGCGGCGGACAGGTCTTCCATCGACATCGGGGCTTCCAGGGTGGATTTGGCGTGAACAAGAGTAGAACACGGCGGATCGTCTTCGCCAAGCCGGTTGCTCGACCCGCCTCGCCGCCTTATCCCGTGGCCATGGCCGTTACCCCCCTGATCTGCCCGTCCATCCTCGCCAGCGATTTCGCGCGGCTGGGAGAAGAGGTCCGCGCGCTGGAAGCCGCGGGCGCCGACTGGATCCATGTCGATGTGATGGACGGGCATTTCGTGCCCAACATCACCCTGGGGCCGGACATCGTGAAGGCGATCCGTCCGCACACCAGCCTGCCGTTCGACGTGCACCTGATGGTGGCGCCGGTCGATCCGTGGCTGGAAGCCTATCGCGACGCCGGGGCGGACCTGCTGACCGTCCATCCCGAAAGCGGGCCGCACCTGCACCGCACCCTGGGCCGCATCCGTCAGCTGGGGGCCAAGGCCGGGGTGGTGTTCAATCCGGCCACCCCCCTGTCGATCCTTGAAGAGGTGGTCGATCTGGTGGACCTGGTGCTGATCATGTCGGTCAATCCCGGCTTCGGCGGACAGAAATTCATCGACAGTTCGCTGCGCAAGATCGCCGGCGCCCGCGCCATTCTGGACCGCGCCGGATCGACGGCCCATCTACAGGTGGACGGGGGCGTGACCTCGGCCAATGCGGCGGCCTGCGTCGCGGCCGGGGCCGACGCCCTGGTCGCCGGCTCCTTCGTGTTCAAGGGCGACTATGCGACCAATATCGCCGCCCTGAAGGCCGTCCCGGCCGCCGCGTGAACCCGATCAGTCCCTTCGCCCCGCGCGGCGCCGAAGCCACGCCCGACGTGGCCTCGGGTCAGATCCCCGGTCTGGCCGGCGCGCCGGTGCGGACCCCGGTGCGGTCGGGCGAGACGGTGACGGGACCGGGCCTGTGGCCGGCCATCGCCGGACGCCTGGTCACCCGTCAACTGTGGATCGAACTGTACGGCCTGCCGGGTTACAGCCTGACGCTGAGCCCGTTCCTGGGCGGGGGCAAGGTCACGGCCTTCGCGGCCACGCCCCGCGATTTCCGGCCCCACGATCCCGCGCCGGGCAAGAATCTGCTGGTCGGTCGTTTCGTTCTGGCCGGCGCCTCGATGGAGGTCG
This sequence comes from Brevundimonas sp. GW821-FHT10A07, assembly GCF_059415785.1. Classification (NCBI taxonomy): domain Bacteria; kingdom Pseudomonadati; phylum Pseudomonadota; class Alphaproteobacteria; order Caulobacterales; family Caulobacteraceae; genus Brevundimonas; species Brevundimonas sp. GW821-FHT10A07. The sequence goes on from NZ_JBWKNX010000010.1 coordinate 111,539, forward strand.
AGGCGCCGGCGGATCCGTGGAACCGCCCCAGCCCGTCGCGTCCCTTCGCCGTAGAACTCCATGCCTTCAACTGGCTGCCGGCCTTGATGGCCCAGGGGGAGCGGGGCGCGCGCGAGGCCTTGCGTCTGACGCTCGCCTGGGCGGACACCTTCGCGCGTTGGTCGCCCTTCGCCTGGGGTCCCGAAATTCTGCCGCGCCGGGTGATCAACCTGGCCTGCGCAGCCCGCAAGATGGGCGCGGTGGCGACCGAGGCCGAACGGCTGAAACTGGCCGACAGCCTGGCGCGCCAGACCCGACAGCTGCTGCGCCCGCCCGGCGGTCTGGCGACCCGGGCCGAACGACTGACGGCGGCGGCTGTCGGCGGCTGCGTCCTGGCCGGGGCGCCGGGTCAGGCCTTGCGGCGTCGCGCCCTGTCCGGCCTGACGAGCGCCTTGAAGACCACGGTCCTGGACGACGGCGGCCATGCGTCACGCAGTCCCGAGGCCGGGTTGGAGCTGTTGCTCGACCTGCTGACCCTGGACGACGCCCTGGCCCAGCTGTCCGAGCCGACGCCAGACGCCGTGTCGGGCGCCATCGCCCGCCTGACGCAGGGCCTGCGGCTTCTGACCCTGCCCGACGGCCGCCTGGCCAGTTTCCAGGGCGGGGGACCGTCCACCGTCGCCCGTGTCGCCGCCGCTCGCGCCCATGACGAGACCGCCGCGACCAAGGGCGATCCCGCTCATCCGCCGACCGGAACCGTCGCCGGCCTGACGCGGATCGCCAGCCCCTTGCTGGCCATCATCGCCGACGCCGCCTCGCCGGCTGGGGGCGCCTGGGGGGCGTCCGCCTGCGCCCAGCCGATGGCGCTGGAGATCGCCTGCGGCAAGGACCGGCTGGTGACCGGCTCCGGCTGGACCCCGCGGGCGACGGATCGTCAGGCCCTGCGGCTGACGCCCGGCCATTCGACCCTGACCCTGGGCGAGCGGTCGCTGAACGAGCCGCTGGGCGGCTGGAAGGGCGAGCTGCTGGGTCCACGCCTGGTCGGCCCGCCGATCCACGTCACCACCGATCAGCGCGACGGCGACGGCGCGGTCTGGCTGGACATGGAGCACGACGGCTGGAACGAGGCCTTCGGCCTGAACCACCAGCGCCGTCTCTATCTGGACCAGCGGATGGACGAGCTGCGCGCTGAGGAGAAGCTGTTCCCGACGCCGGGCCGCAAGGAGATGATCCGCCAGATCGCGGCCCCCTACGCCATCCGCTTCCATCTGGAGCCGGGGGTCCAAGCCTCGCTGGCGCGGGATCGTCGCTCGATCCTGCTGCGCGGCGCCTCGGGCCGGGGCTGGTGGTTCCGCACCGACGGCCCCGACGTGGCCATCGAACCCAGCGTCCATATCGACGCCGGCCTGACCCGCCGGTCGCTGCAGATCGTCGTGCGCGGCTCGGCCCGCACCGACAGCGAGAGCCGGATTCGCTGGAAGCTGAGCCCGGCGGGCGCGAGCGGTGATCCGACGTGACCGACGCCGGCCGCCTGCGGATCGTGCGCGGTCTGCATACGGCCATCTATATCGTCATGTCCGTGGCCTCTTTCGCCGTCCTCTACGCTGGGATTTCGGGGCGAAGCGGGCCGTGGCTTTACGTCGCCCTGACCCTGGTGGCCATTGAGGTCGTGGTCTTCGTCGGCTGCGGCCTGAAGTGTCCTCTGACCGCCGTCGCCGTCCGCTACGGCGCCCGCCCGGACGGTCCTTATGACACCTTCTTTCCCGAGCGATGCACGCGTCACACCTTTCGGGTATTCGGTCCGCTGATCACGCTTGGGCTGGTCCTCAACGCGCTTCGCTGGTTCGGCCTGCTCTGATCCGTCCGCATACGGGGTGACGCACGGGCGCCCCGGTGCTAGACGCCGCGCCATCCTCCCCCAGCCTTTACGGACGCCGCCATGCCCGCCGCTCCCGACTTCCCGCCCGCCCCCGACCGGGTCAAGCCGCAACGCGCCCTGATCTCCCTGTCCGACAAGGCCGGGTTGGAAGATGTCGCCCGCACCCTGCACGACCTGGGCGTCGAACTGGTCTCGACCGGCGGCACGCGCGCGGCGATCGCCAAACTGGGTCTGCCGGTCAAGGACGTGGCCGACCTGACCGGCTTCCCCGAGATGATGGACGGTCGGGTCAAGACGCTTCACCCCGTGGTCCACGGCGGCCTTCTGGGGGTGCGCGACGCCGCGGATCACGCCCAGTCAATGATCGACCACGGCATCGGCGCCATCGATATCGTCTGGATCGACCTCTATCCGTTCGAATCCACTGTTGCTGCGGGCGGCTCGTTCGAGGCGGCGGTCGAGAATATCGACATCGGCGGTCCGGCCATGATCCGTTCGGGCTCGAAGAACCACGGCTATGTCGCCGTCGCCGTCGACGGCGAGTCCATCGGCTTGATCCTCGAGGCGTTGAAGGCGGAGGGTTCGACCGATCTGGCTCTGCGCAAGCGGCTGGCCGCCCGCGCCTTCGCCCGCACCGCCGCCTATGACGCCGCCGTCTCCGGCTGGTTCGCAAGCCAGGTCGAGGACGCGGCCCCGGCCCGCAAGTCCATCGCCGGTTCTCTGGCCCAGACCCTGCGCTACGGCGAAAACCCGCATCAGACCGGCGCCTTCTACCGCACTGGAGAGGCGCGTCCCGGCGTGGCCCATGCGACCCAGATCCAGGGCAAGGAGCTGGGCTACAACAATATCGCCGACGCCGACGCCGCCTATGAACTGGTCGCGGAGTTCGAGGCCCCGGCCGTGGTCATCGTCAAACACGCCAACCCCTGCGGCGTCGCGGTCGGCAAGGATCTGTCGGAAGCCTATGCCCGTGCGCTGGAATGCGACGCCGTCTCGGCCTTCGGCGGCGTGATCGCGGTCAACCGGCCGCTGACCGGCAAGGATGCTGAGGCCATCACGGGCGTCTTCACCGAGGTCGTCATCGCCCCCGGCGCGGATGACGAGGCCAAGGCCGTCTTCGCCGCCAAGAAGAACCTGCGCCTGCTGATCACGGACGGCCTGCCCGATCCGCATGGGCCGGGCGAGGTGTTCCGCTCGGTCGCCGGCGGCTTCCTGGTCCAGAGCCGCGACCGGTCGCTGATCAAGCCGTCGGACCTGAAGATCGTCACCCAGCGCCAGCCGACCCCGACCGAGATCCAGGACATGCTGTTCGCCTTCACCGTGGCCAAACACGTCAAGTCCAACGCCATCGTCTACGCCAAGGACGGCCAGACCGCCGGGATCGGCGCCGGCCAGATGAACCGTCGCGACAGCGCCCGTATCGCCGCGATCCGCGCCAAGGAGGCCGGCGAGGCCAAGGGACTGGCCCATTCCCTGGCCCAGGGTTCGGCCTGCGCCTCCGAAGCCTTCTTCCCCTTCGCCGACGGCCTCTTGGAAGCGGTCGCGGCCGGGGCCACGGCGGTGATCCAGCCCGGCGGTTCGATGCGCGACGCCGAGGTCATCGCCGCCGCCGACGAGCAGGGTATCGCCATGGCCTTCACCGGGGTGCGTGTCTTCCGGCACTGAGGATCGACCCCGGGTGATCCTTATCGAGGACGCCGACCCCGACCATGGCGACGCCCGCGTCCTGATCGCCGCCCTGTCCCAGCGACTGGCGGCGATCACGGGCTCCAGCGGCCAGGCCTCGTTCGACGAGGACGATGTTCGGGGGCCGGGCGCCGCCTTCCTGCTGGCGCGGGACGAGCAGGGGCGGGCCATAGGCTGCGGCGGCCTGCGTCCGCTCCAGCCGGGCGTCGCCGAAATCAAGCGCATGTACGCGGCGGTCGCCGGACAGGGCGTGGGTTCGGCCGTGCTCGCGGCTCTGGAGGCGAAGGCGAAAAGCCTCGGCTACGACGAAATCCGTCTGGAAACGCGCCGCGTCAACACTTTGGCCGTGCGCTTCTATCTCCGCGCCGGCTATCGCGAAATTCCGCCCTATGGCCGCTATGTCGGCCGACCGGAGGCTGTCTGTTTCGCCAAACCAATCGGATCGACTTCCGCCTAAGTTGACTGGACGCCCCCGGCGCGCCGTGATGGTCTGCGGCACCCCGTTTCTGGAGCCGTCCCATGACCACCCTGATCCGTCCCGAAGGCCAGACCCCCGATGATCTGAAGCTGAGCCGCAGGGCGGTGGGCGCCCTGGGGGGGCTGCTCTTTTCGGGCTATGCGGTCGCGGCCCTGGCCAAGGAGGCCCGACCCATCACCACCGACGCCGCCGGGCTCGAGACCGCCGAGGTGACCTATCCGGCGCCGGACGGGTTCGAACTGCCGGCCTATGTGGCGCGGCCGGCGGGCGAGGGGCCTTTTCCAGTCGTGGTGGTGGTGTCCGAGATCTTCGGCGTCCACGACTATATCAAGGACATCTGCCGTCGCCTGGCCAAGCAGGGCTACGCCGCCATCGCCCCGGCCTTCTTCAACCGGGTCGAGGATCCGGCGCCCCTGTCCGACATGGGCCGGATCATGCAGATCGTCGGTGCGGCCGACTATGAGCAGGTGATGGGCGATCTGTCGGCGACCCTGGACTGGGCCAGTCAGCAGCTGTGGGCGCGGGACGGCAAGGTCGGGATCACCGGCTTCTGCTGGGGCGGCAAGGTGGTGTGGCAGGCGGCGGCGCGCTTCGCCGTCATCGGCGCCGGCGTGGCCTGGTACGGCCGTCTGGCGCCGGCCCCCGACGCGACGCCGGTGCAAATTTCATCCGGCCAGCCGCGGCCGGTCGATCTGGCCGATGACCTGAAGGCGCCCGTCCTGGGTCTGTACGGCGGCCAGGACCAGGGCATCCCCCTGGCCAGCGTCGAGCGGATGCGCGAGGCCCTGGCGCGAGCGGGCCAGACCGACAGCCGGATCATCGTCTATCCCGACGCGCCGCACGGCTTCCACGCCGACTACCGCGCCAGCTACGCCGAGGCGGACGCCCGGGACGCATGGGCGAAACTTCTGGCCCACCTCGACAAAGCGTTAAGGAGTTGAATTGCTACTGATGTGACGCATTGCGGAGGGCTCTGCGTCAGGGAGGGTGACATGGGCGGTTTGCGGTTAAGCAGGGCGGTTCTGCTGGGTGTAGGCCTGTTGTTTCTTCCCCTTGCGGCCTGTGGGGGCGGGGGAGGCGGCGGCGGGGGCGTCGTAACGCCCGTCGTGCCGCCACCACCACCTCCTCCTCCCCCTCCTCCGCCGCCCCCTCCTCCGCCGCCGCCCCCTTCGGTGTCCTCCACCGAGTATCTGCGGAACTACGGCCTGGCCAATATGAAGGCCGAGGTCGGCTGGCAGGCCGGCGCCACCGGAAACGGCGTCACGGTCGCTGTGGTCGATTCCGGCGTCAGCAACAGCCAGGCCGATCTGGTCGGGCGGATTTCCACCGCCTCGACCGACGTGGTTCCGGGCCGCAACACCCCCTATGTCGCGAACGACAGCCACGGAACCCTGGTGTCGGGGGTGATCGCCTCGAACTTCAACGGACTGGGCTCGGTCGGCGTGGCCTATGAATCGACCATACTGTCGATCCGCACCGACATCTCCGACTGTGAGGATGAGGACGACGACGTCTGTTTCAGCAGTTCAGACCTGGTCCGGGCCCTGGACTTCGCCGTGGCCAACGGGGTCAAGATCATCAACATGTCCCTGGGCGGCGATGGTCGGCTGGGCTCCGCCTTCGAGGCGGCCCTGTTGCGCGCGGTCGATTCCGGGGCGGTCATCGTCGCCTCGTCGGGCAATGACGGCGAGGCCAATCCCGGCTGGCCTGCGCAATATGCGGTGGATCCCCGGTTCTCCGGCTCTGTCATCGCCGTCGGTTCGCACGGCGAGACCAATGTCATGTCCGACTTCTCGAACCGCGCGGGGGCGACGGCCGCCGCCTATATTTCCGCGCCGGGCGAGGACGTCATCACCGGCTGCGACGGGACCCGCTGCTGGCGGATCAACGGCACCTCCTTCTCGGCGCCCCATGTGTCGGGGGCCCTGGCCCTGCTGATGGACGCCTTCCCCAATCTTTCGGCGCGTCAGGCCCTGGCCATCCTTCTCGACACGGCGCGCGACGCCGGGGACGCAGGGACCGACATCGTCTACGGCCGGGGCCTGCTGGACCTGGCGAACGCCTTCCGGCCGGTAGGAACGAGCTCGACCCCGATGGCGGACGGAGGCTCCATCGTCGCCGAGAGCGAGCCTGGCAGTTTCGTCGGCCCCGCCTTCGGCGACGCCTTCTCACGCCAGACGGCCTTGGGGACCGTCCTGTTCGACAGCTATGACCGGATGTTCGCCGTCCAGCTGGGCGGGGCCTATCCGACGGCGCCGAGCCGCTCGTATCAGGCCGCGCCGTTCGCGCCGAGCCGGACGGCGACGACCCGGCTGGCCCTGCCGAACGGCGGCCGCCTGAACCTGACGGCGTCCCAGCCGGTCGAGACGCCCGAGCCCATCGCTCCGCGTTATGACCTGACCGATGCGCCCTGGCTGGGCGACGAACCCCGTCAGGAGGCCATGCTGGATCTGGAGATGGGCCGACTGAGTTTCGCCACATGGCAGGGTCGCGGCGGCGCGCGGTCGCCCTTCGACGCGGCCGGCGACGGTTTCGCCGCCCTGGCCCAGGCGGATCATGCGGCGCGCGGCGCCCTGCAGTTCGGGTCGCTGACCCTTGCGGCCGAGAGCGGGGGCGGGGACCGGCGTATGCCGCTGAGGCGGGTCGAGGCAGAGGCTTCAAGCTACAGCCGCGCCACCCTGGCCTGGCGCGGCGCAGAAGGCGGCCTGTCGGTCAGCATCGGCGGCCTGGACGAGCGTCTGGGGCCCTTGGGGGCCTTCCTGCCCGGCGGATCGGACTTCGCCCTGCCGTCGCGCACCCGCTTCTATGCGGTGGGCGGCGACTGGACCCTGAGGCCCGGCCTGGCCCTGATCGGCGAGGCCGGCGTCGGCTCGACCCGGAGCGAGGGCCGGTTCCTGTCGATGGACCAGGCCGCGATCAGTTCGAACTGGCGTCTGGGCCTGCTGACAGGGTGTTCGGCGCTCTGCGACCGGATCAGCTTCACCCTGTCGCAGCCGCTGCGGATCGAAAGCGGCGCCTTCTCGGCCTGGCTGGCGGATGTGCCGGTCGAGTATTTCGACCCCCTGACCTATTCGCGCCGCAGCTTCTCGGCCACGCCGAGCGGTCGCCAGATCGATTTCATCCTGGGCGGCGAGCGGAGTCTGTGGGACGGCTCAAACCTGACGATCCAGGCCGTGGCCAGCCGTCAGCCGCGCCATGTTGCGGACGCCGCGCCGGAATTCGCCTTGATCGGCGGATGGCGGCGAAGGTTCTGAGGGGGGAGTGACTGGTGAATGGTGAGTCGTGAGCAAGAGGTGAGCGGCTTGCGGAGACACCGCAGCTCACTACTCACCCCTCACCAATCACGTCCTCACATCAGGCCTTGCCGTCGAAGGTCTGGCCTTCGGGCGCGGGGGCTGCGCCATAGGGGTTGGCGCCCTGCGCGCCCGATCCCTTGGCCGCGACCACGACCATGGCCGGGCGGATGGTGCGGCCGAACAGTTCGAAGCCGGACTGCATGGTCTGGAGCACGGCGCCGCCGGGAACCGTGTCCGACGGCTGTTCGATCATGGCCTGGTGCAGATGGGGGTTGAAGGCCTCGCCGGCCTCGGGCGAGACGCGCTTCAGTCCATTGGTCTCGAACGCCTGAAGCAGGGCCTTCTGGGTCATTTCCAGACCGGTCACCAGGGCCACGGTCGGGCCGTCCGTGTCCTTGGGCGCCGCCATCAGGGCGCGTTCCAGATTGTCGGCCACGCCCAGCAGGTCCTTGGCGAAGCGCTGGATGGCGAACGCGCGGGCGTCGTTCTGCTGCGTCTCGGCGCGCCGCTTCAGGTTCTCCATCTCGGCGGCGACGCGCAGGGCGCGGTCCTTCCACTCGTCGCGCTCGGCGATGACGGCGTCCAGCGGCGCGAGATTGTCCGAGGGATCGGCGTCCAGGCCGTGTTCGGCGTTCACTTCCGCCATATCGGCGTCCAGCTCGTTGAAGTCGTCGTTAAGGGGCTTGTCGCTCACTTGTCGTTCCCGTCCAGCATCCGGCCCAGCACCCGGGCGGTATAGTCCACCAACGGGATGACACGGGCGTAGTTCAATCTTGCGGGGCCTATGACGCCGATGGCGCCCAGGACCCGCTGTCGGCCGCTCATATAGGGCGCCGCGATCACGGCGGAACCCGAAAGTGAAAACAACCGCGTTTCGGCGCCGATGAAAATTCGCACGCCCTGGGCCGCGTCGACCCCGTCCAGCAGGCCGATCAGCTGTTCCTTCTGCTCCAGGTCGTCGAACAGGACCCGGACCCGCTCCAGATCCGCCAGGCTTTCGCCCTCCTGCAACAGGTTGGCGCGGCCGCGCACGATCAGGGCGCGCTCGCGGTCCGGCCCGCCGGACCAGGCGGCGAACCCGTCCTCGACTAGGCGGGCGGCGGTCTGGTCCAGCTCGCGCCGCGCGATCTCCAGCTCCTGGGTCATCTCGCGCTTGGCGTCGGCGAAGGGCCGGCCGCGAAGCCGGGCGTTGAGGAAGTTGGAGGCCTCCACCAGGGTGGAGGGTGTGACCCCGGCGGCCAGGGTCATGATCCGGTTTTCGACCGTGCCGTCGTCGGCGACGATGACCGCCAGGGCCTGATCCCCGCCCAGGGCGACGAACTCCACGTGTTTGACGCCGGACTCGCGCACCGGGCTGGACACGACGCCCGCGCCGCCCGCCAGGCCCGACAACAGGTTCGACGCCTCGTCCAGGGCGGATTCGAAGTTGCGGCCGCGCCCGGCCAGCCGGCCGTCGATCTCGCGCCGCTCCTCCTTCGTCAGGTCGCCGACCTCCAGCAGGCCGTCGACGAACAGGCGCAGGCCCGCATGGGTGGGGATCCGGCCTGCCGAGGTGTGCGGCGCGGCCAGCAGGCCCGCCAGGGTCAGGTCCTGCATCGTATTGCGGATCGAGGCCGGCGACAGGGCGATCCCGCCCAGCGACAGGGTGCGCGACCCGACCGGCTCGCCCGTCTCCAGATAGGATTCGACGATGCGGCGGAAGATGTCGCGCGCGCGCGCATCCAGCCCCGCCAGCCCTGCCAGAGACTGGCCCGTAATCTGGGCGCCGTCGAACGGCGGAGTTTTGGGGGCATACAGGCTCACGGTTTCAGGATAAGCACCGCAGCCCCCGCTTCCAAGGACTCATCTCAATGCGCCATTCGCAACGCACCGACGATCAACTGCGTCCCGTGACCATCGAGACCGGCGTCAACCGCTACGCCGAGGGCTCGTGCCTGATCACCTTCGGCCATACCAAGGTCCTGGTGACGGCCTCGGTCGAGGAGACCATCCCCGGCTGGATGCGCGGCAAGGGCCAGGGCTGGGTCACGGCCGAATACGGCATGCTGCCCCGCGCCACCCACACCCGCGGCCGCCGCGAAGCCGCCGCCGGCAAACAGACGGGCCGGACGCAGGAGATCCAGCGCCTGATCGGCCGCTCGCTCCGCGCCGTCGTCGATCTGAAGGCGCTCGGCGAGCGTCAGGTGGTGCTGGACTGCGACGTCATCCAGGCCGACGGCGGCACCCGCACCGCCTCCATCACCGGCGCCTGGGTCGCCATGGCCTCGGCCCTCAACTATCTGCGCGACGAAGGCGTGCTGAAGTCCGACCCGATCCTGGACCAGGTGGCGGCCGTGTCGTGCGGCGTCTGCGACGGCGTGCCGGTGCTGGACCTGGACTATGAAGAGGATTCCGAGGCCGAGGCCGATTCCAACTTCGTCCTGACCGGCGCGGGCCAGATCGTCGAGGTCCAGGCCACCGGCGAGAAGCGCGGCTTCTCCCGCGCCGAGTTCGACCGCCTCTTCTCCCTGGCCGAGATCGGCTGCACCGAACTGTTCGCCCTGCAAAAGGCTGCGCTGGAGGCGGGGCGCCGATAGGGGCTTTCGCGCGTTAAGGGGACGGGTCATCGTCTGGGTGATCCCGCCCCTGCCCGGAGATGCCGATGCGCCGCCCCCTGTTCATCAGTTCCGCCTCAGCCGCCGTTCTGGCCTTCGCCCTGACGGTCGCGGCCTGTCAGCCCGGAAGCGACGCCCCCAACGCCTCTTCCTCTGACGCCTCTTCCTCTGGGACCGTTTCCTCGGCGGTCCCCAGCCCCGCCGCTCCTGGCCCCGCCCCGGCCGGGACCCCCGCAGCGCCGACGCCGGCGCCGTCGGAAGACGCTCAGGCCCGGATTCCGGAAGGGCCGGACATGAGGCCCGAGCGGATTCCCGCCAGTGAAATCCCCTGTCGTGAGCAGATCGGCGAGGCGGCGTCCGCGCGCCTGGTCGAACGCTGCATCCAGGTCAGCCCTGCGACCCACCCGCCCTGCAACGCCGCCAACCCCTGCGACCTGATCCAGGGCGAGATCGACCGGTTCTGCAAATTGTGGGCGCGCGACGGCGATCCGCCGGCGGCGTGCCGGTCTTAGGACAGGCCGCCATGAAAAAGGCCCCGCCGTCGCCGGCGGGGCCTTCTCATTCAGCCGTGTGGCTCAGTCCTAGTCGCGACGACGACGACCGCGGTCGCCGCCGCGATCACCGCCGCCTTCGCGCTTGGGACGGCCGCCGGTGTCGTCCGACAGGGGCTCTTCGCCGCGCTCGGCGCGTTCGGCGTTGATCTTGTCTGTCAGGTCTTCACCCGTGGTCTGATCGACGACCTTCATCGACAGCTTGGTTTTGCCGCGATCGTCGAAGCCCAGGAACTTGACCTTGACCTCCTGGCCTTCCGACAGGACGTCGGCCGGGTTGGCGACGCGTTCCAGGGCGATCTGGGACACGTGGACCAGGCCGTCCTTGGCGCCGAAGAAGTTCACGAAGGCGCCGAAATCGACGACCTTGACGACCTTGCCGGAGTAGATGGTTCCGACTTCCGGTTCCGAGGCGATGGACTGGATCCAGGCCTTGGCGGCGTCGATCTTTTCCTGGTCGTTGGCGGCGACCTTGATGGTGCCGTCGTCGCCGATGTCGATCTTGGCGCCGGTCTTCTCGACGATCTCGCGGATCACCTTGCCGCCCGAACCGATCACTTCACGGATCTTGTCGACCGCGATCTTGATGGTTTCGATCTTCGGCGCATGCTCGCCCAGTTCGGCGCGCGGCGCATCCATGGCCTTGGACATCTCGTCCAGGATGTGGAGGCGACCGGCCGAGGCCTGGGTCAGGGCCTGTTTCATGATCTCCTTGGTGATCCCGGCGACCTTGATGTCCATCTGAAGGCTGGTGATGCCTTCCGAGGTGCCGGCGACCTTGAAGTCCATGTCGCCCAGGTGATCTTCGTCACCCAGGATGTCCGACAGGATGGCGAATTCGCCCGACGGCTCCAGGATCAGGCCCATGGCGATGCCCGAGACCGGACGGATCAGCGGCACGCCGGCGTCCATCAGGGCCAGCGACGAACCGCAGACCGTGGCCATCGAGGACGAGCCGTTCGACTCGGTGATCTCGGAGACCAGACGGATGGTGTAGGGGAAGTCTTCCTTCGACGGCAGCATCGGACGGATCGCGCGCCAGGCCAGCTTGCCGTGACCGATTTCGCGACGGCCGGGCGAACCCATGCGGCCCGCTTCACCCACCGAATAGGGGGGGAAGTTGTAGTGCAGCAGGAAGCTTTCCTTGTAGGTGCCCTGCAGGCTGTCGATGTACTGCTCGTCCTCGCCGGTGCCCAGGGTGGCGACGACCAGGGCCTGGGTTTCCCCACGCGTGAACAGGGCCGAACCGTGGGTGCGCGGCAGGACGCCGACTTCCGACACGATGGCGCGGACCTTGTCGAGGGCGCGGCCGTCGACGCGGTGGGCGTTCTCGATGATGTCGCGACGCAGGACGTCGGCTTCACATTCCTTGAAGGCGGCCGCGAACTTGGAGCTGTCGACGCCCTCGGGGTTCTCGTCGGTCTTCACCAGGGCGGCGGCGGCGGTCTTCTTGGCCGCATCGACGCCCGAGCGACGGTCGTACTTGCCGGGGTGGGTGTAGGCGGCCTTGATGTCCTCGCCGACCAGCTTCTTGATCGAGGTGACGACGTCGGAGTGGTCTTCGGCCTGGAAGTCGAAGGGCTCCTTGGCGGCGTGTTCGGCCAGATCGATGATGGCGTCGATCACCGGCTGCATGCCGGCGTGCGCGAACATCAGCGCCTCGAGCATCTTCTCTTCCGACAGCTCCTTGGCTTCGGATTCGACCATCATCAGGGCGTCTTGCGTGCCGGCGACCACGAGGTCCAGGTCAGAGCCCGGGATCTGGTCGACCGTCGGGTTCAGAACCAGCTCGCCGTCGATCAGGCCGACGCGCGCGGCGCCGATGGGGCCCATGAAGGGCACGCCCGAGATGGTCAGGGCGGCCGAGGCGGCGACCATGCCCAGCACGTCCGGATCGTTTTCCATGTCGTGCTGCAGCACGGTGATGACGACCTGGGTCTCGTTCTTGAAGCCCTTGACGAACAGCGGGCGGATCGGGCGGTCGATCAGGCGGGAAACCAGGGTTTCCTTCTCGCTGGGACGGCCTTCACGCTTGAAGTAGCCACCCGGAATCTTGCCGGCGGCGAAGGTCTTTTCCTGGTAGTTGACGGTCAGGGGGAAGAAATCCAGACCCGGCTTGGGCGAACGGCCATAGACGACGGTGGCCAGAACCACGGTCTCGCCGTAGGTCGCCAGCACGGCGCCGTCGGCCTGGCGGGCGATGCGGCCCGTTTCCAGGGTCAGCGGGCGTCCGGCCCACTCGATCGTCTTGCGTTTGATATCGAACATATTTCGTCTTTCGTATCCCGGACGGCGTATTCCGTGCGGGGTCCCATCATTGGGGGCGGATGCGTCGGCGTTCAGTCCTTCGATCCAGAGGTCGCCGCGCCATCGCGGTCGACCGGGAGAGGACCGGCATGGCCCTCGCAGCTGCGCCGTAAGTCCTGCGGCGCACAGGTCGTCTCTAGTCGCACAACGAGGCGCGGACGTGACCGCCCGCGCCTCGAAAGCGTATTCTACACTGATCCGACGCCTTAGCGGCGCAGGCCCAGCTTGGCGATGAGCGCCTGGTAGCGACCGGCGTCGACCTTGTTCAGGTGGTCGAGCAGGCGGCGACGTTGCGACACCATCTTCAGAAGGCCACGACGCGAGTGGTTGTCCTTCTTGTGGGTCTTGAAGTGTTCGGTCAGGTTGGAGATGCGTTCCGACAGGATCGCGACCTGAACCTCGGCCGAGCCGGTGTCGCCAGCGGTGCGGGCGTTATCGGCGATGATCTCGTGCTTGCGTTCAGCAGTAACCGACATCGAAGAGTCCTTTCTTGGCCTATCGCGCTTCGCGCTACTTGAGGCCGTGGGGTCTCGGCCCTTGCCGGATGGCGCGGGCCTAGAGGTTGAAAACGCGGTCGGGTTCTAACCGGCCGGCCCGCAACTGACAGAGAGCGACGAGGGTCTGGCCCTGAAAGGCTGAAACCGTTCGCGAACCGCCGGAAAGGCGATCCTTGAGGGTTTCCACCTGACGGGGGAGCAGAACGATCGGGCGTCCCTGCCGAAGCGAGAAGGCGTCCTGATCCGTCACGGCCAGCTCCGGGATGTCGTCCAGGGCGGTCGCAACGGGAAGCAAGCCTTCCGAGGCGGCGCCCCTATGCACCATTTCCTCAAGAGAATCCAGAGTGACGGCGTTTTCCGTGCTGAACGGGCCGACCCGCTCGCGGCGCAGGGCGCTTACGTGACCCTCGGCGCCCAGGGCGAGCGCCAGGTCGCGCGCCAGCGAGCGCACGTAAACGCCCTTGCCGGTGCGGATGGTCAGTTCGACATGGTCGGCGTCCGGGGCGTCGGTGACCTCGGCCGAATGGATGGTGACGCGGCGGGACTGAAGTTCGAACTCGACACCGTCGCGGGCCAGGTCATAGGCGCGGGCGCCGTCCACCTTGATGGCCGAGAAACGGGGCGGGGTCTGGTCGATCTCGCCGACGAAGGCGGGCAGGGCGGCCTTCACCGCTTCGACCGAGGGGCGGACGTCGGACCGGCCGATGATCTCGCCCTCGCGGTCCACGCTGTCGGTCGATACGCCCCAGTTGATGGTGAAACGATAGACCTTCTGCGCCTCCATCATCATCGGCACGGTCTTGGTCGCCTCGCCAAGCGCTATGGGCAGGATGCCGCTGGCCAGGGGATCCAGCGTCCCGGCGTGACCGGCCTTCTGGGCGTTGAACAGGCGGCGGATGCGGCTGACCGCCTCGGTCGATCCCATCTCGAACGGCTTGTCCAGGCACACCCAGCCGTCAACGATGTCGCCCTTCTTCTTGCGGGCCATCTAAATTCTCTCCCCAATCATGCGCGCACACCGACCTTTTCCCTCCCCCTGCGGGGGAGGGGCGTTGCGCAGCAACGGGGTGGGGGCGGCTCGGCAAAGGCGCATGGACTTCGCTGGACCAATCAATGATGTCTCACCTGGCCGCTCCCACCCGGCTTCGCTGCGCTCAGCCCCCCTCCCCGGAGCGGGGAAGGAGAGGGATGCGATGATCACGCCTCGCTCTCGTCGTCGCGGCGTTCCAGGTCGGCGCGGACGCGGGGGTCTTCGAACAGACGGTCGAGATGGCTGGCGGCGTCGAAGCTTTCGTCGTGGCGGAAGCGCAGGTCCGGCGTGAACTTCATGTCCAGACGCCGGCCCAACTGGCCGCGCAGGAATTTGGCGTGGACGTTCAGCGCCTTGATGATCTCGCTCTCGTGGCCCGTGGTCGCGGCGGCCTCGACGCCGGCGCCCAGGGGTTCGACGAAACAGGTGGCGTGTTTCAGGTCCGGCGACAGGCGGACCTCGGTCACGGTGACGGACACGTCGGCCAGGGCCTCGTCGTGGATGTCCTCCTCACGCAGGATGTCGACCAGGGCGTGACGGATCAGTTCGCCGGCGCGCAGCTGGCGTTGGCTCGGACCGGCCGGGCCGGAGGAATTGCGGGTATGCTGTTTGTGGGCCATCGGCCGCTCCTTCTTGTTCGCCCGCCGGGGCTCGGACCCGGCCGGATAAGCGAAAGTCGGGCGGTCTAGGCGTGTGGAGCCGCCCTGTCCAGTTCCGCCGCTCTGACGGACCGCATCACCTCGCCCGAAAACGCCGAGCGCGCCGGGCGGATCGCCACCCCGCCGGCGTTCAGCGCACCGGCCGTCCAGTGGTTGCACAGGTGCAGGATCGAAAAGCTCTCCCGGCTGACGAAGAAGCGGGCGTCGTCGCCGGCGCGAGCGGTCGCGACACGCGGCCCCCCGTCTGCGAGGTCGAGCGAGGACTCGATCCGTCCCGCCATTCGGTCGAAGGCGCCGGGCGGGAGGCGCAGGGCCGCGCGTCGATCGGCGGCGTGGCGGTCGCGGGGGTCCAGACTCTCCGGGTCCAGCATGATGACGGAGGGATTGCCGGGCCGGAAGAAGGCGCGCGCGCCGTCAGGCAGCCGGTCCGAGATCGGACTTTGATCGACATAGAAGGCGGCGTCGCCCCAGCCGATCAGAATCCAGTCGCCGGGCGCCAGGTCCGCGACGGCCTGTCCAAGCGGCCCGCCGCGTCGTTCCAGCGCCGCGCGGGGCACGGCCAGATCGGTGTGGAAGCCGTTGTCGAGCAGATAGACCGTGACCGGCGCGTCGGTGATCGACGGGATGGGCGCGCCCGGCCGGGTCCAGGTCAGCAGGGCGGCGACCACGCCGATCAGAACCGCCAGGGGCAGGGCCCAACGCATCGCTGTCTCTCCGAACGCCTCTCCAGCCATGAAGATAGACGACCAGGCGTGGCGGGCGAAAGGGCGCGCCGTCGGCGGAACGGGCTGGATCTAGGAGTCCGTGTCCGCAAACGGCGAGACCGGCGCCGTCTGCCATTCGCCGCGCCAGTCGTAACTCAGCGTCACGCAATGGCGGTAGGTCCCGTCGGCCCAGCGGCCGACCGCCTGTATCGTCAGCGGGCGGGGCGCGCGGATGCGGCTCATCACCAGCCAGACGTCGTTCGCGCCGGGACACAGGGCGCGGGCCAGACCCCGTCCGTCGCCGCTCTGTTCGATGGCATAGAGGTCGCTCTCGTTCGCCCCCTCGGGCAGGACGCGCCGCGCCTCGTTCGGTCCGCCCCGGGTGAAGTCGGCCGAACCGCGCGCGGTGGTCGAGAACAGCCGTTCCACGCTGATCGCCCCGAACAGGCCGCGCCGGACCTGGAGGGTGATCCCCTTGGTCAGGGCCTGGGTGATGCGGTCCGAGGCGTTGTAGGACAGATAGCGGGTGTCGGCGTGCGCGGGCGCGGCCGCCGACAGGGTCAGCAAGGCGATGAGAACGGGAGCGAGGGGCGAGCGCATGTCTCTTCCTTCCCCGGCCATTGCGGCGACTTTACGCCTCGCCCAGGCAGCGCAGGGCGACTTCCAGATTACGCAGGCCGTCTTCGCCCGTCACCGCCGGGGTCTCGCCGGTGTGGATGGCGCGGGCGAAGGCCTCCAGCTCCTTCCTCAGCGGTTCGGCCGGCCAGCTGTTCAGCATCCGGGTCGAATAGGAGCCGTCGGGCTGCTGCCCAAAATACTCCGTCACCTGGCGGGTGATCAGGTCGGCGACGATGAATTTGGTCTTGGTGGCGACCTGCAGGGTGCGGGTCTTGTAGGGCGTGACCCAGTTGGTCGTGATGTGGGCGATCACGCCATTGTCCAGCCGGAACTGCAGCAGGGCCGTGTCCTCGCGCTCGGCGCGGGTGCGGGCCAGCTGCGGCTGGACCTCGACGATCTCGGATCCGGTCAGGTGGCGGATGATGTCGATGTCATGCACCGCCAGGTCGATGACCACGCCGACCTCGCCCATGCGCGGCGGGAAGGGGCCGACGCGGGTGATCTGGATGGAGATGATCTCGTCGTCGGCGACGGCGCGCTTGACCGTGTCCACGGCCGGATTGAAGCGTTCGACCTGGCCCACCATCAGGACGCGGTCGTTGGCCTTGGCGGCGTCGATCATCCGCTGGGCGTCGGCCACGGTGGCGGCGATCGGCTTCTCGACCAGGACGTGGACGCCCTTTTCCAGCAGGGCGACGCCGATTTCGGCATGGAATCGGTTGGGCGTGGCCACGACGGCGGCGTCCAGGCCGGCGTCGACGAAGGCCTGGGCAGTCGTGACCGGCGCCGCTTCATAGGCGGCGGCGACCCCATCGGCGACGACCGCATCCGGGTCGAAGACCGTGGTCAGGTCGAACTCGCGCATCTCGGAGGCGACGCGCGCATGGTTGCGGCCCATGACGCCGACGCCGGCGACGCCGAACTTGAGGACGGGGGTGGTCGGCATCAGGCTTGGCCCTTGTAGCTGGCGACGGCGGCGATGACCTTGTCCTGGGTCGCCTCGTCCAGGTCGGCGTGCATCGGCAGGCTGAAGACCACGTCCTTCAGACGTTCGGTCACCGGCAGGCCGCCGGCCCCTCGCGGGAAATGCGCATAGGCCGGCTGCAGGTGCAGCGGGATCGGATAATAGACGGCGGTCGGCACGTCATGGGCCTTCAGATGGGCGATCAGGCCGTCGCGGTCGGGGTGTTCGACCGTATATTGCGCCCAGTTCGAGATATTGCCCGCGGGGACGTCCGGAACCTTGGCGACGTGAGGGCGCAGGCCTTGATTGTAGCGGGCGGCGATCCGGTTGCGCCACGTGATCTCTTCACCGAACACCTTCAGCTTCTCGATCAGCACGGCGGCCTGGATCGTGTCCAGACGGCTGTTCAGGCCGATTCGCATGTTCAGATATTTGGGGTCGTGGTCGAAGGTGCGGTCCTTCAGGTCCACCGCCACGGCCTTGCCGTGCACGCGGACGGAATCGATCAGCTGGGCCAGTTCGTCGTCATTGGTCAGCACCGCCCCGCCGTCGCCGTAGCAGCCCAGGGGCTTGGCCGGGAAAAAGCTGGTGGTGGTGATGTCGGCCCATTTCAGCGGATGTTCGCCACCGATGGTGCAGCCGAAACCCTGGGCCGAATCCGCGATCAGCTTCAGGCCGTGTTTGTCGCAGATCGCCCTGATCGCCGGATAATCGGCGGGCTGGCCGAACAGGTCGACGGCGATGACCACGCGCGGGGTCAGGCGGCCCTCGGCCTTGATCCCCTCGATGGCGCGCTCCAGCGCGACCGGGTCCATATTGTAGGTGTCGGCGTCCACGTCGACGAAGACCGGCTCGGCGTCGAACCAGGGCACGACCTCGGCGGTGGCGGCGAAGGTGAAGCTGGGCACGAAGACCGCGTCGCCGCGTCCGATTCCCCAGGCCATCAACGGCAGGGCCAGGGCGTCGGTGCCGTTGGCGCAGCCCAGGGCGTGCTTGGCCCGGCCGAAGGCGGCGAGGTCGGCTTCGAACTGACGGACCTGAGGCCCCATGACCCAGGCGCCGCCGACGACGGCCTCCTGAACGGCGGCCTCGATCTTGCCGGCGAGACGCAGGCGCTGGGCCTGAAGGTCGATGAAGGGGATCATGAACGCGCTCTCCACGAGGATCCGGGGGGATCGGGGGCGGCGGGACGACGGGTCGGGCCGCGAGGGTGGCCGCCGTCCTAGCAAGATCGAACGCGGAGACCAAACCGGGCGGCGTCACTTCGCGTTGCCCATTGCAACGATCATGTTCTAAGCCGACGCCATGTCCGCTTTCGCCGCCGCCAAGACCAAGGTCTCCAACTGGTTGTTTCACCAGGCCCTGCCGTTGTGGGCCGAACAGGGCGTGGACGGCCAGGGGCGGTTCTTCGAACAGCTGGATTTCGAAGGTCGGGCGCGGACGGGACTGCGTCGACGCACCCGGGTTCAGGCGCGTCAGATCTATGTCTTCTGCGAAGCCGCCGCCCTGGGATGGGCGCCGGGGCGCGCGGTGGCCCAGGCCGGTCTGGACCGGATGATCGCCGCCTGTCGCCGCGACGACGGCCTGTGGGTCGCGGCGACCGATGACGCAGGCGCAGTCGTGGACGAGACGCCGGACCTTTATGATCTGGCCTTCGTGCTCTTCGCCCTGGCGGCCGCGCATCGGGTGCTGGGCGACGACCGGGCCCGGCCCCTCGCGCTGGAGACCCTGGGGGCGATCAATCGGTTGATGGCGGCCCCGCACGGCGGCTGGCATGAGGCCCTGCCGCCGAGTCTGCCGCGTCGCCAGAACCCGCACATGCACCTGCTGGAGGCCATGCTGGCCTGGCAGGCGACGGCGCCCGACCCGGTCTTCGAGACGGCGGCGCGCATGGCGCTGGACCTGTGCCGTGACCGTTTCCTGATCGACGGCGCGATCCGCGAATATTTCACCGAGGATTGGCGACCGGATCCGGCCGTCGGGCATATCGTCGAACCCGGCCATTTCGAGGAATGGGCCTGGCTGTTGCGTCAGGCTGAAATCGCCGGTCTCGACGCCGGCCCAGGCCTGGATCAGACGGCGGAGGCCCTGCATCGCCGCGCCGTCGCCCAGGGGCTCAAGGCCGGCTTCATGATCCGCGAGATGGACGCCGACGGCGCGCCGATCCACGCCGGACGCCGTCTGTGGGCTCAGACGGAGGCTGTCCGCACCGCCCTGACCTTCGGGGACGCCGCCGCCGCAGACCTGATCGAGGCGACCTTCGCCACCCATCTGGCGACGGCCGTTCCCGGCCTGTGGGTCGACAGCTATGAGGCGGACGGGACGTCGTCGGACAAGGCCGCGCCCGCCTCCAGCCTGTATCACCTGATGACCGCCTTTTCCGAACTGCTGAGACACGACGCATGACCGGTCTGCCCGCCGTCTTTCTGGATCGCGACGGAGTCCTGATCGAGGACTCCGGCTATCCCCATCTGCCCGAACATCTGAAACTGATCCCGGGCGCGACGGCGGCGGTGCGGCGGTTGAACCGGCTGGGCTATCTGGCGGTGATCGTCACCAACCAGTCGGGCGTGGCGCGCGGTATGTTCGACGAGGCCCAGATGAACGGGTTCAACGCCCTGCTGGTCAAACGCATGGCCCAGGACGGGGCGGTGATCGGGGCGGTCTACGCCTGCCCCTTCCATCCGGAGGCGCGAGACGAACGCTATCGCCATCCCGACCATCCCGACCGCAAACCCAATCCCGGCATGCTGCTGCGGGCCATAGCCGATCACGACATCGATCCGGCGAAGTCCTTCATGATCGGCGACCAGCCGCGCGACATCGAGGCGGCGCAGCGGGCGGGCGTGTCGGGCTTCCTGTTCCAGGGCGGCGACCTGGACGTCTTCGTGCGTGAACTGATCGGCGCCTGACCATCGCAATTCTTCGTGCGGTGAATTAGTTTCCTCCTTCTTGGTTGAAGGAGCGCCCCGTGACCCTCGTCGCCGCCTATGTCGAACGTCGCTGGAAATCCCCGGACGGTCTGGACCTGTTCGCGCGCGATTATGCGCCGGGGCCTGGCGTCGCGCGTCCGCCGATCATCGCCATTCACGGCCTGACCCGTAACAGCGCCGACTTCGGCGCTCTCGCGCCTTTTCTGGCCCAGAGCGGACGGCGCGTCCTGGCCGTCGATGTGCGCGGGCGCGGCCTGTCGGATCGTGCGTCTGACCCGATGACCTACCGGCCCGATGTCTATGCGAAAGATATGCTGGCCCTGATGGATCAGGCGGCGATCGACCGCGCCGTCTTCGTCGGCACCTCGATGGGCGGGCTGATCACCATGGCCCTGACGGCCCTGAAGCCCCGGGCGGTGGTCGCCGCCATATTGAACGACATCGGTCCCGAGGTGGCGCCCGATGGCCTGGCGCGCATCGCGTCCTACAGCGGCCAGCCCGTCGAGATCGGCTCATGGGCCGATGCGGCGGCCTATGCCAAACGAATCAACGGGGTCGCCTTTCCCCACTATTCCGACGCCGACTGGGACGGGTTCGCGCGGCGCATCTTCCGCCAGCAGCCGAACGGGGAGATCGGGCTGGACTATGATCCGGACATCTCGGTTCCGATCCGGGCGGCAGGGGCCAAGGCCCTGGTTCCCAACCTGTGGCCCATGTTCCGGCGTCTGGCGAAGACCAAGCCGACCCTGCTGGTGCGGGGCGGGGAGTCCGACCTTCTCAGCCTCGCCATCGCCGAGAAGATGAAGATGGCCGCGCCGGCCATGGCCTATGTCGAGGTCCCCGGCGTCGGCCACGCCCCGATGCTGGACGAAGCCGAGGCCAAGGCGGCGATCTTCGAATTCCTGGCGGACGTGGATTAGTCCTTCGTCGGATCGACCTGGCTGGCGTCGCCATAGGTCAGGGCCAGGAAGACGTCTTCCAGGTCCGGGTCCTCGGTGGTGATGTCGGCGATGGTCACGCCGGCGGCGCGGACGGCGTTGATGACCTGTTCCACCGACGACTGCCCCTTCTTGTAGGTCACGGCGAAGGCGCCGCCGGGACGGGGCGTGACCTGGAAGCCGTCCAGAACCGGGGGCGTCGCCTGGGGCGTCTCGGGCGTGACGACCACATTGCGGCTGTCCAGACGGCGCAGCAGCTGCGGCGTCGGCTCGCAGGCCACCACCTGGCCCCGGTTGACGATGGCGATGGTGTCGCAGAGTTCCTGCGCCTCTTCCAGATAATGGGTGGTCAGGACGATGGTCACACCCTCGGCGTTGATCTGGCGCACATAGGCCCACAGCTGGCGGCGCAGTTCGACATCCACCCCCGCTGTCGGCTCGTCCAGGATCAGGATAGGCGGATTGTGGACCAGGGCCTTGGCCACCATCAGGCGGCGCTTCATTCCGCCCGACAGGGCGCGGACATAGGCGTTGGCCTTGTCCGACAGGCCCAGGGCCGCCAGCAGTTCGTCGGAGCGACGCTCATTCTTCGGCACGCCGTAGAAGCCGGCCTGGACCTCCAGCGACTCGCGCGGGGTGAAGAAGACGTCGGCGACGATCTCCTGCGGCACCACGCCCAGGGCCGCGGCGGCGTCGCGCGGCTCCTTGTCGATGTCGCGGCCCCAGATGGTCACCGTGCCTTCCGACTTCTTGACCACCCCGGCCAGGATGTTGATCAGGGTCGATTTTCCGGCGCCGTTGGGCCCCAGAAGCCCGAACACCGAACCGCGCGGAATGATCAGGTCGACCCCGCGCAGGGCCGTCTTGGGCGCCGACTTCTTGGAGCCGGCGTAGGTCTTCTTCAGCCCGCGCACCTCGATGGCGTTGTCGGGCAGGGTCGTCGCATCGGTCATTCGGGGCGCTTTGATCGAGAAATCGGGTCGCGCGGCGGTTTGACGCCGCCGGACGGGCCGCATAGGTATGCGCCCGACGCCTCCTCGCCAAGATACGAGCCGAATAATGCCGCCCCGCCATCCCGATGCGATCATCCCTCCGCCCGAAGAAGTCGTGGTTTCGACCAAGCGCGTCGCCTGCGACGGCGGCGGCGGCGCCCTCGGCCATCCGCTGGTCTATATGGACATGGGCGAGGACGACTTCATCGAGTGCGGCTATTGCGACCGCCGCTTCGTCCTGTCGGCCCATCCGCACGACGAGAGCGAATATCTGAGCCCCGCCGCCCGCGCGCCCGAGGCCCATTGAATACAGGCCCGCTGAGCCTGTCACCTCAGTTGAATCGTGGTTTCGCCATCTGGCGGCTATAGAGGGCGTCAACCGCGCCTCCCGGACGGAGACACACGCTTGCGTTATCTGCACACCATGGTCCGCGTACAGGACCTCGACGCCTCGTTGCATTTCTATTGCGACCTGCTGGGCCTGCAGGAGGTGCGCCGCACCGAGAACGAGAAGGGCCGTTTCACCCTGGTCTTCCTGGCGGCGCCCAAGAACCTGGAACAGTCGGCGGCGGAATGCGCCCCCGAGGTCGAACTGACCTTCAACTGGGATCCGGAAACCTATCAGGGCGGCCGCAACTTCGGCCATCTGGCCTACAAGGTCGATGACATCTACGCCGCCTGCCAAAGGCTGATGGATGGCGGCGTGGTGATCAATCGTCCGCCGCGCGACGGCAATATGGCCTTTGTCCGGTCGCCGGACGGTATTTCGATCGAACTGCTGCAGGAAGGCGAGCCCCTGGCCCCTGCCGAGCCCTGGGCCTCCATGGACAATACCGGAACATGGTGATGCGTCACCTCGCACTGGTATCGACGGCGGCCCTGGCGTTGTCGGCCTGCGCCTCGACCACCGAGACCTATATCGGCCGCACCGCGACCGAACAGCTGCTGATGGCGCGGGCGTCGGACAAGGCGGTGGAGGGTTTGTCCCTGCCCCTGCCGACGGCGGCGTCGATCTTCGTCGATGAGTCCTACTTCCAGGGCGAGGGCTCGCGCTACGCCATCAGCGCCATTCGCGCCGCCCTGTCCGACGCCGGATACCGCCTGGCGCGCAACAAGGACGAGTCCGACGCCGTGTTCGAGATCCGGCCGGGCGCCCTGTCGCTGGAACAGATGCGCCGCGTCTTCGGTCTTCCGGAAATGCGGATTCCCATCAACGAGACCCTGAACGTCGTCTCGCTGCCGGAACTTTCGGTCTACAGCAATCGCGACCGGGTGGGCGTCGCCGAGTTTTCCGGCTTCCTGTACGAGGCCAAGACCGGCGCTCCCCTGGGCGCGGTCCTGCCCATGATCGGCGAGTACAGGATCCGCAGTCACAAGCTGCTGATGATCGTCAGCTGGGGTCAGCAACAGGCCCAGCCGGGACGGCGCGACCCTGGATCCAGCTGGACCGAATTCTGACGGCTGACGCGGCGGCTCCGGCCGCCTATGTTCCGGCCATGACCGACGCCTCCGCTCCCCAGACCGCCCCCGAACAGGATCGCCCCCTCACCCAGGACGGCCCCGCCCTGCGGCTGTGGATGATCGACGCCTCGGCCTATATCTTCCGCGCCTATCACGCCTTGCCGCCGCTGACGCGCAAGTCCGACGGCCTGCCGGTCGGGGCGGTCCAGGGTTACTGCAACATGTTGTGGAAGCTGCTGAAGGACATGAAGGGCGCAGACGGCCCGACCCATCTGGTCGCCATTTTCGACCACTCGGACAAGACGTTCCGCAACACCCTGTATGACCAGTACAAGGCCCACCGCCCGCCGGCGCCCGAGGATCTTGTCCCGCAGTTTCCCCTGGTGCGCGAGGCGACGGCGGCCTTTGGCGTCCATTGCGTCGAACTGCCCGGCTACGAGGCCGACGACCTGATCGCCACCTATGCCTGCAAGGCGCGCGACGCCGGGGGCGAGGCGGTGATCGTGTCCTCCGACAAGGATCTGATGCAGCTGATCGGCGGCGGCGTCGTCATGTGGGATCCGATGAAGGACCGGCGGCTGGCCGAGCCCGAGGTGTTCGAGAAGTTCGGCGTCGGCCCGGAGAAGATGATCGATCTTCAGGCCCTGATCGGCGACAGCGTCGACAATGTTCCCGGCGCCCCGGGCATCGGACCCAAGACGGCCGCCCAGCTGCTTGATGAATACGGCGACCTGGACGCCCTGCTGGCCCGCGCGGGCGAAATCAAACAGCCCAAGCGCCGCGAGACCCTGATCAATTTCGCTGATCAGATCCGCCTGTCGCGCGAGCTGGTCCGCCTGACCTGCGACGCCCCGGCGCCCGAGCTGATCGAGGATTTCGCCGTGCGCGATCCGGATCCAGAGGCCCTGTCGGCCTTTCTGGACAAGATGGAATTCCGGTCGTTGCAGCGCCGCGTCGGCGACGGCAAGGCGGGGCCCAGCGAGACCTCCGCTTTTGCGCCCAAGCGCGTGCCGAACCTGAGCGCCCCGGTCGCCACGCCCCGCTACGGCCAGGTGGTGGAAGGTCCCGCCGAGGCCCAGAGCTTCGACCTTGAGGCCTACGAGTGCGTCCAGACCGAAGAGGCGCTGGATCGCTGGATCGCGCGGACAACCGAGGCGGGCGTGGTGGGTTTCGATACAGAAACCTCGTCGCTGTCGGCGACGCATGCGGGGCTGTGCGGGGTGTCGCTGGCGGTGGGGCCGAATGAGGCCTGCTACATCCCGCTGACGCATGAGCATGAGCCCCAGGCGGGCGAGGGCGGGCTGTTCGGGGAGCCGGGCGAGGCGCGGGAGCCGCTTCAGCAGTTGGACAAGGCGACGGCTTTGGCCAAGCTGAAGGGGGTGCTTGAAGACTCTAGTGTCTTGAAAATCTTGCAGAATTCCAAGTATGATCTTGCTGTTATGGCGCGGCGGGGGATCCGCGTGGCCCCCTATGACGACACCATGCTGATCTCCTATGTGCTCGAGGGCGGGCTGCACGGGCACGGGATGGATGAGCTGGCGCGGCTGCATCTGGGGCACGACCCCGTGCCGTTCAAGAGCGTGGCCGGAACGGGCAAGAGCCAGAAGTCGTTCAGACACGTCGCCCTGAAACCCGCCACCCAGTACGCCGCCGAGGACGCCGACGTCACCCTGCGTCTGTGGCGCCTCCTCAAGCCCCGGCTGGCGCGCGAGGGCCTGTCCACCGTCTATGAGACCCTGGAGCGCCCCCTGCCCGCCGTCCTGGCCGAGATGGAGACCGCCGGCGTCCGCATCGACCCCGACCGCCTCAAACGCCTGTCCAGCGAGTTCGGCCTGCGCATGGCCGAGCTGGAGGCCCAGGCCCACGAGATCGCCGGCCGCCCCTTCAACATCGGCTCCCCCCGCCAGATCGGCGAAATCCTGTTCGGCGAGCTGAACCTGCCCGGCGGCAAGAAGACCGCCTCCGGCCAATGGGGCACAGACGCCAGCGTGCTGGAAGACCTGGCCGCCACCCACGCCCTGCCCCGCGTCCTGCTGGACTGGCGCCAACTGTCCAAGCTGAAGGGCACCTACACCGACGCCCTGACCGCCGCCGCCGACCCCGCCACCGACCGCGTCCACACCAGCTACCAGCTGGCCGCCGCCACCACCGGCCGCCTGGCCAGCTCGGACCCCAACCTCCAGAACATCCCGATCCGCACCGAGACCGGCCGCGAAATCCGCCAGGCCTTCATCGCCGCCCCCGGCCATCTGCTGATCAGCGCCGACTACAGCCAGATCGAACTGCGCCTCCTGGCCCATATCGGCGACATCCCCGAGCTGAAACGCGCCTTCAAGGCCGGGCTGGACATCCACGCCGCCACCGCCAGCGAAATGTTCGGCGTCCCCGTCGAGGGCATGCCGTCCGAGACCCGCCGCCGCGCCAAGGCCATCAATTTCGGCATCGTCTACGGCATCAGCGCCTTCGGCCTGGCCGCCCAGCTGGGCATCGATCAGGGCGAGGCCGGCGCCTACATCAAGACCTATTTCGACCGTTTCCCCGGCATCCGCACCTATATGGACAAGACCAAGGCCGAGGTCCGCCAGGCCGGCTTCGTCTCCACCGTCTTCGGCCGCCGCATCCACATCCCCGCCATCCACTCGAAATCGGGCGCCGAACGCCAGTTCGGCGAGCGCGCCGCCATCAACGCCCCGATCCAGGGCGCCGCCGCCGACATCATCCGCCGCGCCATGATCCGCATGCCCGCCGCCCTGGCCGAGGCCGGACTGACCACCCGCATGCTGCTGCAGGTCCACGACGAACTGGTCTTCGAAACCCCCGAGGCCGAGGCCGACCGCGCCATAACCGTCATCAAACGCGTCATGGAAACCGCCTCAGACCCGGCGGTGGCCCTGACTGTGCCGCTGGTGGTGGAGGCGCGGGCGGCGGCGAACTGGGATGCCGCGCATTGAGGCGGCTACCGGCCCCGACGTGGTCGGGCTTTGCCTGAGCCGAGGCGAGTGATTCGTAGAAGAACCGCACCTGGAGATCGGTTTAGTCGAGTGGGGCTTCGAGCTTAAATTCCGCCCGGATAGGTCTTCGCCTAACCCTAGGAAATAGCGAAACAACAAATTCCCCAAGCAGGATTAGCGTTTGACGGAGTCAAACAATTTAACTGCGAATCGACCAACGAATCAGCGTTGACCGACATCACAAACGAGACTGTGCTGTGAACGTCACGCGACGGTGTAGTCACCGGAGAGGTAGGATCTCTCCGGTGACATGGCAGCCTTGGATTGGACCGTGACTGGCAGGAGTGTGGATCAACGCCGCGCCGTCGGCGGTGTTGATCTTCCTGACGAGATTCAAGGTCGTCCTGAAGCTGGGCGCGGTCAAGCGATATTCCCTGCGTAGCTTGGACCAAATCGCCCCCGGAGAACGAACCGGCCTCACTCTTCTCACGCGAAACTCTATTGACTTGAAGTTGCTACTTTGTTCTCATCAAGCATGGCCGAAATCGAACCCTCTCAGCCGCATAAGCACTCGTTTGAATCCATCCGCCGTGAAGACGACGGGGCGGAATACTGGCTGGCGCGGGAGCTGGCCCCCGTCCTCGGCTACCAGGACTACCGAAACTTCCTGGCGGTGGTGGAGAAGGCCCGCACCTCGGCGGCGTCCGCCGGTTTCGACCCAGCCGACCATTTCGGTGACGTCACCAAAATGGTCCAGATCGGCTCCAGCGCGCAGCGCGAGCTCGCCGACCTGCGCCTGTCCCGCTACGCCTGCTATCTGATCGTCCAGAACGGCGACCCCTCCAAGCCGATTATCGCCGAAGGTCAGACCTATTTCGCCGTCCAGACCCGGCGCCAGGAAATCCAGGACGACCCCGCCTTCGGCGCCTTGTCCGAGGACGACCGTCGCCTGATGCTGCGCCGGGAAATGGCCCACCATAACACCGCCCTGGCCTCTGCCGCCGGCCAGGCGGGGGTCGTCACCGGCCTGGACTATGCGGTGTTTCAGGACCACGGCTATCGCGGCCTGTACGGCGGCCGCTCGATGCGCGACATCCACATGCACAAGGGTCTGAAGAAGAGCCAGAAAATCCTCGACCACATGGGCTCGACCGAACTGGCCGCCAACCTGTTCCGTGCCACCCAGACCGAGGACAAGCTGAAACGCGACGGCGCCCGCACCAAGGCTCAGGCCAACGACATCCACCGCGCTGTCGGCCGAAAAGTCCGCGCCACCATCGGCGAACTGGGCGGCGTCATGCCCGAACACCTGCCCACCCCCGACGCCAGCATCCAACAGCTGGAACGCCGCAAGGCCAAGACACTGAAAGACGACTCAGCGGAGGACTGACGCGCGGCGAACCCGCCTATAGAACCGTCATCCTCGCCCTTGTGGCGAGGATCCAGACTCCCGGTGTGTCCGCAGGGAGCTCTGTCGTCGATACCGGGCGTATGGATCCTAGGGACAAGCCCTAGGATGACGGAAGTGGGAGGCTCAGTCGGCCAGCTTCGACGCAGCTGATCATTGTGGTGACATCAGCGCAATGGTCCAGACCGGCACCTGGGTATCATGACGCAACGCCGGGCTTAACCCTCTCCCCGAGCGACGAGCGCCTCATAGTCGGCGAAACGACGCTCGAGCCGCGCTTGGATCGCCCTGTCCGTCACCGGGATGTAGTGCGACGCATAGACGATATCCTGGGTGAAGCGCGCCCTGATCAGCTCACCGGCCTGAAAGCTCTCCACGAGCGTCCAAGTCACGATTTCGCCGTTCACCGCATCGCACCGATAGTACATCAGGGGATGATAGCTAAAGTAGAAGCTACCGGGTTTGACGTTACGTGTGCCCAGCGGAAGTTCGTCGAAACCGAACCGGCTGACGTCGCCGGTTAGGACATTGGTGTAGCAGACCCGTCCAGCGAAGAGACTCGGATCGATCTTAAGGTTGCCAGTGATCATGCGTGATACCGTGCCGACGATCGTCCACTCTAGGGCCTTGGCCTGACCGTGAGGGAAGAAATAGTCGTCTGGCGGCACGAGCGCGGTGGCGGGCCGGAAAGTCTCGCTGCGTTGTAGGCGCTCGCCTTCATTCAACGTCGTAATGGGCTGTCCCTGTACGACCTCCATTAGGGAGCGACCGTCGCCGACTCGCGTGCGATCCATGTAGTAATTCATCTGTGTGGGTTCGCTCGGCAGGGTCGCACGGGCACCGGTCTCATAGACAACTACAAACGATGGGACCGAGGCCACGATGCGGGGTGCGCCGATCCCGAGTTGCGTCTCCGCATCGGCCGGGGCATCCGGATTTCTGCGCATCACCATCGCTCCGGCCGCAGCTGGAATGGTCAGTTCGTCCAGATCAAAGCTGATCGTGAAAAGATCGACCCCGTGGCGAAGCGCGACGGTCTTTGCGCCCTCTTGAAATCCGGCCGCAGTAACGAACACGGCCTTATTGGCTCTCTGGTCTCCCGCCTTGGAAACGAAAGCGTCCAGATCCGAGGCCGAGGCGGGACGTTTCCGGTTCTTGACCTCGATCAGCACCAAATAGCGCAGCGTCCCCATTTGAAAGCGGACCACGACGTCGAACTGCCGGCCATTAATGATCTCATTCCACCGAACATCCGCAGCGTCGCCAGTGATCGTGTGGATTCCGGCTACAAGCCTCTCGAGATATTCGTCATCCTTGATCACAACCTGATTTGATCCCCTAACGTTAGCGGCAACGTAGCGCGAGAAGACTCAGGGTCGCAATTCGGCGGCCCGCCAGATTCCGCTGTTGATGCTGTGGACGGCTCTCCAACCCACCGGCGGCGTTAGGCCTCCGGCAGAGCTGGAGGAGAGCCATGGGACAGGT